>JAHRAL010000104.1 GCA_020027325.1 Cenarchaeum sp. | reverse complement strand
CCGGTCAAGCATATCGCCCTTTCAAGGCGATGATCTCGGGTTCAAATTCCACACAACGTGGTTGAAAGTCCCGACTGGAGCACCACGTTAATCTTAAATCAAGGATCGCACAGCTTGGACCCTGATGGGCACAGCGCCAGACAGCACCCAAAACCCGCTACAGGCTCGCTATGGCACCCACATAAAAAAGATCAACGAGGCACTAGACGCAGAGATCAAAATCTACTCTGAATCAGAGTTTGCAGGACCGCTCAGATACGCAATCACCGGCGGCAAGCGCATTAGGCCGCTCATACTCGTCCTTGCAACAGACACGGTTGGCACCATCACAGAGCAGACATACACTGCCGCATGCGCAGTGGAATTCCTCCACACAGAGTCCGTCATCCACGACGACATTATCGACAACGAGGCGCAGCGCAGGACGATGGATCCATTCCACATAAAATACGGATACAATACCGCAATACTGACAGGCGACTTTGTGCTAGGAATGATACTAAACATGGCATCAAAGCTAGACAACCCAAGGGTGACACGCGACCTGGCAACGACTGCAATGCTGATGAGCGAAGGCGAGGTGCTAGAGGGCACGATAGGGGCAGTGGCAGACATTACGTTTGATGACTATATCAAGGTCATCAGGTACAAGACTGCCACTGCGTTTGAGGCGGCAGCCAGGATTGGCACAGTCATTGCAGGCGGTACTGATGCGCAGGTATCTGCAATGACGGACTTTGGGCGCAGCATTGGAATCGCATACCAGATACGCGACGACCTCATCGACTGGAACAATGAGGACAAGCTATTCAACGCATTAATCAAGCAGGGATCGGACCCGCGCGCAGCATTTGACAGGATGGAGGCCATGCTCACAGAGTATGCAGATGCGGCACGCAACGCACTAGATAAAATGCCAGAGCACCCGTCAAGGGACGGACTGGAACACCTGGCAGAGTTTACAGCAATCAGGGCATGAGGCCGACCAAAGGTGCGGCACCGTGCAAACTCTATTGCAGGCTCGGAGTACAACGAAAGGTCAGTAGAGTCTATCCGTAATTGGCCATAATGTTGGTTTTTAGGCACGAAATTTGGTGAATTTCTCAATTACGGATCGACTCTAATATAAGACGCACCATAATCTAAAGCAGGATGGCAACAGTACAATCCAAATTGCCAAAAGACTATGGTCGGATCGTAGCGGAATACATCAAGGAAAAGCAGAAATGGCTTCCGGGTGGGATATCAAGATCGGCGGTTGTGGAAACCCTCAACAGCTGGGGTAGCGGGGGCGACGACCAATTCCAGTATGCGCCGGACAAGGGCCTCATCATACCGTCTGGCAAGGAGTTCATGTTTGAGCCGGCATACATTGCAAACCCCGAAAAATTCCCCCGATAAACCTGCCAAGAGCAAGTAAAATCGATCGGCAGAAAAGGACGATCTCTCTTGATAAAAGATCCAGAGCGGGTGATCTCAGCCCACAGTACTCTGTCGCATCCCCAAAGCATGTCCGCTTTCACAGAATCTACAGACGGGCGTCGCGTCATCGCTACTCTGCCCCCCTATAGATACGAATTAAAGTTCATGCGACCAGATAACCTGTCCCAAATAGGAGAGCATCATGCATACTGGAAGTGTATGAACAAAGGCGGGGCGTAAATCGTGTCTGAGAATGACTTTTGGTGTGAAGACGCGGGCATGGAGCTTGATTCATAGTCGAATATTTTGTTCCACCTTCGTTTACCCAGTATCCAATGAGGTGTGATTGAATAGTTTGCAATAACATTCAGGTGATTATGGTGATATTATCGGGCAGGTCGGGGATATCTCTAGGGGGATCGCCTGGCTTTGTGCATCTTTTAAGATACTCTTCCACATACGCATCGACCATCTTCTTGCCCTCTTTTGGCAGATCATTATACAACGAACTATACCTGCATGCGCCAAACAGCGTTACGGGGTCAAAGTACTCGTTTTTGAAGTTGGGCGCAAACGTGTTCTTTATGGTCCAATCATCGAATTTTGATCGTGACCACTTCTCCGTCTGGGTCGATTCGGATGATGTGGTCTTGCTCATATTTCTTAGCCATCATTATTGTGCCATGCTTGCATATAAGTTGCAAGAAAGATACCAGATATTTTGTGCCATATTCGCCTGCCCAGTGCCGTCGTGTCTTGTGCGAATAGTTCACGCCAGTGTTTAGGTGATTATGGTAATATCATCAGGAGGTAGTGGGATCCTTTTGGGTGGATCACCTGGCTTTGTGCATCTTTTGAGATACTCTTTTTCATACGCATTGACCATTCGTTTGCCCTCTTCTGGCAGATCATCGTACAACGAGGCATACCTGCATGCGCCAAACAGCGTTGCGGGGGTAAAGTACTTGTTTTCACAATTGGGTGCAAACGTGTTCTTTATGGTCCACTCATCTAATTTTGATCGTGGCGTATTTTCCGTTTGGGCGGATGCGGACGATATAGTCTTGCTCATATTTCTTAGCCATTTTTATTGCGTCAGACTCGCATATAAACTGTGCAGGAAGGACAGCATCCAGATGCCGCTTGCCTGCCTTGTTTATCCAGTATCCAAAGAGTGGTTGGTTGGTTATCAGTGTCAGTATTTCATACGCCCATCTCAGCGTGGCATTCACAGAAATGTCGGTATTGCAGGTAACGGCGATCAGGTATATGGGCACATCCGGCCGAAAGTTCCTGCTACCCGCAACCAGCTCCCAAAAAAGGTCAATTGCCTGCTGTTTGATCTTGACGTTGTAGAATTTACGCGTCTTGGGACTCCAGGTAAACCCAACCCGATCTCCAATGTTTGCAATGGCCACGCCAAGGTACTCCATTGCAATGTATGCTGCAAGTGCTATCGTGGATTTTGAGCCAGGTATGCCGTTCACAAGAGATCGCCGCCCATTCCGCAGTATGTGGCACATCCCCGATATAATCATTGCTTGGAACTGTTTGGTGTTGTGTTTCTCTGTTATCCAATAGCAATTCCCATACAGTTTACGCAGCCCTTTATTCATACGATTCCCAGTATGCATAATGATCTGCTATTTGGGACGGGTTATCTAGTCACATGAACTTTGGATCGTATCTATAGCTAGCAGCTGCCCGCATTTAGAGTAATCTTCGCTTTAACGGCGTTCCGGGCTTGTGGGTGTATTTTTCATCAGGGTATAAAAAATCGCGTTTGTCAGAATCAGGATACTCCCGTTTGCTTGAATCCATCGACTCTATATGCCTTCTGCGCACTGCCATT
>JAHRAL010000101.1 GCA_020027325.1 Cenarchaeum sp. | reverse complement strand
GTGCCTAAAATTATGCAAATTGACCGAAAAACAAAAGGATCAGCTCGGTAAATACCTGCGTATTGACATCCAGCGCAGACGCAAAATACGTCAAGCAGGGAAAGATGCTAGTCCTTGAGAACAACTGTGATGAATTGGAGTGTGAAATTGCATCAATGAACAAGAAAAAGCAGGGCAGGCCATTTGTCTGCCCGGATTCGCTGGTACTGCAGCTGGTATTGATCCGAGCCCTGATTGGCATCGGATACAGGCAGATGGAGGGACTGCTCGCCGAATCATTGGACGAGAAGTTTAGAATAGCCTTTGTCCAGATATGGCGAAGGTCGTCTACCGTGGACATCGGGTATGCGGAACACGACGGCGTGTTTACATTCTCAAACTCTTTTACCGGCGATGTCGAAAAGATTGGCGTCTCATTTGATGGCAGCGGAATCAAACTTGCCAAGGGCGGGGATTGGAAGAGGGTAAAGTGGTCAATCAATACGGGATTCATCCGCATCACACTGGCAACAAACACCAAAGACAAAAAGTTCCTCGCCCTGACGGTAACCGACGAGCATACTGCCGAGGTCACCCAGTTTCCAAAACTGCTACGGGCCGTGATTAACGCACGCAACGAATATCAGCAAAAGACTCGCAAATCGGGCAAAAAACCAAACGGTTCACCGCGCACAAGCCGCAAGGGCGCACGCAAACCCGGACATGGGATGGTTGTTTATGGCGACGGCATCTATGCGACAAGAAACAACATGAACTTTTGTGAAAAGATGGGCGTCACGCCAGTATTCAAGGTCCCGATCAACTCGATCATTAATGCACGCGGCTCTTCAATGCGCAGAGATCTGGTAACTGACCAGCTCTTCGGGGGTCCTGAAAACATCGGAAAGTTTCTTACACGAAAACAGAAATTGGAAAATCGGAAAAAGTGGCTAAAGGAAAACGACTATTATCAAAGAGAGTCCTCCGAAACTGGGTTCTCTACATACAAACGCGTATTTGGCGAATCTGTAACGGCAGTCGACTGGGATAAAATAGTGCGTGAAGTGGCCATCAAGGCGCACCTTTACAACAAGTTGATCGACATGGGATCTGACGGGGGTTAGGGAGGTCAAAATAGAGGGGATGATTGCAGTGTAGAACGCCATAATAGACGAGTTATGAAACAGAGCCAGTAGATGGTGGTCGTATTTAACGACCCGTATGGCGTGTTGCATGGTATGTTAGACGACAATCCGACAAGTCAGACATACTTTATTGTCAAGACCGCATATTTGGTTTATATACGTGCCATCTGTTTTGAGGGCACTTGAAAAAACAGGGCATCATTGCAATAATCATCGCCGTAGCAATAGGAGGCGGGGCAATTTATGGAGTGAGTCCGTACTTTACAGAGTCCACCATTGACGAAGAGTTTCCAGTTGTCCGCAACACGCCGACAGGCGGGGCGCTAGACTCTGACCAAAAGGAGGCATTGATGGATCTGATGCTAGAGGTCGAAGAGTTTGGCGATACTCTGGAAATGATAGAGACCACAGATGATGACGATGCAATGGCAGTCGAGGAGATGATGCAAGATGTCGAAGCTGCAAGCCAGAGGATAGTCAGCGTTGCAGAGGGACAAAGTGAGATGATGGGCTCCGACGAGATAACAGAAATCAGGGACGACATTGACAGCATGGCCCGCGACGTTGAGAGCATGGACGTCTCCATGAGAGCCGACGACCGCGATCTGACCCTGGGCATGACTGACGACATGATGTCCGACGAGAACATGGGGGACAATGGCATCGTACTAGAGCTAATGGGTACGTTTGTGGGCGTCGGTGACGGCATCCACGATGCACAAGGCACTGCAAGCGTCTATTCGGTAGGCCAGGATCAGACCATACTGCGCCTAGAAGACTTTAGATCTACGAACGGGCCGGCCCTCAAGGTCTATCTGGCAACTGACAAGTCCGCATCAGACTATGTCAGCCTCGGGGATCTAAAGGCCAACAGAGGCAACCAGAATTACGATATACCTGCCGACGTCGACCTAGAAAAGTATGACAATGTGCTGATATGGTGCGAGCCTTTCAGTGTTCTGTTTGGCAGCGCCGAGATCGTTCCGTGATTCTAGCCAAAGTTGATATACGCACGAGTTCGGGTTTTTTCCAGTTGGTATGGCCGGTGCTCGTGCATGAAGTGGAAGACGCTAGAGCATAACGGAATCCTCTTCCCCCCTGCCTTTGAGACAAAGCACGTCTCTGTCAAGATCGGTGGAAAGCGCCTAAAGCTCGACATCCTCCAAGAAGAGATGGTCTACCAATGGGCAAAGAAAAAGGACACGCCGTACGTCCAGGATACGGTCTTTCAGAAAAACTTTACAGCCGATTTTGCGCGCCAGCTGGGATCAGAGTACAAGAATACAAGGTATGAGGACATTGACTTTGCAGAGGCATACGCGCTAGTAGACAGGGAAAAGGAGGCCCGAGAGCGTATGACAAAAGAGGAGCGAAAAGAGCTTG
>JAHRAL010000082.1 GCA_020027325.1 Cenarchaeum sp. | reverse complement strand
TCTATAATTGCGATAATCATGCTGGCTGCAATGATTGTCGTAAAGGGATTCGAGTCGTTTGCAGGAGACGGCGGATACGAGTTTGACCTTGCACTGCTGGCCGCCGCCCTCTTGATAATCGTCGCAGGCCCCGGACGGCTCTCTGTTGCGCACGCAGTACAGCGGCTTCCGCGGTTTATCCACTAGACAATCTGCGCGCCTTTTGCTCTAGTACGCGGTATGCCCTCGAAACGACGCGCTCCCTGCGCGATATGGCCTTTCTTGCGGCCCCGAGTGCGGCAGTCCTTGAGCGGAGCATTCTTGACTGCTCGGCAAACCCTGCAGAACCCCTGGACTTTCTGCGCTGGAGCGCCTTTTGCGGGCCTGCCTGCGCTATTGCGCGCACCAGTGCGCCCTTTGGAATCCTGATGCCCGCCTGTGCCTTGCGGAGCTGCCCGGCGTCTAGCTCGCCAAGCCCGACGCCTGCGTCGTGAGCCATCCTGACAAGCCTTGCCACCACGCCGTGTGCATCCCTGAACGGGACGCCATTGTCAGCTACTAGCGTCTCGGCAACCTCGAGTGCATCAAGGTATCCAGACGAGGTAGCACGCGCCATCCCGTCTTTGCTTACACTCATTCCCAAAATTACTGCGCGCATTACGGCAAGCGCACCGGCGGCCGTCTGCGACGCACGCCATGCGGGAATCTTTGCCTGCTGCAAGTCGCGCCCATACCCCGTCGCAAGCCCCTTTGATGCGCCAAGAATTGAGACGAGCTGGCCGATGGCATCAGCTGCCTTGGCCCGCGTCAGCTCGAGTACGTCTGGATTCTTTTTTTGCGGCATGACACTTGAAGGCGACGAGATTGCATCGCCAAGCTCTATGAATGCAAACTCGCTGGTAGACCATATCACCAGGTCTTCTGCCATCCTGCTCAGACCGGACATCATTATTGCAATGTCGGCAGCATACTCTGCGACGTGGTCACGCGAGCTTGTCGCATCAATCGAGTTTTCTGCAATCCCACCAAACCCCAAAAGCCCTGCTGTGCGCCTGCGGTCGATCTTTAGGCTCGTGCCTCCTATGGCGCTTGCACCGAGCGGGGAGCAGTCGATGCGCCCGTATGCGGATGCAAGCCTGTCGATGTCGCGCAACAGCGAATCGGCATACGCCAAAAGATAGTGTGAAAGCGTCCCATACTGTGCATGCTGGAGGTGGGTGTAAAGCGGCATTACGGTTTTGGTGTGCCTTGATGCGACCTTTAGCAGCGCGCCGACAAGCTCGGCAGCAAGTGCAGAGATGGAATTGATGTCATCGCGCAGCTTCATCCTGATGTCAAGTGAGACCTGATCGTTGCGCGAGCGCGCAGTGTGCAGGCGCCGTCCGGCATCGCCTGCGCGCGCCACGACTTTGGCCTCGACTAGCTCGTGGATGTCCTCTGCACCGCCTCCGCCCTTTAGCGACCCAGGCTTTATTGCCAGCAGCGCGCCAAGTATTGCAGATGCGTCCTTGCGCGAGACCAGCCCGGACTCTGACAGCATGACTGTGTGTGCGATGCTACCCAGTATGTCATGGCGCGCAATTGCCGCATCATCTGCCATTGATGAGACGTATGCCAGCACGTCCCCGTCTAGCTTGCCGCCAAGCCGCGTGCGATACATTACCCGACCATCTACAATGGTTATATATAGCGTCAACGCTCTGTTGTGCCATGTCACAGGACGTAAAACAGCTCCGAGTCAAGATATTTGACGAGCTCTCAAAGATCATGGATCCCGAGATCAACACGTCCATAACCGAGCTAGAGCTAATCGACAACGTCGACATTGCAGGCAACGAGATCAAAGTAGACCTCCACCTTACCAGCCCGTTCTGCCCCGCCGTCTTTGGCTTCAAGATATGCCAGGACATCCACGACAACCTCCTAAAGATTGAAAGCGTGGACAATGTCACGGTAAACGTCTCCAACCACTTTATGGCCGAGCAGATAAACAACCAGGTCAACAACAGCCCAAAGCCGGGCCAGTCACAGACGGGTACAGATACAAAGCCACAGACAGAGCCAAACGCCCCGTCTACCTGAATCCGAGCATGTGGCCTTTCAAGAGCTGGATTCCCATAGCAGGATCAACCCCCTTTGGGCAGACCTTGCTGCAAGACCCCGCATAGTGGCACCGCCATATTCCGTGCGAGTCATCGATGATCTTTAGTCGCTCATCTTTGCCCTTGTCCCGGGTGTCTGCCACATACCGGTAGACCTGGGCGAGCGACTGCGGTCCTGCAAACTGCGAGTCCGTCGCCATGGTCGGGCATGCAGAGTTGCACAGCCCGCACTTTATGCATCCGGCAAACTGGATGTACTTTTCCAGCTCTTCGGGCGTCTGCCTGTTCTCGCGCACCCCCTCCTCAATGTCTGCCTCGTCGCTGATAATGTACGGCTTTATCCTGTGGTGCGATCGAAAGAGGCGGTCAAATCCCACGACCAGATCACGCACAATGGGAAAGTTTTTCATAGGCTCGACTGTCACCGTGCCGCCGTCCAGCTCGCTGATCTTTGTAAAGCACGCAAGGCGCGGCTTGCCGTTTATCATCATCCCGCACGACCCGCACGTTGCCTGCCTGCACGAATACCGGACCCCCACGGAATGGTCGCCATAGTTCTTGGCCGCCAGTATCGCATCGAGCACCGTGGTCCAGGCCTCGGTATCGACGTCAAACTCTGAATACGACTCGGCTCCGCCCGCTGCCGGGTTTGATCGCTTTATTTTCAGCCTTGTCGTGGTCTTTGATGATGGTACACCTGCCACGGCTAGAACGCCCCCATGTTCATTGCAAATATGGTGCGCGAGCCATACGCTATAACTGCTACCATCATCACAATGCAGGCCACAGTCACGCCGCGCTCGTACATCCTGCCCTGGCGGATCTCGAGCAGCACCACGCGCAGCCCGTTAAAGCCGTGGATTGAGAGGAGCACCAGGATCACCTCCAATATCCCCGCATACGGCAGGAACTGGTAGTTTGCCACCACGTTTTCAAACTCTAGCGAGTCGGCAAAACCCTGTGTGACGCGGATCATTACGTGGAGTGCGACAAATGCCACTGATGCGAGTGCCGTCGCATAGTGTATCCTTATGATGGTGCTCTCCCTCATCTACAACTCACCAAACATCACCGTCAGGCCGTACATCATTGCAACGGCGGCCAAGACTATGGCCGAGTATATGGCAATCTTGTTGCGTGCGTTCTGTGAGCGCGGCGTATACGGATAGTCGGCGCGCCCGGGTTTTCCAGTCATTATCCCGCCCTGGACGATCATCAGGCGTATCCCGTTGACGGTGTGAAAGACGCACATCCCTATGACCAGTGTCAGGACGATGTGGCCCTCTACTGTCTGCGTCATTGCCAGGACCTCGTCCCACCCTGCGCGGCCGCGCAGTATCGCACTAGTCTCATAGATGTGGGCCACAAAGTATGCCAGCAGCCCGAGCCCCGTTATCCTCATCAGTATGTATGCGAACCGCTCGATTCCATAACGGCGCGGGTTTGCCATCCCGCGAATCCCCTCCCTGTTGGAGTCGCCGGTCATCAGTACTTTCTCTCCACGGGCTGGTAATTAGTTATCGTCACAGGCGAGGTAGTCATCACGGGCACATCCGGACCGCTGTATGCCAGCGTGTGGTGCAGGAACTGGTCATCATTGCGCATCGGATAGTCCTCGCGGGCATGCGCGCCGCGTGACTCTTTGCGCCCAAGCGCGCCGACTAGGACCACCTCGGCTATGCGGAACATCGAGTCAAGCTCCATGACGTTGACAAAGTTCGTATTGTACTCGTCTGCCTTGTCGTCCACGTGGCTCCACGTGGAGGTCCGCAGCTCGCGCAGCTCGCGCAGCCCCTCGGCGAGCCCCTCCTCGCTCCGATAGACGTATGCGTGATCGTTCATGATATCGGTGAGTGTCTGGCGGACCTCATAGGGGTTGGCATCGCCGGATCCGCGGAATATCCCGTCATAGATCCTCTTTTCTTCTGCAAATACCATGTGGTGCGGCCACTCGACCTGGGGGACGCCGGCCTTGATATAGTCTGCTGCAAGCTCGCCTGTTATACGGCCCCACACGATGCATTCTGACGTCGAGTTTGCACCGAGGCGGTTGGAGCCGTGCGTGCTGTTGCATGCGGCCTCGCCTGCAGACCAGACGCCCTCTAGCTCGGTCTTGCCGTTGATGTCGGTGTGAATCCCGCCCATCATATAGTGGCAGACCGGCCTTACATCCATGGGCTCTTTTGACGGATCAATGCCAGAGAACTTTATCGAGATCTCGCGTATTGCGCCCAGCTTTTGGCGTATGGTCTCATCGCCGACGTGGCGCAGATCCAGCTTTACACAGTCCGCACCCGTCATGCTCTTGAGGCCGCGCCCCTCCTTGATCTCTGTCATTATGGATCGCGAGACAATGTCGCGTGGGGCCAGCTCCATCTTGTTTGGCGCATACTCTGACATGAACCGCTGCCCCTCGCTGTTCAAAAGGTGGCCGCCCTCGCCGCGGGCACCCTCGGTTATGAGAATGCCTGACGGCATTATTCCCGTGGGGTGGAACTGGACGAACTCCATGTCTTTGAGCGCCATTCCGGCACGGAACGCCATGTCCAGGCCGTCGGGCGTGGATGAGTGTGCGTATGTTGAAAAGCTATAGATCCGCCCCGCCCCGCCGGTCGCAATTATGCACGCCTTTGCCTTTATCACGTGGAACGTGCCAGTAGATATCTCTACTGCCGTCACCCCGAGAAAGCGCCGCTCGTCGTGTACTATCGAGCTGACAAACCACTCGTTGAGGTACTCGATATTCTCATACTGCTGGCACGTGTCATACAGCGTCTGCATCTCAAAGAACCCGACCTTGTCTGACGCATATGACGCACGCGGAAAGCTGTACCCGCCAAAGGCACGCTGGTCAACCCTGCCGTCCTTGCGCCTTGACCACGGCATTCCCCAGTGCTCTAGCTGATATACCTCGTGCGGCATCTCGCGGCAGAGCCGCTCGGCTACGTCCTGGTCTGCCAAAAAGTCGCTGCCCTTTACCGTGTCATAGATGTGCGACTCGACGGTGTCGCCCTCGTCCTCAAAGAGGACGGCTGCCGTGCCCCCCTCGGCAGAAACAGAGTGCGACCTCATAACCTGCACCTTTGAGACCACGCCGATGCGAAGTCCCGGGCCCCGCTTGGCCGCCGCAATCGATGCGCGCAGTCCTGCCAGTCCGGACCCGCATATAATGAGATCATACTCTATGGTATCGACCATCGCAGACGCTCCCAATATCCAAGTTAAATATGTGTAAGCGTCGCCCCGCCGGCGCGGCGAGCTTGACGACAAGCAAATATACACCAGATCCCAAGGGAGTCTGTGAATGCCAAGGTCAGAAAAAAGTACGCCCTTATCTGCGAATCAATTGCGGCAATAAGCCCCGTCATACGCTTTGTCGGGATGATTGGCGAGAGCGGCGACCTTTTGGCATACGACCGCCGCCGCGATCTCAAGCCGCTCTTGGACGAAAAGGACACGCGCTACCAGTTCTCGCACATTGCCATGAAGACCGACCTTGAGACGTACTTTGACAAGAGCCTCGGCCCAATCGAGTTCATCTGGGAGGAGCGCACAAAGGTGCAGATAATCTCGTTTGCGATAAAGAAATACCGCATATGGATGTCAATCGACAAAAAGGTAATCCGCAGCGAGGTCTTGCGGATAATCGACTCGTGCCTTCCCATAGTAAAGCGCTACTCGTAGAGCCAGCACCGCGTGTGCCTTGGGCCATCCTTGAAGACGGGCGGGTCGCGCTCGCACTTTGAGAACGCATCCGGACACCGTGCCATGAACCTGCATGATGCGCCCGGGTTTGTGAGGCTCGGCGGGGTTCCCGGTATGCTCTTTGGATGCCTCTTGCCAAGCGTCGGCGTGGCTTCAATGAGGGCCCGGGTGTACGGGTGGCGCGCATCGGCATAGATCTCTTTTGCAGAGCACAACTCTACTATCTGGCCTGCATACATTATTGCAATGTCGTCTGCAATCTCTGATAACAGCGCAAGGTCGTGCGTTATGAGGATTATCGATGTGCCCGTTTTTTTGAGCCTGTCTAGGACCCCGATGACCTGCGATTGGACCAGGACGTCAAGCGCAGTAGTCGGCTCGTCTGCAATTACTAGGCGTGGCTCTAGGAGCAGTGCCATGGCAATTACTGCCCGCTGCCGCATGCCTCCGCTAAGCTCGTGCGGGTACTTGCCAAGCACCTCGTCATCGAGGCCGACTGAGCCCATTGCGCGGCTTATCGTATCCCTAATGTCCCCGCCGTATCCGTGGCCTGCAAGCACCTCGCGGAGCTGCGCATCAATGGTATAGACGGGATCAAGCGAGTTCATTGCCGCTTGGAAGACCATTGCAATCTGCTTCCACCTGTATGCCCCGTCAAAATCCCCGTCTGCCATGTCTAGAATCGACCTGCCGTCTAGCTCTACCCTCCCGCTAGTTGTGCTATCTGCAGGCAGGCTGCGCATAAGCGCCATGCCAAGGGTGCTCTTGCCGCACCCGCTCTCTCCTGCAATTCCCAGCGCCCTGCCGCCCTCTAGTGAGAATGTGGCATCGCTGACTGCCCTAGTCGTACCGACCCTGCTGTGGTACTCTACGCTCAGGGAGTCTACG
>JAHRAL010000058.1 GCA_020027325.1 Cenarchaeum sp. | reverse complement strand
CCATCCCGCTTGAAGACGAGGGCGCATACGATGTCAATGTAACGGTAAGCGGGATATTTTTCAACCCGATAACGCCCCAGTCTGCGGCATTTGCGGTAAACGTGGGAGGGGATGCCGCGCCGCCCCCGGCTGGAAACGGTGCGCCCGCAACAGACAACGGCGGGGGATGCCTCATAGCTACGGCCGCCTACGGGACAGAGATGGCAGGCCAGGTGCAGATGCTGCGCGAGATCCGGGACAATGTGCTGCTCCGGACAAGCTCTGGTGCTACGTTTATGTCCGCATTCAATGACATTTATTACACATTCTCGCCGGCAGTCGCCGATCTGGAGCGCCAGAGTCCAGAGTTTCAGGCTGTGGTGCGCACCCTGGTCACCCCGATGGTTGCAACGCTGTCGATAATGTCGCTGGCTGACGGGGGCTCGGACTATCAAGTGCTGGGACTGGGTCTGGCAGTTATTGCGCTAAACCTGGGAATGTATGCGGGCGTGCCACTTTTGGCGATATTCGTCACTAGGCGTTATATACACTAAATTCCAAATAGGTATTGTTACTGTTCACTAACGGATGTTAGGAACTGACACGCATCGACTCGGAGTGCTGGCGCACTCCCACATCGCTTCACCTGCGTGCCGAGCCGGGGAGAACATTGCCCCTTGGCCAGTATGTTCTTACTGGCGTTTTCGTCTCGGTCGACGTACAGTCCGCACATGCACCGCACCATTTTGCCCTCTTCGGCGATCTTTTTGCCACATGCCGAGCACGTTGAGCTGGTGTCGTACGGGTTTACCGCAATCACGGGCAGGCCGGCCCACAAGGCCTTGTACCCTATCATGCTAAACAATATGAAAAACGGCCACGTGTTGAGGTCTCGTCTTGCCTTTTTGGAGCGGCCGCCGCCGCGCCTGCCCAGATTTCTTATGCCCTTTAGATCCTCGCGGATTATTCCGTGGCCAGTTGATGTGATATCCTTGGATATTTTGTGCAGGACAGCATCTTGCCTGTTCTTGCATTTTTTCCCCGCCCTTGATGCAATCTTTTTGCGGACTCTGTCATCGTTGCGTCTAACTTTGGACATGGTCTTTGTCATTATCTGCCGGGCCCGCCTGATGGGACTGGTGTCAAACTTTTTCACCGTGCCGTCATCATATGTGGCAGTTGTGTTGTCATAGTTTACGTCAATGCCGACCCATTTTTCGGACTGTGTGATTTCCTTGTCTTCCGAGTATGGGATTATTATGAACTCGGGGGTGATTGTGATCTCGCCTGTCTTGCGGCCTGCCAGTTTTGAGAGATGGTACTCGTTTAGGGTCACATACACGTACTCTCTTGGCCTTGTCGGGATTCTCAGGATGTTGCCGTTGATCACGTATCCCTGGTTGGTGATCTTGGCCACCTGCTTTTTGAGATACGGCCTGTTGCAGTGGCCCTTTTTTAGGTTGGTCTTCCACGCTTTGAGCGTAGAGGCCGCATGGAATATGCAGGATGACTTGTAATGGGAATGGATGTCCTGTTCGAGTTTGCCGTATATTGCCTCGTACAGTCTTCGTTTGGACGTAATGTTTAACTCGGCACCAAGTCTCATGCCCTCGTTGAACATCCACCGATAGCCGGCAAATACGCAGGCAATCTTGTCGGCCTCATTATGGGGTACTTTGATGCATTTTGTGGCTTTCATAAAGTGAATTGGTTGCCCGGTATATAAGATGGGGGTGTTATCGTAATAGCCTGCACGCACGGGTTTGGTTTGGAACCGTTGCTATTTGTAGCCGAATCCGGGTGTCGGTCTTCCCCCCCCCCCTCGCCGGATGCCGGACTTGGGTCTACACGATCAACGATTTTTCTTGATTTAGACAAAATCTAGGCACGGATCTGAACGCATACGATTTAATTACACATTGCCGGGAGGTGTGCCAATTGATCACGATAATAGGCGCAGGCAAGGTCGGCGGCGATGCGGCGCTCTTTAGTGCGCTTCGCAAGCTAGACGACGAGATTCTTCTAGTAGACATTGCCAAGGGCCTCCCGCAGGGCGAGGCGATGGACATCAACCACGTCCTAGCAGAGCTTGGAGTCGACGTGGATGTGCGCGGCACCAACGACTATGCGGACATGGCAGGTTCTGACATTGTCGTTATAGTGGCCGGCGCCGGACGCAAGCCGGGCATGACGCGCATGGACCTGCTAAAGATCAACGCCGGAATCATGGCAGGCATTGCAGGCGAGATCAAAAAACACACCCCCGATGCGATATTGATGCCGGTAACAAACCCCCTTGATCCAATCGTACACATCGTCCACAAGGAGACCGGCTTTGAGCGCAGCCGCATAGCCGGGATGGGCGGGATGCTAGACCTATCAAGGTTTAGGGAGTTTATCCACAGGGCCGTCGGGCATTCGCGCGACTCGATACGCGGACTCGTTATAGGCGAGCACGGCGTAAACATGCTCCCGCTTGTAAGATACTCCTCGGTCTCGGGTATTCCGCTTACATCGCTGCTTGATGGCCCAAAGCTTGATGAGATCATCGAGTCGACAAAAAAGGTGGCAGCCAAGGTAATCGAGCTAAAGGGCGCCACAGTCCACGCACCTGGAAACGCAATATCGTCGCTAGTCGAGTCAGTCGTACGCGACAAGAAGCAGCTGGTTCCGGTATCGACCCCGCTTGACGGCGAGTACGGGTATTCTGGAATCGCACTCGGGGTGCCGGCAGTCATTGGCAGGCGCGGGGTTGAAAAGATAATCGAGCTGGACCTCAATGATGCCGAACGCACTGCAATGGATACGGCAGCAAAGAACGTGCAAGACGCAATATCAACGATCTAGATATTTATCATCACGCGGGCAGAATTTGTCGGTATTGGACATAGACAAGGTACTCGACGAGCTGCGGCGCGGGCGGATGGATGCAAGGACTGCGCGCACGCTCCTGTCGCTTGATGCCATCGAGTCAGTGGGCGGGTTTGCAAAGGTCGACGTGGCGCGGCGCAGGCGCACCGGCACGCCCGAAGTCATCCTGGCCGAGACCAAGACGCTTGCAGAGACCAAGGCAATCGCAAAAAAGATGCTTGAAAAAAGCGGCGTTGCCATAGTCTCAAGGCTCGGGGTGCGCGACCGCGCAAAGCTTGCGGCGTTTTTGAGAAAACAGGGCGCGACTGTCAGCACGGCGCGCAGGACCACGACCGTCCTTGCACGGAGCCGGCGCAGGGGCCGCATCGCAGGAAGGGTCGGCATAATGGCAGCAGGGACGTCGGACATTGGGATTGCCGAAGAGGCGCGCCTGATGTGCGAGTCAATGGACTGTGAATGCGCGACTGCATATGATGTCGGGGTTGCAGGACTGGCCCGCGTCTTTCCGGCACTAGAGGCGATGGCAAAGTTTGGCGCCGACGCGCTAGTCGTCGTTGCCGGAATGGAGGGCGCGCTGCCGACTGTGGTCGCATCGCTGACAGACGTCCCCGTCGTAGGGGTGCCGACGTCTGTGGGGTACGGGTATGCCCGCCGGGGCCTGGCAGCACTCGCATCGATGCTGCAGAGCTGCGCACCGGGGCTTGTCGTGGTCAACATTGACAATGGAATCGGCGGCGGGGCCGCAGCTGCGCGGATTGCCCGGCGCGCTAGATGACGCCGCGCACAGTCTGGACGATCTTTTCGGCAATGACGTTTGCTGCCAGGCCCTGTGCCTCGCCGGTCTGTGCACCAATGTGCGGCGTCATAACCACGCCGTCAAGCGTTGCAAGCCTGTTCTGTATGGCAGGCTCTGTCTCAAAGACATCAAGGGCAGCTCCGGCAATCTTGCCAGACTCTATTGCGTCATACAGCGCATCCTCATCCACGATACCGCCGCGCGACGTGTTGATTATCCTTGCAGTCGGCTTCATCAGTGATAGGCGTTTGGAGTCGACGAGGTGGCGCGTAGAGTCCAAGAGCGGGACGTGGAGTGAGACATAGTCTGCGCTCTGAAACAGCGTGTCAAGATCGACTTTCATCAGCCCGACCTCGCGTGAAAACTCTTGGTCGATGGGTGCCACATCAAAGCCCATGACGTTCATGTTGAGTGCGCGTGCCAGTCGTGCCAGGCGCTTGCCAATGTTGCCCATCCCGACAATGCCTAGATACTTGCCGCGCAGCTCGCTGCCAAGGAGCTCTTTTTTTAGCCACTTGTCGCGGCGAATTGCAGAGTCTGCCCGCGGTATATGGCGCGCCATTGAGAGCATCAGTCCGAGGACTAGCTCTGCGACTGCGTTCATCGCACCCTCTACTGCGTTGAGTACGCGGATCTTGCGCGCCTCGCACGCCTTTGTGTCAATGTTGTCAAGGCCGACGCCGACTCTTGCCACTATCTGGCAGCTGGTGGCCCGCTCGATTACATTGGCAGTTATTTTGGTGCGGCTCCGGACAATGATTATCTGGTAGTCAGCGGCCTTTTCAAGCAGTGCTTCTGGCGTGATCTCGGGCTCGTATGCCACGTCAATCCCGTTGTCCCCGAGTATCTTGTTGAGTATGGGGTCGACCTTGTCGCAAATGAGCGCAGACATGGCAGCCATGCTGGCAGAACGGACGGACACGGGTTATAATTATTGTGGAAAATAAAAAATGAAAATATAGTGTTGGCTAGAGACCTAGTTCTGCGGATATCGTTGCTGCCTGCTCGTCAGTGTAGAGGCCGTGAAGGTTTATCATCGGGTGCTCTATTGACTGCGGGCCCGTTGGCGGTATCGCATCAGACGGGTTTCCTAGTGCATACGCATACGACTTTGACACGGGTTCTGGCAGGCCGTGTTTCTCGACTAGACCGAACGGGTCGCCTGCAACGATTATGGTTGCAGCGCCGGAGAATATTGCCGCATAGTCGTGGTTGACTGCGACATAAACGCCCGGCTCATCAAAGACCACATCGACTACCATGTTCTGCGAGCCTCCGAGGAGCCACGTCTCGGTGGGGCCTGATTGGACCCTGCCGCCTTGTGTGACTCTGTCGAGTATCTCGCCGACAATGTGCCAGTATACCGGCTCGTTTCCTTGGTTTTCGACAAAGAACCTGACGTGCTGGTCGGTCTCTACGAACAAGAGCTGCGACTGGTACTGGTTCAGATCCGGTGTCTCCCATGGCTGTGCGATAAAGATGTCCCTAGAGGCATCTCCGAGTATGAGCTCGTCGTGTGTGTCGTTTGGAACGTATCCGAACTGGAATCCGTTGACCACTGTTGCCGTGTTCTGGTGCTTCATCATTGCGCCCATGTCATATGCGCCAGACTCTGTTAGGTAGAGCTGGTTGTACTGGAGTTGGAATTCCAGCGCATCGGGGGACATGAACTGCCTGTCTCGGACGACCTGGCCGTTCTCAACTGCGGTCTTTTCGACCACGAGCCTCTTGTATCCGTCTATGGGATCCACGATTGCAATGCCATACATCCCCGAGAGGACGTGCTGGTCCATTGCAGCAATGTGGACGCCAGAGCAGTGGTACTTGAAGACTCCGGGCACCTCTGCAATGTAACAGTATGACTTTGAGTCACCTGGGTATACAGAGTCAAAGTTTGCTCCCGAGATCTGTGATGCGTGCATGTCGTTGCCGTGTGGTACTGCCTCGTCAGCAGGGATGGTCAGGTTCATCCTGATTACATCGCCCTGTGTGACTCGAACCGTGGGTCCAGGAACCTGACCGTTGAAGGTCATTGCCTGATACGTCTTTGGCTCATCGACAGTGTGTCCCATTATGGGCAGATCCACGCTCGTGCCGACCAGCTCAAAGTTTTGTATGGTTCGGCCCGTAGTGTCAAGACCCTCACAGTCCATCTGTGCAAACGCCTTTGGCATCTGCAGGTTCAGGCCGTGCATGTCGTTGATAGCCTGGAGCGCATCAAGATCAAACGAGTCAACATCAATTGCCTGTGCCGATATCTGTGTCTGCGTGTATGTGCTTCCTAGCAGCGTCATTCCTACTGCCGCAACTGCGACGACGGGAATGAGCATACGTAGTTGGCTTGTATTCATTGGCGTGCGGCTTTAAATGCCATATATAACCTGATCCAATGATCCAACAAAAAGATTAAGGGGTAATCACTGCAATCGGGCATAATTGAGGTACAGAACAGATACGGACTCGCTTGGAAGCATCAAGGTGCCGCATAATGCCTACTATGGGGCATTTACGGCCAGGGCCCTGCAACAGTACACGGTTACGGGCCGGAGATCACACCCGAGCCTGATCAGGGCCTTTGTCATGATAAAGCGCGCAGCTGCTGTTGCAAACATGGGGACCGGCGCACTAGATGCAAGGCGCGGGCGTGCAATCACGAGGGCGTGTGATGCGATACTCGGGGGCAAGTATGTGGAGGACTTTGTAATCGATGCGATAAACTCTGGGGCCGGCACCGCGCTCAACATGAATACAAACGAGGTCATTGCAAACGTCGCACTAGAGATCATGGGCCGGCGCCGTGGCCAGTACGATCACCTCCACCCAAACGACCACGTAAACATGTCCCAGTCAAGCAATGACACGTTCCCGACTGCAATGCACGTGACCGCACTCGATTGTCTGGACAGGGCGCTGCCGGCAATAAAGCGCATCACAGTCTCGCTTGAAAAAAAGTCGGCAAAGTTTGCAGCGCACAAAAAGATCGGGCGCACGCACCTGATGGATGCAATCCCCGTGACACTTGGCGGCGAGTTTGGGGCATATGCCGTGGCAGTACGCAACGCGTATGACGCAGTTGCAGCATCGCGCAAGAATCTGGAGGCAGTGGCACTTGGCGGCACGGCAGTAGGCTCGGGCGCAAATGCGACGCGCGCATACAAAAAGGCAGCCATTGCAGAGCTGGGGCGCATATCAAAGCAAAGGCTCCGGGCAGAAAAGGACATGCAGTACGGCCTCCAGAGCAGGCAGGCAATACTTGCGCTCTCGTCTGCGCTTCGCGGCCTGGCAGTAGAGCTTGGGCGCGTATCAAATGATATCAGGCTCATGGCATCAGGCCCCGTTGCCGGAATATCAGAGGTGTCAATTCCGGCAGTCCATGCGGGCTCTTCAATAATGCCAGGCAAGGTAAACCCGTCACTAGCAGAGTGCATGAACATGGTCTGCTTTGCAATAATCGGCAACGATGCGGCAGTCAGCGGCGCCGCGGCTGCCGGACAGTTTGAGCTCAATGTAATGCTGCCCGTAATGATTGACAGGGTGACTGATTCGCTGGACATGCTGGCAGGATTTGGGCCCAACTTTGCTGCAAACCTCATCGACGGGCTAGGCTCCAAAAAGGCCGAGCTCCAGTCGCGCATAGAGGCCAGTCCCGTTATTGTCACGCTCTTGGCGCCCAAGATCGGCTATCAGAATGCCGCAGCCGTCTTCAAGGAGTCGCTTGCAACGGGGCAGACTGTAAGGGAGATTGCAATAAGGCGCAAGATTGCAACGAGCGCAGAGATTGATGCGCTCTTTGGATAGGGTGTGGGCCGTTGGCACAGATTCACATTGAGGAATACGGGTGCTCTGCGAGCCAGGCAGACTCTGAGATGATTGCCGGCCTCTTGGTTGCAAGGGGGCACACGATTGTGCAAGACGAGTCAGAGTCCGATGCAAGCGTGATTGTGACGTGCTCGGTCAAGGATGCGACTGCAAAGCGCATGATGCACAGGATGCGCCGCCTCGCATCAGGGCCGCTTGTGGTGGCAGGGTGCATGCCAAAGGCAGAGCCAGAGACCGTGGCAAGGTTTGCACCGCGTGCAAGCCTCATGGGTCCGGGATCTATATCGCGCATACCAGAGCTGGTCGATGCTGCCCTTGCAGGCCAGAGGCTAGTCGCACTAGACGGTTCTGAGGACAAGGTCGGCCTGCCGCGCGTGCGGCTCAATCCCGTGGTGGGAATCGTCGAGATTGCAAGCGGGTGCATGAGCGAGTGCACGTTCTGCCAGACAAAGCTTGCAAAGGGCGGCCTTGAGAGCTATCGCGTGGGCGACATTGTAAGGCAGGTGCGCGCAGACGTCGATGACGGCTGTCGCGAGATCTGGCTGACATCGACTGACAACGGATGCTATGGGTTTGACATCGGCTCGAGCCTGCCGGAGCTGCTGCACAGTGTGTCCGGCATTCAGGGCAGGTTCGGGCTCCGCGTCGGGATGATGAACCCGATGTACATGGGGCGCATACTTGACGGCCTGGCAGACGCAATTGCAGGTGATCCGAGGATCTATAGGTTCCTCCACATACCAGTCCAGAGCGGAAGTGACGGTGTCCTGCACGACATGAAGCGCGGGCACACGGTGCGGACATTTGTTGATGCAGGCAAAAAGATGCGCAAGAGGTTTGGCAGGTTTACGATTGCAACTGACATCATAGTCGGGTACCCGACTGAGCAGGAGTGCGACTTTGAGGAGACCGTCAGGATGCTAGAGGATACAAGGCCCGACATTATCAACCTCTCAAAGTACAGCTCGCGGCCCGGAACCGAGGCCGCAGA
>JAHRAL010000055.1 GCA_020027325.1 Cenarchaeum sp. | reverse complement strand
ATGCGGATTCGCAAAAAGAGCTTGACGCCATGCAGCCAAAGCTAGAGGCAGAGTATGACCGCATACTGTCAAAGGCCGCCAAGGATGCCGACAAGCTCGAAAAGCAGATCATCGGGAGTGCCGAGCTGGAGGCGCGAAATGCAAAGCTCCGCCTCGTAGAGGAGGCAACAGACAGGGTCTTTGCCGATGCAATATCGCGCATATCTGGCTCTACACGGGACGCGTCGTACTCCAAGATCCTGGCAGGGCTCATCGCAGAAGGCACAGACGCGCTTGGGACGACTGATGTCCTGGTATCGACCAACAAGGAAGATGCAAAGGCCGTGGCGTCGGCAATAAAGGGGACAAAGGGCGCAGAGCTTGCCGGCGAGCGGATCGAGTGCGTCGGCGGCGTCCGGATGTCTACCCGCGACGGGGCAACGTCTTTTGATAATACTCTGGATGCAAAGCTGGAACGCTTGAAGCCTTTAATAAGGAAAGAGATCGCCTCGCGATTCGGACTAGTGGAATAGATGGCAGTTCAGGGCAGAATTGTATGGGTAAGCGGGCCTGCCGTCAAGGCCGATGGAATGGCAGCGTCAAAGATGTACGAGACCGTCACAGTCGGCAATTCAAAGCTCATAGGCGAGGTGATTAGGCTTACAGGCGATGTTGCATTCATCCAGGTCTATGAATCCACTAGCGGCCTCAAGCCGGGCGAGCCCGTGGTCGGAACGGGCAACCCGCTCAGCGTCATGCTCGGACCGGGAATAATCGGCCAGATCTATGACGGGATACAGCGCCCGCTGCGCGAGCTCTCAAAGGCGTCGGGCTCTTTTATCGGGCGCGGGATCACGACGACTCCCATAGACATGACCAAAAAGTACCACTTTGTGCCAACCGTTGCAGCAGGCGACGAGGTCGGGCCGGGCAGCATCATCGGCACCGTAAAGGAGACCGAGATGATTGACCACAAGATAATGCTCCCGCCGGATCACGCCGGCGGCAAGATTGCAAGCATTGTCGCAGAAGGCGACTATGATCTAGAGACCGACCTTGCAACCGTAAAGGGCGGCGATCCCGTAAAGATGTACCAGAGGTGGCCCGTGCGCAGGCCGCGCCCCTACACTGCGCGCCACGAGCCGATAATCCCGCTCATCACCGGCCAGCGCGTCATCGACACGTTCTTTCCCATAGTAAAGGGCGGCACGGGCTCGATACCCGGCGCGTTTGGAACGGGCAAGACCGTCACGCTCCACCAGATCGCAAAGTGGGCAGACTCGCAGGTAGTCGTCTACATCGGGTGCGGCGAGCGCGGCAACGAGATGACCGAAGTGCTAGTAGAGTTTCCCCACCTAAAGGATCCGCGCACAGGCAAGCCGCTGATGGACCGCACCGTCCTCGTTGCAAACACGAGCAACATGCCAGTAGCTGCACGCGAGGCCAGCATCTATACCGGCGTCACAATTGCAGAGTATTACCGCGACATGGGCAACGACGTCGTACTGGTCGCCGACTCTACAAGCAGGTGGGCCGAGGCGCTGCGCGAGATGAGCGGGAGGCTCGAAGAGATGCCAGCAGAAGAGGGATACCCGTCATATCTTGCATCAAGGCTTGCAGAGTTTTACGAGCGCGCCGGCAGGGTCCGTGCGCTTGGCGGCCCCGAGAGGGACGGCTCTGTCACTCTTGTCGGGGCAGTCTCGCCGTCAGGCGGCGACTTTACAGAGCCGGTCACGACGCACACGATGAGGTTCATCAAGACGTTTTGGGCACTTGATGCAAAGCTTGCATACTCGCGCCACTATCCGTCCATAAACTGGATGAACAGCTATTCGGGATACATGGGGGACGTGGCAGACTGGTGGTCCAAGAACGTGGATGAGGGCTGGTTTGCACTCCGCCAGGAGGCATACGGGATATTGCAGCGCGAGGATACGCTAAAAGAGATTGTCAGGCTTTTGGGAACAGAGTCGCTGCCAGACGAGGAAAAGCTGGTCCTAGAGGTGGCGCGGATGATAAAGATCGGCATATTGCAGCAAAACTCGTTTGATGACATTGACACGTACTGTGATCCCAAAAAGCAGTACATGCTGCTAAAGGCGATGATAAAGTTCCACACGCGCAGCAAGGAGGCGCTCGGGCGCGGGGCATCGATTGCAGATATCAGGGCGCTGCCCGTCATGGGCGAGATGCTAAAGGCGCGGATGACAGTCAAGGATGACGAGGTCTCTAAACTCGAGGGGCTGCTGTCCACTATCGATGCAGAGTTTGAAAACATGGGGGCAGCGATAGCAAAATGACAGGCACCACCGGCGGGGTCCAGTACAGCAAGATCGAAGAGATCAGGGGGCCGCTGGTCGTAGTCGGCGGCGTCGAGGACGTTGCTTTTGACGAGCTCGTCGAGATCGAGACGGGGGACGGCACGCACAGGCTGGGCAAGGTGCTAGAGGTCGGCAACGGCAGCGCCATAGTCCAGGTCTTTGAGGGCACGACAGGGCTCTCGATTGCAGATACTACTGCAAAGTTTGTCGGCAAGGCAATGGAGATGCCCGTCTCGCGCGAGCTCTTGGGCCGCGTCTTTGACGGGCTTGGCAGGCCAAAGGACGGGCTGCCAGAGCCCGTAGCCGACAAGTTTGTAGATATCAACGGGGAGCCGATAAACCCAGAGCAGCGCGAGTACCCCAAGGACTTTATCCAGACAGGTGTCTCGGTTATTGACGGGATGATGACGCTTGTGCGCGGCCAAAAGCTGCCGATATTTTCCGGATCAGGCATTTCGCACAACATACTTGCAGCACAGATTGCGCGCCAGGCAACGGTGCGGGGAACGAGCGAAGAGTTTGCAGTCGTGTTTGCAGCCATAGGCGTCCAATATAGCGAGGCAGAGTATTTCAAAAAGAGCCTCGAGGACTCGGGGGCGCTAAAGCGCAGCGTAATGTTTCTAAACCTGGCCGACGATCCTGCAATCGAGCGGATCATCACGCCGCGTGTCGCACTCACCACTGCCGAATACCTGGCATTCGAGCTGGGAATGCACGTCCTGGTAATACTGACAGACATGACCAACTATGCCGAGGCGCTCAGGGAGATTAGTGCGGCACGCGAGGAGGTTCCCGGGCGCAAGGGGTATCCGGGATACCTCTATACCGACCTCTCTACCATTTACGAGCGCGCCGGCAAGCTCAGCGGCAAGCAGGGAAGCGTGACACAGGTGCCGATCCTCTCAATGCCGTCAGACGACATCACCCACCCGATACCGGACCTTACCGGATACATTACAGAGGGGCAGATTGTGCTCGGGCGCGACCTGTTTAGGCAGGGCGTCTATCCGCCGGTCAACATACTGATGAGCCTGAGCCGCCTGATGAAGGACGGGATCGGCGAGTCGCGCACCCGCGAGGACCACCAAGAGATATCAAACCAGAATTATGACGCATATTCTCGCGCACAAGAGGTGCGCGCACTGGCCGGCATCGTCGGCAAGGCCGGACTCACCGACATTGACCTCAAGTACATGAACGTCGGCGAGGCATTCGAGGGGGATCTCTTGACCCAGGGAGTAGACGAGAACCGCACGATAGAGGAGACGCTCGGGATTCTGTGGAAGGTCGTCTCGATGCTGCCGCGTGGCGAGATTACAAAGGTAAAGGACAAGTTCATCGACGAGCACTACAAGGGGGAGTGATTGCGGGTGTCGTTTGGCCAAAACGTTGCAGTCACAAAGATTGAGCTTCTAAAGTACAAGCGCTCAAGCCAGGTCGCAAGCATGGTCCAGCACATACTAGACGACAAGCGCAAGGTCCTCCTCCAAAATATAGAAGAGATGATTGACGAGGCCATGAAGGCTCGCGGCGGCATATGGGATCCGCTCCAAGACATCTATACGTCGGTCAACGAGTCGTACTTGTCGCTTGGAACAAAGACCGTGGATGCAGTCGCCGAGATGACTCCTGCCGTAATGGAAGTCGACGTAAAGGTCCGCCGCGTCGTGGATGTAAAGGTGCCCGCACTCACCATATCTGAAAAGGAGACAAAGTCGATTCCCTACGGGTTTGCAGACACCAATGCATCAATGGACCGTGCAGCCAAGCTGATAAAGGACCTGTTGCCCAGGATATGCAAGGCCGCAGAATACGAGAACGCCATATTCAGCCTGTCCAAGGCGCTTGAAAAGACGCAAAAGCTGCTCAATGCGCTCGAGAACGTGATAATCCCCCAGTACCAGCAGCGCGTAAAGTTCATCCTGGCAGGGCTTGAGGAGCGCGAGCGCGAGGAATTTGCAAAGCTAAAAAAGGTAAAGGCGTC
The DNA here is from genome assembly GCA_020027325.1 of Cenarchaeum sp. Classification (GTDB taxonomy): domain Archaea; phylum Thermoproteota; class Nitrososphaeria; order Nitrososphaerales; family Nitrosopumilaceae; genus JAHRAL01. The sequence goes on along the minus strand of JAHRAL010000055.1, from coordinate 6,365 downwards.
AATGGAGAGGCGGAAACAGGTTGGCTAGAGACGAGGTAGGCAAGATCCTAGAGGATGCAAAAAAGGCGCTGGAATCCGAGCACGATTCCATGCGCGATCAGCTGAGGACCGAGCTGGCAGAGCTCAAGAAAAAAGCGCTGGCGGGAATCTGAAACGGACGCGGCAGGTTTTGGCGCAACCCGTGAAATGCCAGCCCAACGTGGATGAGCCATAGTACGTCAGCTGGGAATAACCACCTTTCACTCAGAATTCTGTTTACAATTAGGTAGAGACAGGGGATTGGTTGATGGGGGGTATTCGGGTTAGAAAGACAGTATTCTTGATTAAAATTTCCAGTTCTCGTTTCTAAACATAGACAACAATTTCTTGCCGTTTATTTTGAAATTCTTTGCCACATCCAACATGGGATTATCATCTGTTATCATGACGACATTTTTTCCATCAATATCCAAAGTTGAAAGGTCAAGATAATGCCGAACTGCCGCAATAACATATGGATCGGCCGGTACGGGATTGCGCACAGTGATCTTGCCAAGCTTGGGATATTTTCGAATAAGTTCATACGCGAATTTTTCCATATCCGTTGTGTGCTTCAGTACAATGATTTTTTTGTTTTTTTTTTTTGACCATATTTTTAGAGGATCATCATCATCAGCACCCCTATCAATTTCAGCGTAAACGGCTCTAGGTATCCCATTCCAAAAATAGTTCTCCAACTAGACGTCGTACTACGCCCCAGTCCCCCTCCCCGTCTATGCCGCATGATTTTGCATCCACGGGTTAATGATGTGATGGGACGCTATCTGTGGGTGCGATCTTAGCGGCTCTTTGGCAGGAACGGAATGAGCGTACGGGCAAACTCCGAGATATTTTTTGTCTGGTGGTGCACGGTTCCGGGGCCCGTTATCTCTATGACTAGTGCCTCACCCCCAAATATGGTGGTCTTGAGGCCGCCGTGCTTTTTTACCACATATGGCATGTCCGAGCGCATTGCGACTAGCTGATAGTTGTCCAGGGTCATCTTTTCGCCCTGCCCGAGTTCGGTGGATATGATTCCGCCCCACGCGTTGAGAAAGATGTCTCCGGTTCCCACCGTCTTTAGCATAAACATGTTGGTGCCAAATATCCCCTTTGTAAAGCCCTGCCACTTTGTGTCAATCGTGATTGTGTCCGTAGAGGCCACATACGAGCCGGACTGGATGATGTGTTCAGAGTCTATGTGGATTACCTCTAGGTCGCCAAGAAAGCTGCCCGTGAGGCCCAGGGTGCAGCCGTCCTCATTTGCGCTAAACTTGTTTACAAAGAATGACTCGCCTCCAAGGGCTGCTGCCTTTATGGTCTTGAAGAGTCCGCCCTTGCGCAGCCCCGTCTCTGTCTTTATGTCGCCGCGCATAAACGCCATTGCCCCGGCCTCGGCGGTGACTGACTCGCCCCGATCCATTGATATCTCGATTAGTCCCATCGGGTTTTTTACTATATTGTACTCCAATGTCTGGAATTGTATGGCGCCGTAAAATAAATCTGGTGTTTGGTGGTTGGTTTTTTTGCACGTGTGCAAGTAGATTGACACGCATTTGGCAGACCTTGCAAGGGGTTGGCCTGATGAGGCGAGTGTCTCCACAGGACAACGTGGGTTCAAATCCCACACCTTCTGTTTATGATTAAGAGTTTATAATTTTCGGGGCATATTTGGCGTGAATTTGCAAAGACGACAAGCTAGGCAAATGATGGCAGAGCCGGATTGCATCATGATGCCAAAACCAATAAAACTGCTGGGAAATCCAGCACGAGTTAAAGTTGAGATTAAAGGTAATAGAATTAAAATAACTTCAAACGGACATTTCAATAAAGCCCAGTCCGCTAGTCTCTACCTTTATTCTTCTAATATCTCCGCATCACAGTCACATTCAGGCAATACACACTTACCGTATATCGTACTACCTTCTGTAGTGACATCATGATTATGCCATGTATGACCACAACTCTTGCAGATCATATCACGCATGATTTCTGTTTTTGGGACTAGCATCTACTCACCCCCCGTTCCGATTCGTCCAATAGTTCATTAGCACGATTAGAAAGATAATAACGAGGTATGGGTTGAGGATAAATGCCAATTTTTTTACAATCTAATAAATCCCCACTTCTTAAATCATGTATATGTTCTGAACGCCTAGATTTACCACTATATTGACAATTATTTTTATAACATTTTAATTTGTCAAACACACGTGAAAATTTTGTAACTCGTTGAAATGTTGTTCCTGATTCCAATTCTTTTTGTATGGCAACAATTGAATTATCAGTTAATTTCAAAACCATACTAACATGTTTTTGATCTTGTGGATAATTTTTAATATATTCTATCAATGTTGTTATTTCTTGATTTAGTATTTTTATTATTAGATTATCATTAAATATCATGCCTATTCGCCCAGAAATAATACGTTTAATAATTTCGCCACTCTCAATTACATTCAAAAAACAATGCTTTTCATTCTTATACGCTTCACGAAATATAGCATCACTAATCACCTCCGATTTTAATTCACTACTTCTTTTAGCCGTCATTTTATCAACCGCGCCCAATTGTCCAGCCCGTATAATTAATTTAGCGTAGGCATCAGGTTTGTGTATTGATGACCATCTAGATGCTATTAGCTGTGTGAGGCGTTGCTCTATATCTACAACCATGCCCCCCACCACTTGAAATGCCCTATATAATCCAAAACCGCCCTGATCCTTTGCCACGCAACAAAGCGTTCTCATCAACATATATTCCCTATTCCGATCTAAACGATAGTGGGGTAAAATATAGCTGCTTTCAAACACCAAAATAATTACCCACCCATGACTACATTAACCAATCAAAACACACGATAACTTTACCACCTCATGTCTAGTCCCAAAAGTAGTGACCCTGTTGGTCGGATACGGCCAGGCCCTACTTTGCTGCCGGTTCTTGCCCGTCTGATGCCGGCAGCTCGGGTGCCGCAGCTTCTGCTGCAATCTCTTTTGGCCTCTCCCGGGCCGCGATTCCAGGCGGCGGGGTGGGCAGCCTTTTGGCCTTGCCAAGGCCGTACCTATAGACGTGGAAAAACGCCGCAAAGACGACTAGTATCAGCCCGACCCAAAACAGCGAGAGGTTGTTGAGCCCTGCGAGTGCCGCATTGTAGGCGGCAATGTTTAGAAAGACCTGGAATGCCAATAGTGCGACGATTATCCAGTTTACCCACTTGTCGGACAGGTCGATGGCTGCGACCTTTTTTGGACCCTTTTCCTTTGCAAGCTTTGCCTTGCGTTCGGCCTCGCGCGCCATGTGGATCATCATATAGCTGAATCCGAATCCCAGCGGGACCAGGAGGACCATCACCGTGTAGAGGTATATGGGGTCGATTACCAGGCGCTCAACCAACGGTATCGAGGTGTCTGCCGGAATATAGAACCCCCAGTATGTCGTGACCATGATCTGTGCGATTCCAGTTATCCCAAATGCGGTAATCAGCGGGCGGTCCTTCCAAGAGAACTTCTTGTACCGGTCGATAAACGGGATTATCAGGAGCGAGAGGATAAAGAGGCCGGGCCAGAGCACCCCCGTGACAAACTTGTCATACTGGGTGCGCAAAAACGCATACAGCCCCGTCAGGTACCATTCTGGGACCGTGATCCCCGGAGGCACCGTCGGCTCGAACTTGAATCCAAGGTCGATCGGGAATACGCCGCCTGTGATCAGGATCGCCCCAGAGATTGCCATGACCATCGGCACATCAAAGACCAGGAATCTCGGGAAATGGACCGCCATGAGGCCAAGCATGACTATGGGGAGGATGAATACGTGCTGGGCATAAAAGCGGAGCACAAAGTCCGAGAATCCTGCGCCAAACATGGCCTCGCGCAGGGTCGGGCCGATGACAGGCATTGAATTTGTCAGCGATGCGGCAATGCTGATTGCAAGCTCGGCGCGCTCGCTAAATATCACGTCATAGCCGGTGAATGCCTCAAGGATGGTGACGGTGCCTAGTATGACGCCTGTGACCCATAATAGCTCGTTTCTTATCTTGTACCTCCCGCTGAAATACTGGTAATACATGTGGAGTATTGCCAGGAGCACCATGGCGTTTGAGCCGTGATAGTGGATGTTTCGGATGTGGAATCCAAACGGGACGTCGTCGTTGATAAACTGGACGCTGTCCCACGCCCTGTCAAGTATGGGCTGGTAGTAGAACATTAGGAGCGCGCCTGTGATCCCGAGTATGATGAACACGATGAACGTGAGCATCCCGAGGAATCCAAACGGGCTGACAAAGCGCGCCGGAAAGGAAAACTTTACTGCGGCAAATATCGTCCGCTCGAATCCGTCCCAGAGCCAGTGAAAGAATCCTACTGTGCCTGTCTGCCTGCCCTCATACAAAGCGGCCATATCCAACAACTCCGTTCTCGTTTACGCCCCAGACCGGCGGCTTTATCCAGAGTAGGCCGTCGGCGTCTGCCTCGAGATCCAGCTTTGGAAGCGTGTCCGACGGCGGGGCCTGGAGCGATGCCGGGCCGGCAAACGCGGTTCCCGTGCGCGGGTCGTAGATGCTTCCGTGGCACGGACACTCGCCGCGCCTCCGTCCGTCATCTGGCCAGTACTTCCAGAGGCACCACAGGTGGAGGCAGATCATGCTAAAGACGCGAAACGATTCTGCCGTGCGCTCGGATCCTCCAAGCTCTTCTGGAAGGCGGATAAACTGCCACTTGCGAAACGCCTCCTCGTCGAGCACCTTGTCGCCGGTCTTTGGATACGTGATTACCTCTGCGTGGTTTATTGGAAACGTTGCCACGTCTGCCTGCGTCCCGTCCGGCAGCTCGACTGGTACCCGTTCGAGCGATGCGGACGACGGGTTTGGCATAAAGTTGCCCCACGGGACAAACGGTGCAAACGCCAGGCCGGTGCCTGCAACGCCCATGAGCTTGAGAAAGTCGCGTCTAGAGAGGCCGCCGGCCCTGGTCTCTACTTCCCCAGACATTTGGGCATTTGCGCCCAAGTTTGGTTATAAACCTACGGCGGCGTCCGGCGTGCGTTTTGCAGACGCGTCCCGGATGCGGGGGTGTTTTTTCGTGGTCGGGATTTTTTTGCGGCCTGTACCTATCTGTGGCGCGCCAGTATGACCAGCTGGAGTGCGACAATGATGCCGATAAAGGCGATTATTGGAAAGAACAGCGAGTTGAGCTGCGAGGAGGCGCTCTCTATGTTTGTCACAGACGATCGCATCGAGGTGACGCTCTCATCGATGCCGGTGTTGGCATCCTCTAGGAGGGATCCGAATGCGCCGATCTCTGACTTTAGCCTGTCCAGATCGTCGGACGTCTGTACCAGCACGTCATCGAGGTCTATGATCCGCTCTGATATCTCGCCGATGTCGCTGCCAAGCACGGTCGTGACAGCAGAGCCGTGCGAGGCCGTTCCCTGGTGGAACGCGACTGTGTGAAACACGTGCGTTCCTAGCAGCTCCGGCGTATAGTCCACATAGTAGAGTCCCTGGTGGAGTGCGCGAAACTTTGAGGAAAGCGAGACCGTGTTGCCGTCCGGAAGGTGGACGTGCGAGGCGCGCAGTATCTTTGCCGGGTCGCCTGCAACAAGGAGGCCGTCGCTTGTAGTCTGTACAAAGACGCGCAGCGGCGCGCCAAGAGCAGAGGTGTCGGGGACAAATACCGACGTGCTGATCTGGCGGACTATGGGGACCTCGACTAGCTCCAGGTCTGCTGCAAACTTTATGTCGATTATCGAGCTCTTGCCAGAGGCTATTGCCTCGACCGTATATGTCCCGAACGGCACCGCCGCAGTCGGTTCGGGCCATACAAAGAGGACGTGGCTGAACAGCCCCTCGTCGTCTGCTGTTATCTGATCAAAGACCAGTATGATGCCGTCAGGGGCCGAGAGCCGCACGATCACGCCCTCGTTTGGCTGTGCGATTCCGTGTACAAAGAGCGGGCGGTTCTCCGTGTATACGCTACTGTCCGTATAGAGCTCAATGTCGACCTGTGCAAATGCGGTGGGGAGAAGAAGTGGGAATAAAACGGCTAGTGCAATTGCGCCCTGCACGTCTAGCTGACCGTGATTGGCAGCTCTTGCGGGGGCGAGAGAGCCGTCGGGTTGTCGATTGACTCCCAGACAAAGACGGTTGCATTGTACTGGCCTGCGGCAGACGGCTGCCACGATACTGCGGGCGTGCTGAACCCGCCTGCGTTGAGCTGGGTGACTACCAGCGAGAGTGAGATTGTGACGTCGTTTGCATCGTTGATCTGTACAATGTATGTGAGATCCTGATCAATCGCCTGGCCGCTTGTAATCTGACCGCGTATGAGCACCTGCTGGCCGACTG
>JAHRAL010000054.1 GCA_020027325.1 Cenarchaeum sp. | reverse complement strand
TAGTCTGGGATGAGAGGCGCAACTCGTGGCAAAACTTTTTCAACCACGGAATCGAGGTCACCGGCGAGTCGCTCAACCCAGAGCACGGGATACCTGTCAACGACGGTGCGCTAATCCTGTACCCGCTTATTGCAGGCCACGCAGATGAGGACGGGGACGGAATCTATGACTATGATCACAGGCACATTACATACATGATTGACGAGGACGGTCTCGTATACCGATTGACAGTCGCCGGGACATACGAGCCGGTCAGCAACCTGTCCTCGCAGATGCACGAGCTCGACGAGTCAGTGTTTGAGCGCGACACTGGTGTCAACGGTATAGGACGCGAGTCGGCACACTTTGATCAGATGGTCCAAGACGAGGCAGAGATTGCGCGCAAGATGCTCGAGGATATGGGAATAATGCCAGAACCCGAGCCTGATGCAGGATTTGTCCCCTCGCTCTATGAGGGCATGGATGACACGCCCCGCATGGAGAGGCTGCACGATGACATTTTGCGCGAGACAGAAATTGCCGAGCAGATAATGAAGGCCACGCAGCCGCGTCTGTTTGACGGGCAGTAGGGGCAGTCATGGCCGCGCAGTATTGCTGAATCTCTGCATCCATCGCCATCCTTGCAGGGCAAAAGTGGGTCAAGGATAGCCTGTTGCGCAACCATGCCTAAAATGAGAACATAAATCGAGACAAGGTCACCAGATACTAAGGCATAGTTGTCCGAAACACACATGGATCATGGTCTGTTCCTAGACATTGACGACTTTATGGACTATAACGAGGAGTTCATTCACCGATGGGTCCGGAATCAATGAGATGGATGTCCGACTTTTTGATATGCATCCTGTCATGGCGTGCGCAGGGCAAAAGCGTGATAGGTGAGGTAATTCGTGCAGTCTAAGTAGCTGACCTCATACAATTGGTTCCGTCGGGTTATCGTGACCTATGTTGAGTAGGGAAATTTGACCCAATTTGGAGATAATTTTGGGTGTGCCATTTTATCTATTTTTTCGTGAGGTCGAAGTGTTGAGACAATTACTTAATAAGTATATTGAGGTTGAGTTATATACAACAATTCAAGTTATGTGTAATGTGAATACAGGTTTGAGTACATGTAATTGCAGGTATGGAGGTCTTATGGATGAATGAAGTTATTAAAGACATTACATTAAATGCGATAGATACTATGAAATTGTGTATATCTAAACAAAATAATGATGATGCAAAACGTCTTGCCACTGATATTTTGTCGGTTTCATTAAAATGTGATTCTAAAACGGGCGTATTGATTGGTGAGATTTTGGAAAATGCAATAATCCAACATAGCATACTTACTCGCAGTTATAATATTAATCGTGAACAGTTGTCAGAGGAAATTAATTCATTTATTAAATTGATTGAAGACGTGCGTTCTGCAATTCAGGATTATGATGAAATGAATATATGTAACTCATTGGCTGATCTTCGTATGTATGTCACACGACAACAACTAGAGGTGTTTCCCACTACCTACACAGAACATCCACGAAGGTTAATACCATGAACCGTCATTGGGATTCTAAAGAACGTGAACTTGATCGTTCAATGAATGATTCAACCATGTTGCAAAAATATCAAAATGTTCCAATCGTGGACTTGCAGAAATTGCTTGAAGGAGTTACAAAGAAATTAAACAGTATCACATTCAAAACAATCGCGCTAGATGATGTAATTGAATTTAAGACAAACGGGTTTACTGTAAACATAGATGCTATGGCTAGTGAGCAAATATACCGATTCAAATTTGAGAGTTCTGTATATGAGATGTATAGAAACAATAATGATGAATTGGTAATGGGGGAGATTTCAAGTACTGATGAATGAGCATCTGCCAGTGTCAGCTCACGGTTCTGCGTCTGCACATATATCCCGAAGTGATCTTAACATAAAAATTGATTCCGATGTATTTCCAAGAGAAACTAATAAAGGCGATTATAAACCTATAACCCCCAGCAATTTTTAGCTAATTCGGAGTATGAGACGCAACATGATCGATCTGCTAGAGATCGCAAAAGACAAGTCATCCGCACTAGAGTTCTTGTGCAAGCGATATGAAAAGAAACGTGACATCCACTGTCCATCATGCAGGTCCAAACATTACTACATCATGCAAAGGGGAGTACTGAGATGCCAGAGATGCAGGAGTGATTACAAACCATTCGCCAAGACCGTTCTGGGTCTGGTCAACATTGATCCTGTCAAGTGGCTGGTTCTGATCAAGCTGTTTGACATCGAAATGAGTGCAAGACGAGCTGCTCGTGAGGCAGGTACTAGCTATCCAACTGCACTATGCGTGTTTGATCACATAAGGCGTGCCATAGTGAAGCAGCTTGCAAAGACGGACAGGGTTCTGAAGGGGGTAGTTGAGGCCGACGAGTCGTATTTCGGAGGGAAACGTAAAGGGAAAAGGGGCCGTGGGGCGGCAAACAAGACCATAGTGTTTGGCGTACTGGAGAGGAACGGAAAGGTATCGGTCAGCATCGTCAAGAATGTGAAGGCAAAGACATTACTCAGGGAAACGGTCAAGAAGGTCAAGAAGGGGAGCACGATATACACCGATCAGTGGCGCGGCTATGACACCCTGGTATTCTCGGGCTACGGGCGCAAGGCAGTTGATCACAGCAAGATGTTTACAAGGAAAAAAGTCCATATCAACGGCGTGGAAG
>JAHRAL010000051.1 GCA_020027325.1 Cenarchaeum sp. | reverse complement strand
CTGATCCGGGTTCCCATGTGCTCTAGGACTATGCGTGTCTTCTCGTCTGGCTCCCATCTCCTTCTCTTCATGCCCGTACCCCCGTCTGAGGTGACCCACACACCAGTGTTTCCACTCTGGCTCGCTCCTTCATGTCGATTTGGCCTGTCAGGCATACGACATTAGGTGTTCCTATTGTAGATGGATCCGCCCCACTAATATGCAGGCACGTATGACATTGGCACACTTGAAAAAGCGCATATTTGTAAACGGGTACGGCTCCATAGGCCGCAGGATTGCGGCGTTTGTAAACCGCGACGAAGAGGTAGAAGTTGTTGGAATAGGCAAGAACTCGCCGCGGGGGCTGGATGCGGCAATTGCCGACGGGTTTGCAGTGTATGTGCCCGAATCGCGCATATCAGAGTTTGACTCTGCAAAGATAAGCGGCACAATCGAGTCTGCGCTAGACGGGTGCGACCTGGTCATTGACTGCACGCCCGGAGGTACGGGGTATGAGAACAAAAAGAGGCTCTACGAGCCGCGCAAGATCAAGGCAATATACCAGGGAGGCGAGACCATACACGGCGATGCGGCAGTATCTGACGTCCTCTTTAACTCGCGCTCCAACTATGATCTTGCACTGGGTGGCTCGCACATTATGCAGGGAAGCTGCAACGTCACTGGAATCGGCAGGATACTCCGACCACTCTGTGAAAAGTTTGGCAGCAGGATCACCCGCGTTGATGTGCTCTTGGTGCGCCGGTGGGCAGACATTGAGCAGGATGAGACAGAGATGCCTGACACGATAGAGCTGAGCGCCTCATCGCACCACGGCGAGGACGTCCGCGCATACATGAAGGACAACGTTCCGGTACATGTCCGTGCAATAAAGGTCCCAACGAGGCAGATGCACGTCCACGTATTTGATGTACGGTTTGCCGGTGCAACACCGGACCCAGATGAGATCCACGACGTGCTGCGCCCAGAGTTCGGCGTGGCAATACTCTGGGGCGCGCACCAGACACACAAGATACGCGAGTTTGCCGGCTCACAGGACGCACTCGCAGACACAAACATGGTCCACATACATGCAGAGATGACGTCGGCCCGCGGGGACACCGTCCAGCTGGTCTATTCCGACGATCAGACAGGCATCGTCATACCAGAAAACCACATGCTCTTGCAGGCAATGCTCTTTTTTAGGCCGTATGCCGAGGCGCTTGCACGGACACAGTCGCTCTTTGGACTCGAAAAGGCAAAGTCGTCCCTAGAGGCCCACTTTAGCTGCGAACGCGCTCGACTCTGACCTTTTTTGACTTGTTGTCGGCGACCTTTTCGACGACGATGCGCAGATCCCCGATCTCGACCTTGTCACCCTCGTGCGGGATGTCGTGGAGCTGCTCGTGCAGCACACCGTTGAGCGTCATCCGCTTGAAATCCTTTGGCGTGCTTGTGCGCAGTATCTTGCCGATGCGCTCCATCTCCATGTCGCCGTCGGCCACTATTGTCTCGCGGTCAATGTGTGTATACTGGAGCGTGCTTGCCTGATCACCCTCGTCTTCGACATCGCCGACTATCTCTTCTATCAGATCCTCAAACGTCACGAGCCCCTCGACGCCGCTGTGCTCATCTATCACGATTGCAAGGTGGACCCTGCGCCCGCGCATCTCGTCTAGTAGGGCGCGGACGGACTTTTCCTGCGATGCAAACACGGGCTTGCGAGATATCAGCTCCAGACTCTTCATCTTGCCGTCGCCTTCTAGCTCTTTTAGTATGTCCTTTGTGTGCACAAAGCCGACAATGTCGTCAATGTTCTTGCCATAGATGGGAATCCGCGAGTGGCCCGCCTCGTTGATCTGGGGTAGTGCGTCAAACAGTATCATGCTTGCCGGAAGCGCAAACATCTTTGTGCGCGGCGTCATCACACTGCGGACCGCAATGTCATCAAAGCTCAGCGCGCCGTGGACGAGCTCGTGCTCCTCGCGCTCTAGTGCGTTTTCTGCCATTCCCTGGTCGATGATGTGCTTTATCTCGTCTTCTGTAATGGGCGGGGGCAGATAGCTGCTCCCCGTAAGCTTTACTACCCCGCGGGTAATCATCTCGAACATCTTTACTACGGGCCAGACCGCATAGCTGAACCATAATAGCGTGGGCGAAAAGCGGAGCGCAATCTTGCCGGCGTTTGCATTACAGTACGTCTTTGGGGTTATCTCGCCAAAGACCAGGATCAGAAACGTCATCACGCCTATTGCGATGCCGAGTCCGCGGTCATCAAAGACGGCCAGCGCAATGCTCGTGGCAAGTGCGGATGCGCCGACGTTGACGACATTGTTTCCAAGGTTTACGCTTGCCATCATCCACCCCGGGTTTGATTTCAGCTTGTGTAGTGCGCCTGCACCCCTCCTCTTTTCCTTTACAAACTGGACCGTCTTTGCACGTGTGGTGCCGACAAGTGCCACCTCTAGCCCGCTAAAAAAGCCGGACAGCCCTATGAGGGTCACAAGCAGGGGTATCTCAAACCAATAGTCTACCATGTCGTGTCTGTCCTGACAAGGCTATATCGCAGTGCCTTGTTCATACTTGTGACGAATCACCATTCATCGCGTTGCATACACTACGCTACTACGGCTTTTAAGGCTTGCAGTTTAGGACTCTGTCCCAAATTCGTGTGCTATTATATACCGAATCTCATGCCTGATTCTTGACCCTACGCCCTTGGTGATATCGTACCTATGGGACATGACGATCCTGATGAGTCTTCTAGTCACACCTCTTGAATCTGTTTGATAAGATCCCCCCAGAGTGTCTACTAGCGGCATACTTATTTTGGGAGGCGGCAGATTCCAACATGTTAATGCCCAACCATTTCAATCCATTCAATCCTGGTGCGGGAAGAGATCCCCCATATTTGGCAGGCAGGGAAGAAGAAATCGACAGATTCTCACTAGTGCTGAGGGATCTTGGTACGGGAAGGGCGGAAAACGTACTGATCCACGGTCCTCGCGGGACTGGCAAGACCGTTTTGCTGCATAAACTTGTCCAGCTGTGCATGGATGAGGATTTTCTCCCCGTGGCAAGATTTCAATACAACGAGAAACACTCCAAGCCGAAAACCTTTTTCACTACACTACAGCACGACGTGGACAAGGTAATCGAGACATTTTCCAAGATGGAGAAGGCCAAAAAGAAGATCCAGACATTTGCCGACTATATCAAGCCCACCAATGTCGGAATTCTCGGCGCTGTCTCGTATGAACCATCCTACGCCCTTAACACAAACACATCACTGGAGGATCAAATTGTGGAATATCTGATGCAAAAATGGAATCTCATACAGAAGAAAGGATACAAGGGTGTTGTTTTTCTGCTGGATGAGTTCCATATGGTAAGGGACACGAAACAAAACGACTGGCACGTACTTGCTGATTTTATAGGGGCGATAAACGATGTGCAGTCAAGAGGTTGCATGTATTCGTTCATTTTGTGCGGGCTTCCAATATTGCCAATCAATATCAAAATTGCACGTTCATATTCGGAGAGAATGTTTACATCGTTCAACATAACCAACCTAAACCATGACAGTTCCAGAATGGCCATTACAGAACCGCTCAAGAAAACCGACTGGAGGTTTTCTGATGAACTGGTAGATTCGATAATACGTGACACGGGAGGATATCCATATTTTATCCAGTTTTTCTGCAGGGAGATCATAAACCGTATGGACAAGAGCGATGTGGGATTAGGCGATTATGAACGGATTAAGGATATGATTAAAGACAACCTGTCGCGTGATTTCTTTGATCGGCGAATAGAGACGTTGAGTGACGGTCAGATAAAGGCATTACAGGTCATGGCATCTATGCCCGAAAAGAAAGTTACGTTCACCTCCATCCAAAAATCATCTGATATTACTAAAGGCCCCCTCTCAAATCATTTGAGGCGTCTAGAAGAAAAGGGACTCATCTACAGGGCCAAGCGCGGTATTTACCAATTCCCGATACCGTTGTTTCAGGAATACCTCTTGAGAAAAAACCACATCTAGGCAGACTCTGGGACCGCCCGTGTATCGCCTGTATCGCCTGTATCGCCTGTATCGCCTGTATCGCCTGTATCGCCTGTATCGCCTGTATCGCCTGTATCGCCTGTATCGCCTGTATCGCCTGTATCGCCTGTCTAAGTCTCAAAAGTCTTCAAAATCGGGGTCTGGACCACGCCTAGACAGCCTCCGGAACCGCCATTGTCTCCAAAGTCTCCATTGTCTCCAAAGTCTCCATTGTCTCCAAAGTCTTCAAAATCGGGGTCTGGACCACGCCTAGACAGCCTCCGGAACCGCCATTGTCTCCAAAGTAAGTCTCCATTGTCTCCAAAGTCTCCATTGTCTCCAAAGTCTCCATTGTCTCCAAAGTCTCCATTGTCTCCAAAGTCTCCAAAATCGGGGTCTGGACCACGCCTAGACAGCCTCCAGAACCGCCATTGTCTCAAGTCTTGAGCCCAGTCAAGTTGTGCCGAGTTGTGCTGCCCTACGAGCGCGGCGGCCTAGCAAATGCGTTGGCAGGGTTCTCGTGGTACTCTACTGGAAGCGTGGGATCCTTTTGGCGCCCGGTCAGTATCCCCACCACCGTGTCATCCGGCGAGATTACCCCGTCGCCTACCAGCTTTTTGATTCCTGCAAGCGATGCGCCAGATGCCATCTCGCAGTCAAAGCCGTTGAGACCCACGACTGACATTGCATCGAGCATCTCCGAGTCGCTCACGGTTATGACGCACCCGTTTGATAGCTCGAGTGCGCGCAGCGCCTTTATCATGTTTGCCGGACGCCCGATCTTTATTGCAGTGGCCCTGGTGTCCGGAAGGCGGCCCTCTGCGTCCATCTTTGCATAATGCTCCTCGATTAACCCCATGTCGGGCCTGCCTGCGTTCCACCGGAGTCCTGCGCCGTTGTACATGTCTGACAGCGTGCTTGCCCCCTCTGCGTTTATGACTGCAATGCGCGGGATCTTTTTTATCCACCCCCACTCGTAGAGCTCTGAGAGCGCCTTGCCGCAGCTGGACGTGTTTCCAAGCGCGCCGCCGGGATATACTATCCAGTCCGGCGCCTCCCATCCCAGATATTCCAGTGCGCGGAACGGTATGGTTTTCTGGCCCTCTATGCGGAACGGGTTGATCGAGTTTACAGTGTATGCGCCGCCGGTCTTTGCCGCATCAAGTGATCTCTTTAGCGCGTCATCAAAGTTTCCGTCCACGTGTATGATCTGCGCGCCAAACTGGTATGCCTGGCTGAGCTTTCCCGGAGCTATCATGCCCTCGGGTATGTAGACATCGCACTCTATCCCCTCGTTTGCCGCAAACATTCCGGCCGATGCGGACGTGTTGCCAGTAGATGCGCACACTATCTTTGTCACGCCGAGCATCCTGGCGTGGGTTGCAGCAGTCACCATCCCGTTGTCCTTGAACGAGCCGCTCGGGTTGTACCCCTCGGGTTGGAGGAACAACCCTTCGGGATTCATGCCTGCAAACTCGGCTGCGCGCCTCATGTGATACGGCCTTGACTGCCTCCCCTCCGCCCCGTCCAAGGAGACTAGCGTGCGTGCGCACGCATCTGCATCCTCGGTGTCAATCTGGGCAAAGTTGATCAGCTCGCGGAACCGCCACACCCCGCTCTCGTCAAATATGCTGCTGCCGTGATCGCGGCGGTGGAGGAACGTTTCCTTGAGCGAGTCATCGGGCGCATCGTCGTACAATACGTCCAAAAAGTGGCCGTTCTTGCAATGTACCGAGGCCGTCTTTATGGGGTACTCTAGGCCGCATCTTGCGTCTATGCACTTTAGCCTAGCAGATGTCTGCAATATATGCACGACTACTCGCGTCAATTTAAAGAATACCGTGTCTGTGGATCTGCCTAGACTTATAGCCGGACAGTGTCCGGTATGGGCGCAATGCACGGCATGGACGGGCGGGCTCAAGAGGCGATCAGAAGGATAGTTGCATCGTATGAGAGGCTTGCAGCCACAAACCGCCGGGATGCAAATCTTGACGCAATTGCTGCCGAGTGGGCCGGGCTCGTAGACTCGATGCAGGAACTGGTGGGCGCAATAGGGTCCGGCGGCTCAGATGATGTCAGCCAGAGGATACTTGCTCATGCCCGGCGGTATCTCAAAAGTTATGACTTTGCACACGAGCTAGACACGATGGGCGGACTGTACGCGCAGGACCCCGACCGGTTGCAAAATATGGGACAAAAGATTGCCGGCTCCCTTGAGGAGCGCGGGATGATGGTGCTGTTTGGTGATGTGTGCAATGCCTAAAAAGTGCGTCCTGTGCGGGTGTGCCGACCACCGACTGATAGGATGCATCCGCCACATATCGGGCAAGTGCAGCTGCCGGGCCGCAAAGGGCTAGCCGCGGTTTGCAGGACGTTTCGGTCCTGATCGTACGTGAAAGTTTGAACAGCACTCGCACTCGTTGCTTATGCACTCGGCCTCCTCAAAATGGTTGCATATTCCGCATTCGCATCCCCGGCTCATTAGAATGCCAATGCGCTCGTGGGTTATAACTTGTTGGAATTGCTTTTGGTTGTGCGCGGGCACGCTAGTGCTTTTTAGAAGTGCTCCGCATTCGTTCCTGCTCGACTGCGGCGGCCTTGCTGTCGACTGCCTTGATTATCTCTTGGATGATGCCGTCTAGATCCTCGTCGGTTGCCGGCGGCTTGATGGCCGTTGCAATCTCGGCGACTGCTGCTGATATCTCGACGCTGACCTGCTCAAAGCTCTCGGGATCTTCAGAGGTCGTCTCGTAGAGGTTTTTGAGCGTGTTGACGTGGGTTATGATCTGGTCCGTGAGGACGACTTCATAGTCATTGCCGTTGATGCCGAACTTTTTGGTTATCAATGCCGTTGCGCAGAAAAGATTGCCTTTAAACCTTTTTCACGCAGAGCTGCAAATCTGTCTGGGGGTACCTGACGGCAGTAGGACGCACCGGCGCGTCACCTCCATGCTCTGTACGCCCCGTGTGCACGGCCGATCTCACGTGCTCCAAGTTGCGGCCGGCGTGCCGTTGCGACGGTTTTTGGCAGGTGTGCGGCGCCGCAGACTGGCCAGAGTTATACGATCTGACAAAGCCTTATATTCAAATGAGGCCACTGGTATACCGATGTTTACATACAAGCATTATCTCATTATCCTCTTTGCATCACTCGGACTCTCCTTGGGTCTCCAGATGATACTTCCGCCACCATACGGACTGGGAGTTGCGCTGGCAATATTCATCATCTTTCCGTTGCTGCTCCGACGCCGATACATTGGAAGGATGGGCGGCCAGTCCGGCGGGGGATTCGGTGCGGGCCTGTTCGGGCAGAGCCGCGAGACAGAGAAGGCACAGTATTCGTGCATGCGTTGCGGCAAGGTCTACAAGGGCAGCGTATGTCCCACGTGTGGATCGCGTGCAACCAGTGTCCATTTTTGAGATAGTTACAAAATGCAACTAGAGTCTCTTCGCAACACGGCCATATACCAAAACACCATTGACACGTGGATTGCACTGTGCCAAGAGCGCGGGTCTGACTGGTATGACACTGCAAGGTACAAGGCGTTCATCCGGCACCTTTTGGACGGGGGGATTGCGGTAAAAAAATTCCCACTGTGTATAAAGGAGGCAGGCGGCGAGTACTCGAGGGGGCGTGACAAGACCACGTTTGCAGAAGAGCTCGAGTCCGGCGCCGAGGACCACAACGGATCAAACCTGGCAGCGGCATACACTGTAAAGCTCAGCGATTCGACACTTGCGGCCATCCGCGAGTTTTCCGGCTAGCGCATGCGCAACTGGCGCGGGTTTATCGCATAGTCGATGGCGCCGCCTATAAAGACAAAGGCGAGGCTGGTAATTGCAATCATCATCCCCGGCGGGACTATCCACCACCACAGCCCACGTGCGGCAGCGCCGTGGCTGTTTGCATCCTGGAGCATGTTTCCCCACGTGGGGTACTCGGGATCGCCAAGGCCCAGAAAGCTCAGGCCCGCCTCGGTTGTGATTGCAGCCGGCACCGATATTGCAATGCTGGCCAGCGCATACGGCAAGAGCTGCGGCATGATGTGGCGTATTATGGTAAACGAATCCCGCTCCCCCATCATCTTTGATGCCTCGACGTACCCGC
>JAHRAL010000049.1 GCA_020027325.1 Cenarchaeum sp. | reverse complement strand
GCCAGAAATCCATGCTCAGACACGCAGCTTGGAGCGTCCGCCCTTTGCGGTTCTAAACACGTTCATTCCCAGGTGATAGTTCTCGTATAGGTGGTCCAGTACGCGGACGTTGTTCTTGGCCGCTGAGAGCTCTTCAGGCGTAGTGTCCGAGTCGGCACTCAGGCGCTCCAGCTCGGCCTGCTTTTCTGCACGAAACTCTGTAATGCCGCGCTCATAGTTGCTTGTCCCTTCAAACTCTGGGCTCAGTATGTGCTGCGGGTCATACTTTGGAGTTGCGTCTTTGTAGGTTTCAACTTTGGCTGCAATCTCTTCAATCTCTTCTGGAGTATAGACCCGCGGCTCGGGCTCGTCGTCCTCGTCTTTATCAACAGTGTCGGGAAGATTCTCGGTCTTTTTTTCTAGCTCGGCATCCTTGAGCTTTGGATCTGCATCGGGTTTGTCGGGTGCAGGATTTGCATCGGCTTCTGGTTTGTCGGGTGCGGGCTTTGCGGCCTCTGTGGTTTGTTGTGTGGTCTCTTTTGGCGGGTTCTTGCATGCTGCTCCGGCCGTTTCTGTGGACTCTGGGGCATCTTGCTCAGAGTCTTGCTTGTCTGCCAACGCAGAAAACGGAATTCAGCCTAATTTTAAACGTTGAGCAGTGTTTAGACCAGCGTGCCCTGCCGGATCTTTTTGGACGGCGAGAGTATCGAGAATTTTGCGTTTGCCGCCGAGACGTACGCCGTGTGTCCTCCGTCCTCGGCGCACTTTGGGCATATGCACAGCGGGGATATTCGCGCAAAGTCACACTCGTCCCGGTACTCGCATGTGGGACATCCGGCGCCCTTGCCGCATACCATACACGGAATCTCGCGGGCCGGGGCCGCAGACTGGGCCGCACCGGCGCACGCCTCGTGTTTGACGCCCTCACCCTTTGCCCACATGACCACATCACCCACAGGAATCTCCTTTTTGCAGACGGTGCACTTGCCTGCAAACTTCATCGATATCTTGCGCCAGCTCATTTGATTCTCTCAGACTCCTTTTTGATAATGTCGGCGTGCTCGTCCTCGACGTCAATTTCTGCGGCCCCGAGTTTGATGCATGCAAGGATGTATGGCATATGCAGCACGGCAAACTCGGATCTTGAGGCATGGAGGTGCGGCCCGACGGATTCTGCAAACGCCTTGATTGCGTTTCCGTCCCACCTTATCCGGTTGAGGAGCGGCCACGACACGGAGAATTTGGAATATGGTATGCCGAGTTTTGGCTCAAATGCGGATGCAAGGAGCGCGTCAAGGTACCGCAATAGCCGCCACTGCTGCGTGCGCATTATGCGTCCGTGCAGCATGTCAGCATCGGAGACTGCGCGCATCATTTTTGCAGCGCGCCTTAGATCAAGGGTCTTTGCACTTGCAATGCTAGAATAGATGCCAGATATCTTTTCGCGAATGTCCCCGCGCATAGACTCTAGTGCGCGGCGCGCCTCATCACGCGACCCGGCACCAAAGAACGCAGTTATTGCCTCTTCTGGCGTCTTGTAGCCCTCTGTGCGCGCAACTTCGGGGGAAAACCCGTGGGCAAACGACTGGGCAAGGTTGAACATTGCGCGTATGTCGCCGCGGGATTCAGAGATGATGTTGATTATGGTGCCGGGGCCGATGGTCACGCCCTGGCGCCCTAGTATCTCCTTGAGGTACACGCCAAGCAGCCTTGGGGGTACCTTGCCAAAGCGAAAGACAGTCGATGCCTTTACTATTGCGCGCATCTTGTCTGACGCATCAGAGTTTGCCGCAAGGATTACTGGCACTGTTGCCTGCTTTAGTATGAGCGATAGCGCGCCGGCGCCACCATAGTCGGAGCGTCCGTGGATTCCGTCTGCCTCATCGACAAAGATGAGCGCCGGACCCGCCAAGCCCGCGTTGCCCATCACGGGCTCTAGGATCTCGTTTAGCCTCGACTTTGAGCGCACATCGCTTGCATTTATCCCGACCACAGAGTAGCCAAACTGTGAGGCAAGAAGGGTGGCCATGGTGGTCTTGCCCGTGCCGGGCGGGCCCACAATCAGCGCCGGCTTTGTGCCCTTTTTCCACGTGGCAAGCCACGTGGCAAGCTCTGCGCGCACCTTTTCGTTTCCGACCATCTCGCCGATGGACTTTGGCCTGTACGATTCGGACCACATCATTTGCGCAGCATCTCCTGGAGCGACGCATCAAAGTCGCCGATCATTGGACGCGCCATCCTGTGCCAGAACGTGTTATAGTGATCGATTGTCAGGAACAGAAATTCGAGAAACTCGATATTGGCAGTTCTTGGGGGCAGTGACTCTAGTGCGCGGCGTGCGCCGGCCATGTAAGACATCTCGCGCCTGCGCGTGGCATCAAGGCCGTCCCTTGCATTGCCTGCACGCAGCGCCTCATAGAGGGGCCATGACGGAACCTTTAGTGCGCGGCGCGACACAGAGTCCTCAATCTCGTTTCCGCACCCGACGCACTCGGCTGCGTGTGCCATCCCGTCATAGAATGCATCACCCAGGCCCCGGCTGCCTGCTGCCATGTTGCGGCCCGCAGTACCCATTACGGCGCGGTACTTTTTGTACGATTCTGCCATCTCGGACTCTGTTGCACCAGCGGGGGCCGCCTGTATCTTTTCGTCCAGGCTCTGGCCCCGTTGTGCATCTGCAAAGCCGGACTCGAATGATGCAAGGACGTCCCGGCCCCCGCTAGATATCATCGAGCGTGCAACCTCGAGTATGTATGGGTTCATGAATCGATAGTCATCAAGGTACTCTAGGTCCTCGTCGCAGTCGATGATGCGGTCCATCGGTTCGCTAAGATCAATGGCGATGATGTGGCCCTCGACGATCTCTTGGCGCGAGCCGACGGCGGCGCCGCACGATGCTGCCGAGTCATAGAGCGCGTTGAGTACTGGCAGCGTCATCTTTACGAATTTAGAGTCAAGGAGGCGCTCGATTCGCAGCCGGACCTGTTTTGCATCGGCAAGCCTGGACTGGGCAAGGCGTATGCCCTCGGCGCCAAGCTCCATTGACGGCGTCCGTACCTCGAGTGCAAACTGTTTCTGGGTTTCAGACGGCGAATGGTCGGCCTTTATCCTTGCATAAACTGCGTCAGTGTACCGGCCTGCCAGCGAGGCCAGCTGTGACTCTGCCTCCTTGGAGTACTGCCTAAAGAGCGAGTAGCCCTTTGAGCGCGTGATTCCCTGCCAGAGGATTCTTCGCCCCGGCGGAGTCGAGAGTAGAGCGCCGGTGCTAGTGACATTTGCGCACACGCATAACGCACGCACCTGTTGGTATTTATGCCTAGACGGATCTTTGCCACTTAAATTATGTCTGCCAGACATTTTGGCAGTAATGAATCGCATTGATGTTCTGCGCGGCGCATCGCAGCGTGTGTATGATACGGTAAGCAAGCTTGCAGGTACAGCAGAGGCAGGGGGAGATTATGGGACGGGGGCCGGCGGGGATACGTCGCACAAGATCGACATTGCAGCTGAAGAGGCAGTTATTGCATACCTAAAGGAAATGTCGTTTGGGTGCACTGTATTGGGAGAAGAGTGCGGACGGGTCGAGATTCCGGGGAGTCCCGGCGGTACGATCATAATGGATGCAGTGGACGG
>JAHRAL010000046.1 GCA_020027325.1 Cenarchaeum sp. | reverse complement strand
CGTCAATGTCGCCGGCACCTCTTGCAGGCACGCTCGGGCACAGGTCAAGGACGTCTACGATCCCGTCGCCGTCGCTGTCATTGATCTTTGGCTCTCCGCCCACAAAGTCTGGGCACCCGTCGTCGTCTTCAAAGTGGTTGTATGTCTCGATCTCAGAGACGCACATGTCAGCAGAGTCCAGTATGCCGTCGCCGTCCTGGTCGACATCAGACGTGTACGCCGGTATGTCTGGGCATCCGTCGTCGTCCTCAAACTGGTTGTACCTCTCCGGATCGTCGGGGCACGCATCAACGTCATCGGGTATGCGGTCGCCGTCGGTGTCAGAACCTAGGTGTGACGTTATGACCGTGCGGACGTCGGGGCACCCGTCATGATCAAAAAAGCCGTTATAGGTCTCAGGCTCGCCGGGGCATACATCGTTCAGATCATCAACCCCGTCGCCGTCGATATCGGGGAGTGTGGACATTTCGCTGTCGGGGCATCCGTCGCCGTCGAGTATGCCGTTAGGTGTTTCTGGCACCAGTATGCATTGATCATTGTCGTCAGGTATTCCGTCGCCGTCGATATCAGACACGTTGGTCAGGGCCAGTGCCGTTGCAGTCTCCTCGGGACAGCCGTCTGCGTCGTTTATCCGGTTAAACGTCTCTGCCAATCGCGGGCACTCGTCTGCATCATCGAGTATTCCGTCCCCGTCAGAGTCATGAATGATGCCGGGCTTGTCAGGGCACCCGTCAAGATCATCGAAACCATTTATGGTTTCAGGCGATGTGGGACACGAATCCAGTACGTCGACTATTCCGTCCTCGTCAGTGTCCACTTCTGCTTCATAGCCGGAAGAAAATCTAGAGTCGGGGCACCCGTCTGAATCGTCAATCCCGTTGTATGTTTCTGCGCGGGCGGGGCACTCATCGTCCGCATTTGGCACCCCGTCAAGATCCACGTCATAGAACTGCGAGCGCGATGACGGGCACCCGTCTGATCCGTCGTCAATTCCGTCCTCCTGCAGGTGCGGGCACTTGTCCTGCGAGTCGGGTATGCCGTCACGATCGATGTCAATGTCCGCAGGGGTCTGGGCATGAACCGGCATATACGCGGGTATGCCCGAGATCACGGCCAGTGCCAGAATTACGGCACCCATCCTGCGGTGCGTGCTGAGCATACACAGGGTTCGATGACAGAGTTATTAAACTTAATATCGATTTTAGGCAGATGCCGCACGGAATTTCGATAGGTTCAATTCACAGCGCCCAATATGCGCAGGTATTGAGCTGCTCAGGTGAGACGGTCACAGAGTCAGACGGCATCATCCAGATAGACTCGTCCAAGTCCGCGGCCCTCAAGAAGGCAAAGTACGGCATATCTGACCACGGTACCGTCGGCCTCTGCCACTGGACAAAAAAGTCGGTCAGGCACGAGGGGGTCTGCTACAAGCACACATTCTATGGCATATCGACGCACCAGTGCATGGAGTTCTCGCCTGCCGGAATGCACTGCCAGAACAGGTGCGTGTACTGCTGGCGCCCCGTAGAGTTTTACGATTCGATGTCAATGGATCCAAAGCGCGTAGCATCGCCGCAGGAGATTATGCGCGGACTGTATGCAGAGAGAAGGAGGCTCCTGATGGGACACTATGGCGATCAAAGCGCGGACAAGGCGCTCTTGGACGAGTCGCAGACCCCGAGCCATTATGCAATATCGCTCTCTGGTGAGCCCACGATGTATCCGCGTCTGCCCGAGCTCATAAGATATCTAAAGTCGCTTGCGGCCACAAAGTCGGTCTTTCTTGTAACCAACGGGCAGGAACCCGACATGATCAGGCGCCTCGCAGACGAGGATGCGCTTCCGACACAGCTCTACCTGTCTGCAAATGCGGCGGACCGCGGTTCGTTTATGCGCATAAATCGGCCGCGCTATGAGGACTCGTGGGAGCGGTGGAACACGACCATGGAAATGCTCTCAGGGCTTGATACGCGCACGGTAATCCGCATAACCCTGATAAAAAACCACAATACGGATCCGGAGATGCGCACGGCGTTTGCCGCCATGCTAGATACAGCAGGTGCGCACTTTGTAGAGGTAAAGTCGTACATGCACATCGGCCGCTCTACTGGCAGGCTGGAACGCCAGAACATGGTGGACATGCACGAGGTCCGCGAGTTTGCCGCAGACATGGCAGCGCGCACCGCGTTTGCATACATGGACGAGGTAGAGAGATCCAGAATCGTAGTCATCCAGAACGGGCGGCGTATGATCAACCCAGTCATCGAGGCGTATGCGTAAACCACGCCGCAAACAATTCTAGCGCGCACGCCCTGTGTGAGATGTGGTTCTTGCCAGTCATCTCTGCAAACGTCAGGGTGTGTCCCTGCGGGACAAATATCGGGTCGTACCCCCAGCCGCTGCCGCGAGGCCCATCCGATATCGTTCCTGCAACGCGTGACTCGAATACACGCGGCGGCGAGTCGGGTCCGGCATAGGCTACTGCTGCGGCAAATGCGGCGCTGCGGTCAAGGTCTCTGAGCAGCCGCAGTATGCCGGGGTTGCCGATGGTGCCCTGCACGTATGCAGAGTAGGGGCCAGGAAACCCGCCCAGTGCGTCTATGTAAAGCCCTGCATCATCGACGATTACGGGCCGGTTGGTCTGCGATAGCGCATCGGCGGCCTTTGCCGCGGCGATTGTGCGCAGCGAGTCGGACTGGATCTCGCCCAGCTCGCACTCGTAATGGTCCAGCTTTATGCCAGAGCGCTGCAAGATCTCGCGTGCCTCGAGGTACTTGTGATGGTTCGATGATGCAAAGAGCAGCTCAGACAACAGTCGCATACCGCCCCCGGCTCTCAATGTCTGCAACTATCTTGGATATGCGGGCATACCCCGGCCTCCCGATTACAGAGACGTATCCCCGGACAAAGGAGCGCCATGCCGCCTCTGCACTCTTTGCGTGGCCGCTAGATAGGATCTCCCGGAAGAGGCGCAGATCGACTGCATAGTCCTCGTTGCGCTGCGTCCGGGACGCAAGTCCGAGATCGATTACATATAGCCTGTTGCGCGATGCGATAAAGTTCGATGTCGTAATGTCGCCGTGGACTGCGCCGTTCTTGTGGAGCAGGGCAGTTATACTCCCTATCTGGCCGCATGCGTCAACAAGCCGGAAAGGGCGCATCGTGCCGACTGTTGTGCCCGGTATGTACTCCATGAGTATTGCGTACTTTGTTATGTCAAGATCCAGTACGAGCGGGGCCGGCACTCCGAACTCTTTTACCAGCGAGATCATCTGTGCCTCGCGCAGCGTGCGCGTCTTTCGTATGCGCTCATCGAGTGCGGCGTTGATGTACGGCTTGCGCTTGCGGACCTTTAGGATTGCCCTGCGTCCCCGGTGTTCTGTAAGGTAGATGTCGGCCTCGGCGCCTTTTTTGAGCAGCTTCACACCGTGTGCGGCTGTGGCCCAATCAATTTAACGCTTCAGCCCGGCGGCGGCGCGCCGGCATCAGTGCGCGTCTGCCCCTCCCCCCTTTTTGCAGGCCGCCGTGCAGCCCTGCCCCGTAACGCGGAGAGCCTTGTCCACGCCGTGCGATAGAGCCCGCCGAGTGTCCAGGCCAGCGGCGGCCTAGAGTTTTGGCGATAGTATTTTACAAATACGGCAGAACCCATTGCCGCAAATGCCACTCCAAGCGCACCGGTATAGTCGTCACGGTATGCGGCCGTGACGTCAGTGTCCGCATCGGCGACAAACCGCACCGTATTGCCGTCAATGACTGCGCCGTCGGGAAGGCTGCGCCACTCCTCAAAGACCTCGACGACCAGAAATGCAAGCTTGCTCTTTGGCTGGGCGACAAGCTCGACGGTGCGGCCGTATGCATGGTGGCCGGCGCCCACGACGTCGTGGTCCCCGGCAACATCGACTGTGATGCTTCGCTCATAGACTGCGCGTATGTCCGTGTCGCCGTCGACTGTGATGTTTGCCGTGTTCTGTTCGTATCTGCGCGAATCCACAGTCATGCTTGAAAATACGTACTCGCCGCCGGCCCCAAACGAGTGTGGAAATGCAACCTCGGCGGATGCGAGATCCTTGTATTCACGCGTCCAGGGAAGCACGATGTCGTGCCTGGTCTCCTCCGAGTTGTGCGTACTGAGGCCAAGCACGACGCCGGTGAGCTCCAGCTCCGTGCCGTCCGTGCCGGCAGCAGATATGTCAAGCTGGGCATAGTCCTCGACTGTGACGTGTACCGTCTCGGACTCGGGCGTGTATCCGGGCTTTGATGCGGTGACTGTCACCGGAAACCTTCCCGGAACGTCGGATGTGACGTCAATCGAGGCGGTTCCAGCTACCTGGTCCCATGTCATTCCCGTGCTCACGCTCATCTTGATGCCGCCAGGTGCAATCACGTCTATGCGGAACGGGGTTCCGACCCTGGCCGTGGCCTCGGACTTGCGGATGTCGATGTCCAGCTTGTTGGCAAAGACCTTGATCGATTCCTGGTGTGCGCCATAGCCTGCTATCACGGACGTTGTGATCTCGCCTGCGATGTCTGCCCTCATCCGCCGTGATTCCCAGTCGGTGGTTATTCCGCTTGCGACAAGCTCTATCTCCTGGCCAGTTCCGATCAGGGTTCCCGTAGAGTCCATCGTGTGGACTGCAAAGGGGAACTCTTCATGGAGGTGGACGCTCTTTGGAATGTCAAGGTCGATGTGGGACGCAATCCGCGGCAGTGGTATCACAGCGGTGGCCTGTCCGAGGCCCGGCGATGTTGCAGTTATGGTCGCACTAGAGTCAAGCTCTGCGCGCAGTCTTGCAGAGCCCTGCGAGATTGTCACGGCCGTATCCCCGATGTCCGTACCCGTAACGGCGACTCTTGCTGGGCGGCCAAACACGCTCTTTGCATCGACTAGCGCCCCGTCTGCGTCTATGATGGATACCAGGGCAACGTCCTGCTCCGTGCCGTCCGCATCGACAATGAGCGGCGTTATGTGGAGGCCGTACTTTTGCGAGTCCGAGAGGCGCGCAAAGCCTGCCGATGCAGGAAGGACGTTTGTCGCAGTGGCGTTTAGCACATAGCTTCCGACATCGTGTACGACAAGATCAAACTCTGTGAAAAACGACCGCGTGGTGTGCTGTGTGAGCTCGACTATGCGGTCATGGGTCACGCCGGACGGCGAGACGGACAGCGAGACCTGCCTGCCGTCGACCTCTACTGGGCGCCGGAGTGAGCCGCACTGGTCCGCAGTCGGCACCTCCGTGCACCCCTCGTATTCTGTGCCAATGATCTCAGCAAGGCACGCATTGTCTGCTGGCATCTGGTAATATGGTGCGACACTTAGCAGCGCATGGCGGCTCGTTGTATCAGGATGCACCCACGCGCCAAGCGAGTTTGCCTCGTATCTTGGTGGGTGGAGCTTGGAGCACGCAGCTGCCGAAAAGCGCTCGCCGTTGAGATCGAGGTCAGGTCCCACTATCATGGTCGCCGTCGCGGTGCCCATGTCGGGTAGCGACGCCGTTATCGATACCGCGCCGGGATTTCGCGTGTAAAGGGTTCCGCTTGCAATCCCGTCCTGGATGTACAGCACGTCTGACTCGGAATTCTCAGGACCTGCTGTCCCAAACCCTGCAACCGACGTGTTGTCTGTGTAAATGTGCCCGACCTGAACGCCTGGGGGCGAGTACGGCAGCCCGTCTGCTAGGAGCCAGACATAGTACCGGGCATGGCTGTTCTGGCCCACGGGATCCGGGGCGAGTCCGATGTGGAGTGTGGCGTTGCGCATTGTCTTTTCTATCGGCGTGCTGGCAGAGGCCAGCCCCCCTGCATGGGCCAAGAGCGTGTCATCGCCAAACACGGTCGTCGTAAAGCTAGAGTAGAAGTTCCCGGCAGGTATGGCGATGGTGTCAGGAAAGTCTAGCGCGCCGCCTGCCTCCAGTATCACCGTGGTTTCAGTCTCTGCGTGAGCCGGGGCCCCGTTCTCATCTACAATGAACACGTATGTGGTGACGGGGCCGGCCAGCGTCCTGTTTGCAGGAAAGACCAGCTCTAATCTTGATGGCGAGCTCTGCTTTGAATAGACGCGGGACTCGGCGCTTATCAGCGGGCCGTCAATTGATGCAAATATTCCCACGCCGTCAGGCGTCGGAGCCGACGGGTATATTGAAAATATTGCGTGGTTCTGTCCGGGATGGATGACTGCCTCGCCGTCGACCCCGACAGAGCCGGGATCAGAGGATGTAAGAAAGACCCTTGCGCCCTGGGAGTATGTCTCTTTTGTTATTACGACGCCCTCGTAGCGGGCCTGCTCGAGCATAGAGGAGGGGATCCACAGGTCAATCTCGGCCGAGTCCCGCGGCGGGGGATCCGCATCCACAGCAGTCAGGGCAAACTCTTTGACTGCCTCGCCGTAACCGTCTGCCCGTGCGGTTATGCGCAGTGTCAGTGCGCCGGGGTCCGGCGAATTCCACTTTATCCCAAACGTCCCGTCATCACCCGTGGTGGCCTGCCCGCACGTACAGTACGCAGAGTCTGGCGCACCTACCAGCTCCAGACTCAGCTGCGCACGTGCAACTGGCATGCCGCCGTCGGTTATGCGCACCAGCAGGCTCTGCTGTGTGGGGCCGGCAGGGTGCGGCCTGATGTCCTCTATTGCGATCTCGGGCGTGCGCGTGGCAGGTTCCTGTCCGAATGCGGGCAGTAATACGCCAAGTAGCGCCATACTTAGGCCCGCATACAGGTCGAGCCTAGCCAATGATTATGCTCCCGTCGTGTATGTTGGCAGTTGCACTTGCATTGCTTGATTGGTATGTAAAGACGGGATTCCAGCCACACTGATTTGTGGTTCTAGTTAAACCGGGCACGGCACTCTCTGCAAAGATTTTACTGTGTATATAAAACTCGACAAAGTCCCCGGTCTGGACGGGTACGCTCAGCGTCTCTTGCATGTGGTGCTTTTCATACGTGAATGTCGTCTTGATGTGGCGTGTTTGTCCGGTGCCATAGCGCTCGGTAGTTATCTTTGGTTCATAGTCTATGAATTCGTATCCCGATCTATAGAGTTCCCCGTTCTTGTATATCTGGATCCATCCCGAGAGTGGATCACGGGGGCACACCACTATATTCCGGGACGTTTGCACGTATCCGTGGTCGATGTATGCGGTGCCAGAGACTGTGCCCTGTATTATTGCAGACATGGTGCCATCAGACGTTGCAATGGCGTACGCCACGGCTCCGGCCGCTGCCTCTATCACGGTAATCGGCGCATCAGACACCTTGGAGACCGTGTTAGAGTGCGGCTCGATGATCTTTACGTTGGTGGCGCCCAGCACGTCAGAGTACCGCAGGACCGCATCGACGCCGTTGATCTTCATGTGTATCGAGTAATAGCCCGGAATGACCGGAATCCAGACCCTTCCGTCATCATCGGATGATGCGGCGTATGCGCCCTCGAGATACTCTAGCCGTACCTCTGCGCCCTCCTTGTCTTTGACCTTGAGATCGGTCACAACCACGTCCCCGACTATTGGCACTTGCACCCACGTGTGGACGGTGTATACGTGCTCGTCGGGTCCGGGGATTCGAAAGGATTCGCCAGAGTGCGGGTCAAATACGATCGTGCTAAAGCTTCCCCGGTACAGCATCGACTCGGGGTAGACCAAGAGCGAAAATGACTCGGGGAGTCCCCCAATAAAGCCGATCATTCCCTCCGGCGAGGCCGAACCCGTGTGCAGCGTCTTCGAGTCCTCGAGTATCCGGTAGGGGGCATGTCCGGCGCCGGCAATGCTCTCAGGGGCCACGGCCCTCAGGGTGACGGCAGAGTCGCCCGGATGTACCCTGATGTACAGGTGCTGTGCGTACGGGTCGACGCGTTCGGGCATGACAACCCGGAGATGCTGCACATCAGATGCGATTGTCTCGTGTACCTTGTAGGGGGTTTGGGCAAATACGCAGAGATCAGCCCCGCTTGGAATGACGTCGTCCCGGTGAAACAAATCATACCACCATTGGTGAATCCCGTTTATGGCTACCCCGTTCAGGGCCACATAGTCATCATTGCCGCCCCCGCCGCCCATATACGAGGCTATGGGCAGGCCGTAGAGCAGGTCAGGGGCGGCGCGCACATAGTTTGGGCGGTACGGTGTGACAAACTGTATCTCAGAGTCTGCCTGCACCAGAGCGTGGGGCGGGGTTTTGTATGTGGCAGTTGAATAGAATACGCCGTCGGCGCGATAGTCGTAAAGCGATGTTCTCAGCTTACTTGGTGAGTCGTCGTTTATACGGTGTATGCTGTGCGCCGGGTGATCGTGCTGTGATACGTTTAGAACTAGGTTCATCATAGGCTCGTATGAGACAAAGAACTTTGTCCCGTCGCGTAGCAACAGGTCCCCGCTTGGGAAGCTTAGTGCCTGTGTGTCGTATGTAAACGTGTAACTACCGGGGTGGCCGTAATACCTGTGGCGGTCATTGTACAGGTTAGGGGAAAGAGATTTCCTGTGATCGGATATCTGGGTATAATGGCCGGGGTCTAGGCGGTCTATCGAACGGTGGTTTGCGTACCAGTACGCGACATGCATGTGCCTGAGCTTTGATGGATCTGTCTTTTCATATGTCGATGTGGACTCGGTCAGACTCGGTGTGACTGACTGTTCATGTATGAGAAATGCATCAAATCCGGTGATATCAAATACCCATCCGCTTGTAGTGATGAGTCTAGCCGCATCAATCTCGTCTGACCGGTGACGGGAATTGAAGACGTACAAGGGAGCGCCGACGCATCCGTCCTTGATCTCTTGGATGGTTATCTCATCAGCAAGGTTGCCATACGGCGACGTCAGTATCTCGACCCTGCCGGTGCCAACACTGGCATCAAAGAGAAGCTCTTGGCCAAACATCCTTGGATCGAGCCTTAGGAGCGCGCCCTGTGTGCCAGAGCCCGGCACGATCGTAATCCCGCCAGAATCAGTCGATACTTGTGCATCGCCGCGCACCTTGGTGTACTCGAGTATGTTGGGCTTTGGGGTGCGGCTCAGGGTCCCGTCGCCGTTGAGGGTTATGAGCTCGCCGTGGTCATAGCCTGTGATCTGCCAGGTCCTCTCAACGTCTGTGTCCAGTATGACCGCGGCAAACCGGGGCGGGTCGGGCAGCTCGTCGGCATCTATTGCAGTGTATGGTTTTAGCGACGCTTCGCGGCCCCACAGCTCAGAGCCGTACAGGGTGTGCCCAGAGTATTCCTTGTCGGCAAGCCTGCTGGTTAGCCCCATGCCGTTGACCGTTGCACTGCCCGCGTCTCCGGGTCCCTGCGTCTTTGTCTGCGCAATGTTGATCTCTGCGCCAAACGTGTTTCCCGCACTCGTTATTGCAACAAGCTGCGCACTCTCGATTCCATCTGGGACGACATAGTCAAGCGTGGCATCAGAAAACCCTTCAAGCCGCATCCGGGCATCGTCGCCAAGAACAGTTATGGTCCCGTCGGGGTGGACCGTGCGGATCTCGATTATTTCTGCCGGACGGGAAC
>JAHRAL010000042.1 GCA_020027325.1 Cenarchaeum sp. | reverse complement strand
GGCCTGGTCGTGCTTGCCCTGGGGTACCGCAAGTTCTCGTCGCGGACGCGCTCGATGCAGTTCAGCTATACGCACCCGCACCTCTCGCGGTTTGTCCGGACCGCGGTCCTTCCGATATTTGCAATCATCCTGGTCACATCAGTCAATGCATACTCGCAGACACTAGAGCTCCCGGGTGACAGCCTCAATCCGGACTCGCCGCACGCGATATTTGCAATGATTCTAAACACGATAAACATACTCATCGTCGGGTATACTGCTGCAACGCTCATGCCCATCATAATCACAAAAAAACAAAAGACGACCGAAGAGGTGGCCGACTATGCGGAATGGCGCCAGATGCGCGGGTTTGCAGACGACGAGGGTGACTTGTTTCACGAGATCTTTGAATGGGTCCCGCCAAAGCGCGTGCCCGAGGGCATGGACGAATCCGAGTTTGCCGAAAAGCTAAAGACCCCGGAGGGCAGGGCAAAGCTAGAGCTATACAGGACAGAAAAGGGCGCCTCGATTGGAAGCTATACTGCAAGGGCCGATGATGCGTTTGCACAATGGCAGAGCTCCGAGCGCGCAAAGTACGAATCATACCTGAGGCTGTGCCTGGACGGCACCAACGAGTCCGGCAAGACCCTAAAGCTGGGACAGTCCGATGACGAGGTCTATCCCATAGACACGTGGCGCGAGGAGAAGCGCCTGGCAGGCTATGCAAAGGTAGTTCCAGGCACGAATCCGCCGGGTTATGCGCGCAAAAAGCGCAAGGAACTCCCAAAGTCTGCAACAGAGGCGGTGCGGATGGGCCTCTTTGCCGCAGTCATCCTCGGCGTCATCAGCTGGTGGGGCGTCGACCTGTGGGTCCTGGCGACTGCAACGGGCGGATTCAGCATCGGAATCGGCCTGGCCCTCCAGGAGACCATGCAGAACTGGTTTGCATACATTTTCATCCGCAAGGACAAGATAATGTCCGAAGGCGACCGCGTAAAGCTGGACACCGGATACGAGGGATACATACACAGGATCACCTCGCGCGTCACGTATGTGCGCAATGCGCTCAACGAGTCGATTGCAACGGTGCCGACAAGATCGCTGGTAAACGCACAGCTGGTAAACTATTCAAAGCACACGATGCTGGTGCCCGCCGTAGTCGAGGTCGGCGTGTCATATCTCAACGATCCGCGCCAGGTCTCTGCGATACTCGTCAAAGTGGGCCGGCGCGCAATGAAAGAGTGCGTTGATGACCGCAAGAGGCACCTCATCAGGCAGAAAAAATGCCCGTACGTCCTCCAAAACCTGCCGAGCTGCGGATGCGACCACAACATACACGTCTCAATCGAGCAGCCCGTCGTGCGCTTTAACAAGTTCAACGACTCGTCCCTTGACTTTTCAATGTGGGTCTATGTCCGCGACTATGGCGCCCAGTTCAAGGCAAAGACCGACATGCGCCTGATCATGTACGAAGAGTTCAAGAAATACGACATCCGCATACCCTGGCCTATCCGCACCGTGTACCAGGGAGACGAAAAGCGCGAAGCCTCTGAAATCGGCTCGCTGGACTCGGAGCGCAACAGGGTAATTGACGAGTATGGAATCGGGGACCTCTCACGCGGCGGTGAGAGTGATTGAGGAGGCACCCGGACAGGGTCCGCATAGGGTCCTCACCCGTGGTAGTCGGCGGTGATGCGTCCCTTGACATCTCTGCACGGCTGGCGCGCCGCCTCGGCGCACCCCACATATCGTGCAAGGTGCGGACGTTCTCTGACGGCGAGTCCAAGATCACGCAGAGCCGGCCCGTCCCGCGGGCCTCTGCTGCCATAGTAGTCCAGTCAACGCACCCTCCCGTGGACTCTAACCTCCTCCGCGCACTCTCACTCGTCTCAGCTGCTACTAGAACCTCGCGCCGCGTCATTGCAGTCGTTCCATACATGGGATATGCCAGGCAGGACCGCGCCTTTCTTGCCGGCGAGCTGGTCAGCATCCGCGAGATTGCGCGCCTCTTTGCAGGTGCGGGGGCTGCCGCCATGGTAATAGTCGACATGCACAGCACCGAGGGGCTTGGACACTTTGGGATTCCGACTGTAAACGTAGAGGCGGCCCCGGCAATTGCTGCGCACCTTGCACGGATGCGCATGAAACATAGGATCATAGTCTCACCTGATGCCGGCGCAAAAAAGCGCGCAGAAATGTTTGCACGCGAGCTAGGATGCGACACGCTGGTCCTCTCAAAGAAACGCAACCGCAGGACCGGCAGCGTGAGGATTACGACGCGCAGCGCGCCGGGGGTCGCCGGCCGCGACGTGATACTCGTCGATGACATGGTGAGCACGGGCTCGAGCATAATCAAGGCCGCCGCATTCCTACAGTCGCACAAGTGCGGGCGCATACACGTGGCGTGCACGCACGGCCTCCTGATCGACGGCGCCCGCTCAAAGATGGAGATGGCCGGAATCACAAGCATCATCAGCACGAACACGATCATGGGATCCACCTCGGCAATCGACGTCTCGGGCCTCATTGCCAAAGTACTCGTCAGCTAGCCCCTGCGATCTATAGGCATAAAGCACGCCGGACGGTTTGCGGTGCATGAAGCTTGCATTCCTGGGAACATCGGCCGCCCTTCCGACTGCCGAGCGCGGCCTGTCGTGCACGTGCATCGAGCGCAACGGCGAGCTGTTTGTCTTTGATGCCGGCGAGGGCGCGCAGATGGCCTTCATCCGCGCAGGATTCGGGTGGAACAAGCCGATGCGCCTGTTTGTCACGCACATGCACGGGGACCACTGCATCGGGATACTCGGGCTGCTCCAGTCGATGTCGCTCAACCGCCGCACCGAGCCCCTCGAGGTCTATGGGCCCGCCGGGATTGACGAATTCCTGGCAGCAAACATGCGCACGCTCGGCGTCCTTCCGCCGTTCCTGGTTACGGTCAACATCGTCGATGCCGCCGGACCGGTAGTTGCCACAGACGAGTATGAGGTACTTGCCTGCGGCTCGGCCCACCGCGTAGAGTCATACTCGTACATCCTGGCCGAGCGGCCGCGCCCCGGGCGCTTTTACCCGGAAAAAGCGTCATCGCTTGGCGTCGCAAAGGGATCAATGTGGCACCGGCTACAGACGGGCCATGATGTCACAGTCGATGGGAGGATTGTACACCCGTCTGATGTCATGGGTGCGCAGAGGCCGGGACTGCGAGTCGGAATCTCGGGTGACACGCGTCCGACCAAAGAACTCGAAGTCTTTTTTGCAGGATGCGACTGGCTTGTATTCGAGTCCACGTTCTCACACGATCTCCATGAAAAGGCACTAGAGACCATGCACACCACGGCACGCGAGGCCGGCGAGCTTGCCGCCCGGGCCGCGGCAAGGAACCTGGTACTGACGCACTTTTCTGCGCGCCATGCAGACGAGTCGGATTTGGTCAAAGAGGCAAGCAAAGCTCACGGCTCCGTAACCGGTGCGCGTGACGGGCTCGTAATCGAGCTGTCCGGCTAGGATTCTACGCCGGTTGCAGCATCAATGATCGGGTCTATGATCTTGGCCTTGATCTCACCAATGTCGTCCCCGATGGCATCCAGGAGCGACCCGGCGATATTGCCCAGTACGCCGTCTGTCACCTCCTCGGTGTCTGCAAACACGTCAACTACAACGCCAAGCTCTGGAAGCGTTGCCAGCGTCTGCGGCAGAAACATGACTGACACTGCTACTGCGGCGATTGCCAGTATTGCATACTTTATCATTGGCTGGGGTTTCGGCTGCGCCTTTTATGCCCCGACTGTAATTTTTGATGGAACCGGCATTAATTTTGTTGAGCTGGCGGCTCTGCGCTAGGCACAAGCCAGTCTATGACGCCCTCTATGTCCCCTGCGCGTATGCTCAGCGTTATTGGTCCAAGCGGGGACTCGTCGGCCTCTGAGCACAGCGCGATTACGCCGGCAGCCGCGGCCTGCTTGTTGAGGTACACCCACGTCGAGTCCCCGTCGGTGTTGAGGCGCAGCCGCCTCCGCCACGCCCTCCCGCTTGCCCTTGACTGCACGGTCCGGCGTATCCTTGCAAGGGATGCAGACGTGTCCGATACTGCCTGCGCCGTATTGCCGTTGCACTCTGCATCTGCGCCGTCAAGAACGGCCTTTAGCGCACCGACAACCAGGTCGGGATCTTCGGATGCCAGCACGCTGCACTCTGCCCTCACGTTGCACGGGACTGCGGGGCGCATTACTCGCGCATCCAGCGCAGTATCATCGTGTGCGCAGTCTCGACAAGCCCGTCAATACTCGTGTCATTGTTTGATATCGTCTCATCGGCCAGTGCAATCGAGTCGCTCATGCCGACCCCCATCTCCCTTGCATCGCGCTCATCTAGCCCGTCGCGTGTCTTTGGATCATCGGACCTGCCGCGCCCGCTCAGAAAATCAAGGCGCCGCGGTGCTGCTGCATGGACCGCCAGTATCCTGAGGCGCCCGTGTCGGCGCAGCCGGTCAATCTCTGCATTGGAGCGCACCCCGTCTATGACTACAGCGTCGGTCTTTGAATCCATGATCTGCTGCTCGATTAGATCTGCCACTGCACCGGGGCCGTTTTTTTGGCGCAGCTCGAGCATCAGCTTGCCAAGGTTTGGTCCCGTGGGCTCGATGTTGCGCCTTGCAGCTTCTGCGCGCACGGCATCGCCCATTACGATGACATCCAAGCCGCGCCTCTTGAGCGCGCCTGCTATTGTGGACTTGCCTGCACCGGGCATTCCGGTCAGGCAGATGATGAGCCGTGCCAAGTGGGTCCTGTTGCACGCGTGCTAGTATATTGAAGCTTGCCGGAATATCCCGTCTTTGCCTTGCCAGCCGGCAGTTACTGGCAGATGGCGCCCGACTATTCTGGCACCTGTTGGTGAATCATCCTTGCACACGATCGTTGTTTTGCCCCTTCATGCCTTACTGGATCAGCCAGAACTGCTGATCGTTTTCCTCAAATCTGATTTTGTATTTTTTGAATATTATATCACGCCCTAAAATGGCAAACCTCATATTATCTATAAGGGGAACACGAATAGTGGGATTCACAAATTCATTCAATACGACTTGATTTTTTATTAAAGCTATTCTGTTAATCTTACAAGCATTGCTATGAAAATTGCCGCCTGGACTGCCCATAGTATCAATTTTATTTGTCGGTCTTATGCCTATAATATCTGCAAGGTATTTGGGAATTAAACTAATTGGTGATCCTGAATCAACAAGAGCCATAACAGTAGTAAGATATTTCTTATGACCGAGCATAACACGAACCATGGGCATGGAAATATTATTATCATTAACAGAGTAATTTATTTTGACATCATTCATGCCTTCGCGCCGGTAATCCCCCCATACACATATTCCATGTTCTTTTCAGGAATATGTATGATAAACGGGATTTTACCTGGATGTGATTTTTCAACCAAATCCCAAACTTTTTTGGATAATTTCTTGCCACTATAGACGACTTCTTCGCCTGCTACAACTATCCACTTGCCGGCATATTTTCTGAGTTTTCTCCTATTTTTTTCCACATACTCGTATTCTTTTGCTGATTCCCTTGCCGCCGACGCCATGTCAAATTTCATTACTATGTATTATTCATCCAATTATTTATAACTTTGGCTAGAAGATCGCTCTTTGTTTTGATTTTTCATGGCTTACTGGATGAGCCAGAATTGCTGATCGTTTTCTTCAAATCTGATTTTGTATTTCTTGAATATAGTATCGCGTCCTAAAATAGAAAAATCTAAATTATCAACAAGAGGAACACGAACAGTAGGATTAATCAATTCATTCAATACAACTCTGTCTTTTGTCAAAACAATTTTGTTAATCTTACAAGTATAGATTTGAAAATTACCGCCTGGACCGAGCATAGTGTCAATTTTCGTTGGGAGTTTTATGCCTATAGCATCTGCCACAGTTTTGGTGATTACGCTAATTTGAGCTCCAGAGTCAACAAGAGCCACAGTAGGATAATATTTCTTATGACCCAGTATAACATGAACCATGGGCAAGGAATTATTCTTACCGACAACATATTTTATCCTAACATCGTTCCTGCCTTCTTGCCTGTAATTCATACTTACACCCACACGAAGTCCTTTTCAGGAATCTTCATAACAAACGGGATTTTGCCCGGATGTGATTTTTCAACCGAATCCATAACTTTGGATAATTCCTTGCCACTACAGACGACCTTTTCGCCCAGCACAGCTATCCACTTGCCAGCATATTTTTCGAGCTTTTTCATATTTTTTACCACATACTCGTACTCTTTTGCTGAATCTCTTGCTATTGCCGCTATATCAACTTCCATTGTTGTGTAATTATTCATCCAACTATTTATAACTTTGGCTAGAAGATCGCTCAATTTTTGACTGCTTAGCCACGTCTTGTAGATTTGGAAAAAATCCTTCCTATAGATGTGGCTCTGCCCGCACCCGTTCTTGAACTGGGCGGCTTGTCACAAAATCTGCCACAAACCCACTACAATACATTAAAGGCGACTTTGCGCCCCCCTTTGCATGCAAACCTTTGTCTCAATAGCAATTGACAGCGGACCCGTGGTCGCAGGGCTGGACAAGGTACGCGCAGAGCTTGGCGCCCCGCCGCGCACAAACCCCGATCACATCACGCTTGCGTTTCTTGGCGATGTCGATGATCAAACTGCAGAGCGCGTAGGTACCAGTCTCTGCTCTGTAGAATTTACGGCCTTTGAGATCCGGATTGCATCCGTGGGATCGTTTGGCCCAAAGACGAGTCCGCGCATAGTGTGGGCCGGCATCCAGGATTCTGGCAGCTTGAGGGTGCTTGCAGAATCAGTTGATGCGGCAATCGGCCCCCTGGGATTTTCACGGGAACGGCGCCTCACCCCGCATATCACGCTCTTTAGGGTTAAAAACAAGAGCGCCGGCCTCACTGACGTGCTTGCAAAACACCAGAACAAGGTCTTTGGAGTGCAGCGCGTAGCTGCAATATCGCTGGTGCGCAGCGAACCGTCAGACGGCAGGCACGTCCACCATATACTCCAGACAGTGGGTGCGCTTGCCGCATGAAGCGTGTCATATCTGCGGCAAAAAAGCGGGTCAGGCCGTCGGCCCGCGAGCAGAGATCAAAGTCGGCCATTGCAAGGTATGCTCTGGATCTGGTAAGCCAAGAGACATCCGGCGTAGCCAAGATCCGCGGAGTCGAGCTTGGCGGCTCGTTTGCAAAGGGAACGTGGCTTGCCGGCGCCGACATTGACATCTTTGTCGTCTTTGAGACCTCTGTCTCTGAAAAAGAGCTTGCAACGGTCTCTAAAAAGCTGGGGTTTGCGGCAATGGCAGACCATGCACCATATGTGCGCTATGCGTCGCACCCGTATGTCGAGGCAACTATTCGCGGAACAAAGGTAAACATCGTCCCGTGCTATGGTGTAAAGAGCGGGGCCTGGAAGAGCGCGGCGGACCGCTCCAGGTTCCACACGACATTCATGCAAAAGTCGCTCACGCCGTCGATGCGCGACGAGGTCCGCGTGCTCAAAAAACTGTTGCAGACAAACGGGCTTTACGGCGCAGAGCTTGCACGCGAGGCATTTAGCGGATACTCGTGCGAGGTCCTGATCCATACATACAAGACGCTGGCAAAGGCCATGCGCGCAATCGCGTCTGCGCGGCGCGGCCTCGTCGTCGGCAGGTCGTCGGCAAAACCAGAGACCGGCGTTGCAATAATGGATCCCATCGATCCCACAAGGAACCTGTCAACTGCGGTATCTGTCCAAAACATGGGCAGGATGATCATGCTCTGCTCTGCATTTGCTGCCAGGCCGACAATCTCGATGATCCTGGTCCGCCCGCGCCCAAGACCGGACCCAGACATCCTGGCGAGCACCGTTGCAGTCAGGTTTGTAGCCTCGCCGCGCCCGCCTGAGACCATATGGGGGCAGTCAAAGAGTGCGGCTATGGCCCTTGCTGCCAGGCTGGCCTCCGGCGGCTTTGGCGTGGTCCGCCACGGCGCACACGTGTCTGACTCGATGCAAGTCACCCTGGGCTTTGTCCTCGAATCGCTCACCGCACCCCGGTGGAGCGTCGGGATGGGCCCCGAATACTATGACAGTGCAAACGCACTCGAGTTTGCAAAAAAGAACGTCCCGCGTGCGCCGCTTGTATGGGTCGGCGCCGACTCCCGGCTCCATGCGCTGCGCAGGCGGAGGTATGGGCGCGCCTCTGATCTCCTCTCTGATGCGTTGCAGCAGAGCCTGAAACGCTCCGGCATTCCGGCCGGCCTGCACCGCGACATCCGCGCAGGCTTTCGCATCCGCGCAGGTATCCGCGCCTCTGATGCCGCCATAACCGGCGCCCTATCCGATCTTGTCTCGACGGACCCGCGAACGGTTGGTTTCTCCCGCTAGGCTTGCGGCTGCGCCGTACTCGCTTGTACTCG
Organism: Cenarchaeum sp.; assembly: GCA_020027325.1. GTDB lineage: Archaea > Thermoproteota > Nitrososphaeria > Nitrososphaerales > Nitrosopumilaceae > JAHRAL01. The sequence continues at coordinate 5,972 of JAHRAL010000042.1, read as the reverse complement.
GGTATCCGCGTGCAACGCCGCGCCAGCTGGGGTCGCGTGCAGACGCGCTACGCACGATGGGTGTCACGGGAGTGAGCTTTGAGGGCCCGACGCGCCTTGGAACGCTCTGCGTACTTGGCAAGGGATACTCTGGCGTCGTGCTTGCAGCCAGGTGGCGCCGCCGCCGCGTCGCACTAAAGATCCGCCGCACGGACTCGCCTAGAAAGACGATGGCAGCCGAAGCGCGCCTCCTGTCAATGGCAAACGCCGCAAGAGTCGGCCCGAAACTATACGCGCACTCGCGCAACGCGCTTGTAATGGAGCATGTCGAGGGCGTGCGGATCTCTGACTGGCTGTATGCGCTAAAGGGGCGGGGGAGTGCGGCACGGGCGCGCCGCGTCCTGCGGTCAATACTAGAGTCGTGCCACGCGCTTGACTCTGCGGGCCTTGACCACGGCGAGCTCTCAATGATATCAAAGCATGCACTAGTCCGGGATGATGACTCTGTTGCAATCATTGACTTTGAGAGCGCGTCAAGCTTGAGGCAGGTATCAAACGTGACGTCTGCCACGCAGGCGCTTGCCATCGGCGCTGCGCTGTCATCTGTGGTCCGCAGGCGGTGCAAGATTCCCCAGCGGCGCAGGATCATTGCGCTTTTGCGCAGCTACAAGCACTCAAAGTCTGATCCTGCGTTTGCGGCGCTCTTGGAGGGTCTTGGGCTGTGAGTGATGGGGCCATTGCGCACCTGCGCACCGACAGGCGGCTCCGGCCCGTCATTGACCGCGTGGGCGCCTTTAGGATGCGCCGCGTCCGCAACCGCTACGAGTGCCTGGTCGGCGCCATAATCAACCAGCAGCTCTCAGGTTCCGCGGCGCGCTCGATACAGTCGCGCTTTCGCAGCACGTATGCCCGCCGGTTCCCCCTGCCTGCCGACGTGATTGCAACGCGCAACCCCGTCCTGCGCCGCACCGGGCTGTCGTCCATGAAGATCTCGTACATCAAGGGACTCTCTCGCGAGCTAGAGTCCGGAAGGCTGCGCCTCGATGCGCTCACAAAGATGGATGACGAGTCAGTCATTGACTCGCTTGTCTCTGTCCGGGGAATAGGCCGGTGGACTGCCGAGATGTATCTCATGTTTGCACTCGGGCGCCCCGACGTGCTGCCAGTCGGCGACCTCGGACTGCGCACCGGCGTCCAAAAGCTCTACTCGCTGCGATCACCCAGTCCGGACAAGATCAGGCGCATTGCAGAAAAATGGCGCCCGTATCGCAGCGTTGCCACCTGGTACATCTGGCGCGGGATGCAGGGGTTTGGCGAGATTGGCTAGCTGCAAAGTGCGCCGTTGTTCCGGATCGGCTGCATACAGAGTCATTCATCACGCAATTTTCTGCTACGCCTGGGAACCAGCTGGAAAACGCGATCATTTGCGATCATTTGCGATCAGGTTGCCATAACTGACTAGTTATATCGGAGAGGTGCAATCACATATCGTGGGATACATGGTGATCTTGCATGCCCGGTAAGCCAGGATTCAGACACACAAAGCCGATCCCATTTGATCTCATTGTTCCGTATCTTTTGGCGGTCATTGCAAATCTGGGCAACTCTGCGTTTACCTGGAGTCCCAAGTCGAATCGCCAATACGACATCAAAAAACCTGCTCAAACGCTTGCATTGTTTTTGGAGCTTGTAGAGGGCGGACTCAACTTTGACCCAGACCTGCCCATCTACCTGATAGCGGTTACCTGCAACACCAGCATCACCATAAACCTGATTCTTAGGCGTGCGTATGAAAAGCTGATGTCCATAACCAACCAGCCCCTAATCGGATACTGGATAAGCAAGACGGGCATAAAGTATCTGGATGTCGTCCTCGCAACACAAGTTATAAATAAAGCCGAGGCAGTAAGACTAGCGAAAAAGTATGGGCAAGACTACATCATCCGAATCTACCCAAGTGGAAAATCAACCACGATCCAAATTAGATGATTGGACCATAAAAAACACTTTTGCCCCCAACTTTACTAATGAGTACTTTACACCTGCAGAGCTGTTTGGTGCTTGCCGGTATAGCTCATTGTTTGACGACCTGCCAGAGGAGGGCAAGGAAATGGTCCTGGCATATGAAAAAGAGTACCTCAAAAGATGTACTACGGACAACAGCCCACCTAGAGATATTCCAGACCCGCCCGACGACATTACCATAATCACCTGAATTACGGTGCGAGTTTTTCGCACAATGTCTATGAAAAGCATTTCTAGCGCAGTTTATAGCCTAGGATAAGGCAATCGGGATGGGAAAAAAGCATGGACAAAAATTCATCCTCCGAATCTACCCAGACGGAACATACGACACGATCAAAATTGGATGATTGGACCATAAAGAACACGTTTGCAGAAAACTGTAGGGACGAGTACTTTACACCGGGATCACTGTTTCATATATGCAAGTTCGGATTTATTTCGTTTGACGACCTGCCAGAGGAGGGCAAGGAGATGGTCAGGGCGTACAGGATAGAATACCTCAAAGGGTGTACTACGGACAACGACCAACCCGAAACCTACCAGCCTAGCCCGACAATATCGCCATAATCACCTGAATTACGGTGCGAGTTTTTCGCACAATGTCTATGAAAAGCATTTCTAGCGCAGTTTATAGCCTAGGATAAGGCAATCGGGATGGGAAAAAAGCATGGGCAAAAATTCATCCTCCGAATCTACCCAGACGGAACATACGACACGATCAAAATTGGATGAGTGGACCATAAAGAACACGTTTGCGGAAAACTGTATGGACGAGTACTTTACACCGGGATCACTGTTTCATATATGCAAGTTCGGGTTTGTTTCGTTTGACGACCTGCCAGAGGAGGGCAAGGAGATGGTCCTAGAGTATGAGAAAGAGTACTTGAAAAAATGCACAAAGCCCGGCGATCCGCCAAAAGAGATCCCCGACTTTCCAAAGGACGTCAACGCCATATTGTAGGCGGGTGCGGCAAAAAATATGCAGGACGGCGTGCTACCACGGTGCGCCGCTAGTTCCTTCTTGGATGCGAGGGTGCAGCACCGGTGACTGCCTCCCTTACTGCCCCCGTCACCTGCCACACCGCATCCCTGACGCACTCTGTCTCATCGCCGAGGATGCGGACCAGGATTCCAGAATCACCCCCCATGCGGCTAAACCCGCCGGTGATGCCGCCGCTTGCAGACATTATGCCGCCAATCTTTTCTTCTAGCACCGCCAGGTTGTGGCCCGGAGTAATGATGTATGCCGAGCCCATCACCGTGTGCCCGCCCAGGATTCCAAGCGATCTCGGGTCCCGGCTCTTGGGCTCTAGGTTTGCCGTGTCGATGAATACCGGCACGCCCCCGTCCCCTGCCACGACAAACCTCAAAAAGCACACGTCGTACGCAAACGACTCCCCCATTGCGACCCTTCCGGGCGCAATTATCTCTGAGCATACCGCGGTGGCCGAGTCGTGCACGTCCACACTCGTCCTCTGGTAGAACCTGGAGTTCCTGTAGGGGATTATCTGGTCCGGCACAAACTCTAGGTACGCATCCCCGTCCAGCCTTATCCGTATATCCTGCGTTGCAATGTTTGCATTCATGCTGTAAATCCGCGTGGCGCCCTGCGTTGCAACATGCGCCATCGCACCGGCCTTTAGCGCAATGTCGATCCTGTACCGGTCCCCCTGGAGTATCCCGCCTGATGCGGACATGATGTACAGGTGCGCCATGTCCGGGGAGCCCTCGTCGTGGTGGAGCGCCCTCTGGGCGTGGAGCGGGGCGCACGAGTACAGCCCGCCGATGACGGTCCGCCGGTCACCGCCGCACTCAAAGGCCACGTCAAGTGCGCCGTTCTTGCCGGCCTTGCCCACCCCGAGCTGCGCGGGCTCGGAATCAAACCTCCTCATGCACCGGGGAATGTCCAGCGGTGCCGTGGCGCTCACGCCGTCTCGCCGGCCCCCTTTGGCGGGGCATCAAAGAGGACGTCGCGCACAATGTGGCCGCACGCCTCCCCAATCCCCTCGCCGGTCTTGCAGTTGGTCAAAAGGAACGGCCTCCCCTCCCTTACCTCTGCTGCATCCCTCTTCATCACGTCCAGATCCGCATCAACGAGCGGTGCCAGGTCCGTCTTGTTTATGACTAGCAGGTCGCAGTTTTCAATGCCGAGCCCGCGCTTTCTTGGATACTTGTCGCCGCCTGCAACATCGACGACATAGATGAAATAGTCTGCCAGGGCGGGGCTAAACGTCGTGGTGATATTGTCCCCGCCGCTCTCGATTATGATTAGATCCAGCCCGGGGTGGTCCCTTTCAATCTCTTCGATTACTGCCATGTTCATGGACGGGTCCTCCCTTATCGCAGTATGCGGGCACCCGCCTGTCGCCAGGCCGATGACCATGTTTTCTGGCAGCAGCCCGCGGTCGGTGGCCAGGTTCTGCCTCATCCTGTCGGCATCCTCCTTTGATATGACGTCGTTGGATATTATGCAGACGCGGTACCCGTCCCTTGCCAGCACGGGGACAAACCTTTCAATCAGCATGCTCTTGCCCGAGCCTACGGGGCCGCCGATGCCGATCCTTGGAATCCTTGCCATCTATATCTCACGTTATAAACATCCTCGAGTCGAGCTTTTCGTGGCGCATCTGGCCTATCTCGACTTGCGGGAGGAACTGCCAGACCTCGTCAATCCCCCTGCCCGCACTCTCTTGTGCGACCCTGCCCATCACCGGCTTTAGGTCGTGGATTATGCGCTGCCCCTCCATGTGCTGTATGATGCCCAGGCGCAGCGCCGCACCGACTGTTCCTGCAACAAAGCCGTACAAGAGCATGATGACGGCCCTGTCCTTTTCAATACCCAGCGCGTTGGAGCATATTCCAAGTGAGACCGGATACGTCCCGGATACGGCTCCCCCCTCTATCTGGCCCAGGTACCAGCCCAGGACCTCGTCGTCGCAGAACCCGCCGACGCACCTTGCAAGCTGGACGCCGGACATGCGCGATGCGTCCCTAGACTCTTTTACCGTCCGGATTGCGGTGCAGACGGCATCGGCCTCGGCGATCCCCGCATAGTTGCGCGACTTTGAATAGTCTATCACGTTTGCCAGTATCACACAGTCGCCGGGGCCGAGCTGCTGTACGAGGCACGCCCTGCCAAACTCTGCAAGCTCTGCAGCCGTTGTGATCTTTTTTTCCATAAACATGCCCTCTAGCCCGTTGGAGGCGGCAAATAGTCCGGCAGGAAAGGCAGAGTCGGACAGCTGCATCATGGCCATCTCTGGCAGGCCGTCAGTGTCCATGCACGTCTGCCCCCTCTTGCGGCGTAAAAACCGTCTCTTTTACTTTGAGCCTGACACTGCCTGCCATGCCGGCAAAGAGATCCTTGAAAGTCTCGAGCTCAGAGTCTGCCTGGATCGGAAAGCAGACGGTGCCGTCCTTGATTGCAATGGGGCGGTGCCTGTTGCCGATGATGTGGCCCACGAGCATTGCAAGCCCGGCCTGTCCGCCGTCCAGACTTACTTCTATGACCTTTTCTGGGAGCTGTTCGACTATCACGACCTTGCCACCGCATTCAAGTACGTCGCCGTTGTGCAGGGCCGCGCCGAGCTCCAGCGCGATTCCAATGTCGGTTCCCGCATCCGTCTGGCGCCGGATCCTGTTCTTTGCAAGATCGACCCTCGGAATTTTAAGATGCTCGACCTTGCCTGCAACTGGTTTGTATCCTACAAACATGTTTCCCGCGACCGAGGTGACTGTCAGCACAAACACCCTGGATGCCGGTTCAAATTATAACTTGTCGATCACGACCATGCCACCGCCCAGATGCGTCCTGCGGGGCGGGGGGGGGGGGGAGCGCCTTTTACGTGCGAACCTGGCTCCATGCGGTTCTGACCCGAATTCGGTGCCATCCGCAAGCGTGAGGACTATTTTGAATCAAAGCTTGGCACTTGTTATTGCCATCCGCCAAAAGATTGGTGCGCTAGAAG
>JAHRAL010000133.1 GCA_020027325.1 Cenarchaeum sp. | reverse complement strand
CCGTCGTGATTCTCAAGATCATGGACGCAGTCTGGCCCGGCGGAATCCGAGTTACTCCAAAAGAGGAGGAGATCGGACTCGACCTGGCACAGAACGGCGAACGCGCATACGTCAACGAATAGACAATACTCTTTTTCTATTTTTTTCTTGCACCCCGGCAACGGGGGTCTTTTTGCCCGCGCACCTGGGTGCGTGCGTACAACGGCAAGGGGCCCTCCCCGTAACCCGGGAAACTAGGTAAATCTCGTGCCCAAGGTCGACATTGCAGGAAATTACGGATAATCCCTATTCGCACTGGCTCACGCCCGCATTTACGTGATAATGGTAACGTCGTCAGGCGGATCTGGAATCTTTCTGTGCGGGTCGCCGGGCTTTGTGCATCATGTCTCTGATATATGCTGTTGGTTGCGACTGCCTGCACAAGGCTAGGCCCACGAATAAATTCTCTGAATTTCATGTGTGCGCCTAGCCTTATACCGACTGCCTGATTACATGTGTCTGCGTTTTCCAGACGCCGCTTCTTGGCAGACGCCTTTTGCTCATACCCCCGATGATATCCAATCCGATTGTGCAATACGGCACGAGATCCCTGCCCCTTGGCAGGGTACAGATTGGTATGGGCTCTGGAGGCTTTTCACATCATGCATCCATATGGGAACCGGCTATTTGGGCTTGTGTTTGTGGTGACGCTTTCTTCTTTTCCAAACAAGTACTGTTGCCACTGTTACTATAATGCCCAATATTATCAGTGCAATGGTCAGGCCGTAGAATGTATTCCACTGGATCACACACGTCTGCCATTCTATACTCCATCGCAGGAAAAATGGACAGTCGGCAGCATAGATAGGTTCATCTGCACCAAGAATATGTCTGGGCATAAATATAGTCAGGGGTATTATGGTAACGTGTGCAAGTCTTGAAAGTGAACTAGATATTAAAGTTGAGCTGTAATCGAAAAATTTGCCAAATTTCGTGTCTAAACCCCAACCTTCATGCGCGCAGGAATGTGGTATGCAGAGGACTCGGCGGCCTCTTTGATTGCCGCACCCGTCCAGTCCTGGGGAAGCATGATGCTCTTTGGGATGAAGAGGTCGGCTGACACCACGCCCTTTGTATCCCTGACAGTCTGTGTAATCTCGTCCATGCCATAGATGCTCTTGCTGGACAGAAAGAGGACGACCTGGTTTGGCGTCGGGATTGGGTTCTGGATGAAGCGGTCGCCGAGTGCGCCGGTGAGCGCAGCTATGGTCTCCTCGCGGTCATCATCTAGTCCGGCCAGGATCACGTGCGGGATGTGGGGGTGCATCCTTGCCGGATCATATGTTATGGTGAATTGTGCGGCATTGTTTTGGCGGAGCTTTTCAATAGAGCGCGCAATAGTCTTTGTCGAGAACCCGGCAGTCGTTGCCAGGACTTCTGCGGGCATCCGAGGGTCTGCCATCAGCCCGCGGATTATTGCCAGGTCGGTCCTCGTAATCTGTGAGCGCTGCGCCGGCGGGCTTGCCTCGAATATCGAGAGCAGCCGGACGTCGCGCATGAGCTCGCGTGCAAGCCGGATCTTTTCCTGGACGTCACCTGTCACTGCAATCCCGCAGACGGTGATTCCGCCGACGCACGGGGCCACGACGAACGGATCACCGACCAGCCTTATCTGTTCAATGATCAAGTTTGCATTGCGCCCCGAGACTGCGACAAAAAAGACGCCGCGGCCAAGTGCTGGTGGCTCGATCTTTAACACATAGTCGCGGATCACGCCGGCACTTTCCAGTTTCTGGATGCGGGACTTTACCACCCCGCCGGAGAGGCCGACGCGCAATCCCACCTGCCTGTCTGGCATCCTGCAGTCATTGAGGAGGCACGTGACGATCTTGATGTCGGTATCATCCATTTTGTACGGTAATTGATCCAATTGCCCCATATTTTAGACTTTTTGCCTGCCTAATTGTCTGATATATCACAAAATATATCAAATACCTTAAATATACGACTAATATCGCACAGGCATGGACTATCGGATGCGCCTAGCACTCCGGATGCTGACTAGCCGGCGCGGCAGCATGATAGGCGCGCTTTTGGCCATCACCGTCGGGATTCTAGTCATCCATGTCAACTTTGTGATATTCCAGGGGCTGTATGACGCGTTTGTGCGCG
>JAHRAL010000121.1 GCA_020027325.1 Cenarchaeum sp. | reverse complement strand
GGTGTGCCAAGAGTCCGCCGGATTCGGCCTCGGCGATTCCAAGAACCGGCGTCTCAGAGTCAGTCACCTTGTGGAGATAACTCCGCACCCCCTTGTCGCCGCCAAGTGCGATTACAATGTCGGCATCTTTTGGGTCCGGCCGGACGGCGTTAACCTGGAACGCATCGACTCCTGCAAGCGTCATCTGGCGGATTATCGTCCGTGACGATATATGCGCGCCATTGCCGTATACGCCTGCCTTCATCTGCTGACCCGGCTCAAAAGGCTGGTATATTTGGATCTACGTGCCTATATGCTACCAAACTCGACCGTGTTGTAAAAGTACGCAGCGCTAGTCTCTATTTTGCGCCTAGACGGCACCTTTTGAATCCCGGTCTTGTGCGTGTCCAATGCGGCATTTGCTGCCCCGCACGCAAAGCAGAACGCCCACAACAGATCCTTTTCTTTGAGCATTGTGCAGCAAAACGCCGCAGAGAATATGTCGCCAACGCCGGTAGTGTCGCCGATCTTGCGGTTTGGCAGGGCAAGCATGTACCTGCGTCCACCTGAGAGCATGCGTATATTTTTGCCCGCCGTGTGTAGCACGTGATCGATCCCGGCCCCCGATAACAGGGTCGCATCATCACCCCCGGTCAGTGCGGCAAGCTCGTCATCGTCCACCTTTATTGCCGATACCCCATCGACAGACACGTCGGTCCTTGCAAGCGATATTGCACCCTGGCCGTCTGCACGTCGCAAAAACCCCTGCGGATCCAAGAATACAAACCCTGCATCAGACTTTACTGCCTCAAACGTCTCTGGCGCAATCTCGTCATACACCGGTGTGACTATTGCGGCATCCACAGAGCTTGTGCCCGGGGTGTACCGGACCTGTTGGCAGGAATTTACCAGACGGATCTTGCGGGTCCCATTGGATACGTCCAGTGAAAACATGGGCAGGGTCTTTGCATCTTCGCCCATCATGACCACCCCCGCATCACCAAGAATTGTGCGAATGTTGCCATCAACGCCCGCATAAAGGTCCACATCAAGGCCCAACGCCCTTGCAGTCAGGCTAGAGTACAGGCCGGGACCCCCCGGAACAGTCTGCGTCTTGCCGTCAACTGTAATCTCGTCTGTCGTACAGCTAGTAAAAATTGCCACCCTCATTTGCAATGCATCCCCGTTGTGCAGATTTAGGTTTATTGCCGTGCCACAATTTGCAGACGGCAGACGCACCATGGCCCCTCTCCAAGTCTGCGGCGTGTCCTGCGCTGCGCACGCATTCCGGATCTAAAGGTTAAATACATGAAGCGGCGATTTTCGACCTGAATGAACACCACAGTTCTAGTCATAATGCTAGCAGTTATGATAGCCATGCCGGTAGCATTGGCACAAAGTGACGTGGAACCAGAGTCCGTGCCTGCCGAGATGGATGCCGAGGTTTCCGTTGAGACGGACACAGAGTTGCAAGAGGAAACAGACACCGAGTTGCCAGTTGAGACCAGCATCGACTCGCCAATCGTGATAAACGAGGTAGAGCTAAACCCGCCAGGCGAGGACGGCACCGATGCGTACGAGTGGGCCGAGATCTACAACCCTTCGGATAGTCCCGTCGATATCGGAGGCTGGAGTATGAGTGCAGAGGCCGCAGACATTACAATCACTGTCGGTCCGGATGTGTCGCTGCGTCCTGACCAGTACCTTACATTGACGACAGTCGAGGGCCGGCTCTTGGATGTTGCAGAGTCGTTGTCGCTCCGAGACGGGAACGGAAGCCTGGTGGACCAGACGCCGCTGCTGACTGACGTCGAGGACGATGTGGCCACATGGCAGCGCGGCGCAGGTGCGCATGACACGGACACCGAGGAAGACTGGGACGTGGGATCAGCGACCCGTGGCTATGCCAACAGTTTCGGGCCACCTGCAATAAAGTCCAGCATCGAGCTTGAAGTATCCACAGACAAGCTGAGCTACGGCGCAGGCGAGCAGATAGATATATCTGGAAAAATCGGGGGCATCGACCTTGAGACGACGTCGTTCTTTATAACGCCAAAGATCGAGCTTGTCATCAGCGGCCCCAATTATGAGCGCACCATGTCCTTTGATGCAGACGAGAGCCAAGAGTTCCACACCAGTATAAGTTCAAGGGACTTTGAGAGGGAGCCAGTATCGTATAACATTGTTGCAAGGTTTGCAGGAAGCGTTGCCAGCACGTCATTTGTCATAATAGGCCCAGAATACGACCCGCTTGGCTCAGGTGCAGGCACAGAACCGGGCCTGTTCATATTCACCGACCGCAGGGCGTACGTACCTGGAGACACCGTAACCATACTTGCAAAGACGGACTTTGTCTATGACTTTGAGGGGCTAGAGTTTGTCATCAACGGTCCGGACGGCAGGGTACTATCCAACGGGGTCCTCTTCCCTAGTGACCGGAGCCACAGCACCGTACTGAGTGCAATAGACGCAGCAGTTGCCAGAGACTCGCAGTTTGGAACAAGCTTCTTTTTGAATACAATCTCGCCGATGTTTGGAGTCTATGAGATAGTAGGAAGGTATGGCGACTATGCGCACTCGACGGCCTTTGAGCTGGAAAGCGACGAACGTGGGGACATCGATGTGACCGTGGCCTCAGACAAGCCTGACTATGAGATAGGCGAGACGGTTGCCTTGTCGGGCCGCGTAAACCGGGCATGGGTCGGAACGTTTGACATCGACATCGAGCACCAGCAAAACACCGCAGTCATAACATCAGACATTGATGCTAGGGTCACGACATTTAGAATAAGGGACGCCGTATTGACACAGCCCGATGGAAGATTCAACTATACGTTTGACATACCAAATGATCCCGTCCGCGCCGGCAAGTACACAGTCACAGTATCCGAGTCCACGCTAGCGGGAACGACGTCATTTAACGTGCATGATGGCATAGAGCCGTACGATGATCGCATGTTCAGCATCAGCACAGACAAGAAGGCGTACGCTCTAGGCGACAGGATCACATTCTCAGGCAGGATAAGTGCCAACGAGCCGCACATCACCGAATCGACCATACTGATAAGCCTGATGCCAGAGGACGATCCAGCCTCGATCGGCCTCGTAGATACAACCATTCCAGACAACACGGGAACGTACACCCTGCTCAATACGATTGAACGGACACTCTTTGAGCCGGGCACGTATACGGTTACTGCGTCATACATACACGCAAACATAGGCTCGCTGTTACAAGACGCCGAAAATGTCGGCTCTTACAGCGTAAAGCGCATACACAACACGCCCATCTACACAGACAGCACGACGATCGATGTGGTTGACCCGCGCAATCTGGGCGAGGCGCAGTTCACCGCGGCACTAGATGGAGATGCATACGACTTTGGCGACACGGTAAACATATCAGGAATAGTGAGGGACACGGCGCAGATACCATCGCTTACGATAGGAATCCTCGGACCCAATGGAAAAACCATAGAGTATCAGGCAGCCGTAATGGATGACGGGGCATACTCGTTTGACTGGGAGGCGCCAACGGTTCAGACGGACATCAACACGGGAGCGCATACCGCAACGGTCTCATTTGATCAGGCATCAGAGGTGCTGACGTTCACTGTCGGGCAGGAACTAGACTCCATAAGCGCAAATACGCCGGTCATACTCAACATAGACAAGTACGTGTACCAGAACACGGATACAATAGAGGCATCCGGCAGGGTCCTCGTACCCAGCGGCACGTACAACACGGTTCCAGACACCGTAAGGATAACCATCGCATCAACTGACACCCCGCTATACTATATCGTAGAGTTTAACGTGTTTCCGGACTCGGCAGGCGCATACGCCGTGAGCGAGCGGCTATCAGAGGGCAAGTATCCCAACGGCACGTACATCGCGGCAGCAAAGTATACCAACAGCTCTGTAAGCGAGGTGTTCCATATCGGCGAGATCCCGCGGGGCATACGCGCAGACACGGCCAGATAGCCGGCAAGCAGGGCACTCACTAGGTCCTGCAAAAGGGATATTGGACGCCTGTTTTAGGCCACGGTCATGCGACTGGGTGTGGTTCTGTTGCGTCAGGACGATCCGAAAAAGTGCACTGCTGCCAAGATCGTAAGGCTCGGGTTGGCCTCGCAGCTAAGGCGTCCCCCACACTCGGGTTCGGCAGTTGTCCTGGATCCGTATGCAGAGTCGCCCCTGATCGGCTCAGATGCCGGCTCGGTTCGCTCCATCACCGCCATAGACTGTTCATGGCGCCTCGCGCCAGCAGAGTTTGGCAAGGCGGGCCGGGGAATGCGCAAAAAGCTCCCGCCCCTTTTGGCAGGAAACCCCGTAAACTATGCAAAGATGCACAAGCTTACAACGGTCGAGGCCATCGCCGGCGCACTCTACATACTGGGACATGACGAACAGGCCCAGCAACTGCTAGCAAAGTTTGTCTGGGGCCACACATTCTATGAGCTAAACGCCGGACTCTTGTCAGACTATGCCGGGCTCGATGATCCCACAGGCATTCCTGTCCTGCTGCGCGAGTACGGCCTGGCAGATGCGTCGCTTGGGCAATAATGATATAGACTGGTGCGGCCATTGCATGGTGTGCGAGCCAGAGAGCGACACGCTGCTAACGCAGAGGAAACTCCTCCCTCCACGCAGGGAGCGCGGCTCAGAGATGGGCGGTCAGAGATGGCCGGCAACAGAACAGAAACGAATTCGACCCAGCGCACGGTGACGGCAGTGCCCGAGGTTTCTGGAGTCGAAATGAAACGGCTGTCCCACGCGGAGCAAGGCCAGACAGGACAGCAACACCCTGCGGTGTGTCCGGGTAGGCCGCATAGCCGAATGTCGCCAGAACAAAAGGAGGGTTACTCCTGGCACGCACAATTCCACTAACCACGTAGTGTACGCATCGGGCCAATTCCAGATAGTAAGATGTACTAGATCGAAAATGTTGTCAGAGTAGCTGTTAGAGATCAGAGTATTGATTATATAGGGACATGGGATAATAGTGCATATGAGTGTCAAGTGTGTGACAGCAACCGCATATATGTGCAAGCTATCGGATAGCTAGGCGGTCATAGAAAATGCTAGGCTTCAAGTATTCAGTGATCCGATATGTAAATGATATTGTAAAGGATGAAGCAATCAACATTGGTATAATTATAAATGAAAATAACACACAGACATTCACCAGTAAATTAATTGAAGATCTTGATGTAATAAAAAAGATACACAAAACAGCCAATATAGCGCCAATAATTGATATTGTCGAAACGTTGAGAAAAGAACATGAATCCGAATACACATTATCCACTCTATCAAAGAAATTTCAATATCAGCTACGTTTTACAGAACCACGAGCTATTATTGCTTCTGATGCACATAAAGCATTAGATGATCTATATGGAAAATACATTAGTATTGAAAATAACTTTCAGGACAAAAACCAAAGGACAGCCAATAAATTAAAAATAGGTCAATAGTTCTATCACACAAACAACTCTAAACTTGATTTCAAAACTATGGCAACGTGTACAAGTATTTGGGCGTAAACCATACACGAACAAAAAGCATGTGGAATATGAGGTTATTCATGCCTGCATGGCAGAACATCAAGTAGGCGCGTACTGTGCATCATGCACACGCCGTCTTTGGGGCTATGGATTCACACATGCACATACCATGGCAAATGTTTGCAAGACCTAGTGTGTACAGTCTCAAGATGTCTCTTGAGTACATTTGAATGAGCAAAAAACGGTGCTAGCGCTCTCAAACTCGCGACCACAGTGCTTGCATTCTCTTCGTAATCTCAATCACGTTGCGCGACCCCATACGCAATATAATTGCGATCCAAAAATAACTTATAGTAGGCACAAACACAATGTTGTTTATAAGACACAGATTAACCATTCTTTAAATCACACCACACATCCCGTACGACTCATGGGCACACAGATGAGCGCAGCGAGGCGGGGCACCATAACAGAACAGATGCGCCAGGTGGCAGGCGACGAGGGAGTCGATGTGGACTGGCTTCTCAGGGGCGTTGCACGGGGCTCGATAATCATACCGGCCAACACATCGAGGCCGCAACAGATACACAACGTCGGCATAGGGCGCGGCCTCAAGACAAAGGTCAACGTCAATATCGGCACATCCACGCTTAGCGCAGATACAGACGCCGAGGTCCAAAAGGCGCACACGGCCCTAAAGTACCACGCAGACACGATAATGGATCTGAGTGATGGCGGCGACGTCCCGGCAATACGAAAAAAGCTGCTAGAGGAGGCGCCGATAACGTTTGGGACTGTCCCCATCTATGAGGCGTACAACCGCGCAGTTACCGAGCACCACGACCCGATTGCAATGAGCGAGGACGACTTTATCCGGGCCTTTGAGAACAATGCCCGAGACGGCGTGGACTATACCACGATACACTCTGGCATTACCATCGACATTGCAAAGCGGATAATGAAGGTCCAAAGGCACGCAGGCGTGGTCAGCAAGGGCGGCACGATCACGGCAGCATGGATGCTGCGAAACGGCAAAGAAAACCCATACTATGCAAACTATGACTATCTCATAGAGGTAGCACGCAAGCACGACGTGACGTTTAGCCTCGGCGACGCACTGCGGCCAGGCTCTATACTAGACTCGCACGACGAGCTCCAGGTGCAAGAGATGATTACAATAGCCAGGCTCACAAAGGCCGCGCATGAAAAGGACGTCCAGGTGATGGTGGAGGGTCCCGGACACGTGCCGCTCAACGAGGTGGCAGCCAACGTCCGGCTTGCAAAGTCGCTCATTGGCGATGTCCCGTACTATGTACTCGGACCGCTTGTGACAGATGTCGCATCTGGCCACGACCACATTGCAAGCGCAATAGGGGCCGCCGTCTCTGCAAGCGAGGGCGTCGACCTGTTGTGCTATTTGACGCCGTCAGAACACCTCGGCCTGCCAGACGCAGACGAGGTAAAAGAGGGCCTCATTGCATACAGGATAGCAGCGCATGCAGGAGACCTGGTAAAGAACCGCGAAAAGGCAATAGTGTGGGACAGGGCAATGACAGAGGCGCGCCGTACGCTTGACTGGGAGAGGCAGATTGCGCTCTCTATCGACCCAGAAAAGGCCGCCAAGATACACTCGCGCATGGGCCAGCACACGGGCAACAACGTGCCGTGCACAATGTGCGGCGGCGCATGCGTCTATGTCATACTCCCCGAGCAGCGCGGGTATGCAAAGTCAGAGGAGCGCGTCGAGGACGCCGCCGAGCCCCACAACAGTGTCAAGTGAGTCAAGCTCCCCGCGCAGGACCCACCGGTATTCAGAGTTCTCCCAGTTTAGGCGCACGTCAGTGGTGCCGGCATCAAAGAGAAACCCATAGACGTCAAGCGCATACCCGTGCTCGGCAGAGTCTATCACGACCGGCCCAGCAGAGCTGCGCAGCTCAAGCAGGCCCCTGTCCATGCCGGTTTCCTCGAGGATCTCGGCATATGCGCGCACCAGCGGCTCCTCGCCCTCGTTTATCGTGCCGCTCACACCTGACCAGAGGCCGCGCATCGTCCTTACGCGCATGCTACGCCGCAGAACCAGATACTGTAGATCATGCACCAGAAACGATGTTGCGATGCGCCGCCGCATTGCTACTTGTCTAGCACGCGCGATACTGCAATCATCTTCTTGTACGACTCGGCAGTCCCGCCGTTTGCCTCAAGGCGCGCCTGGCACGCCCTTACATAATCTGTAATCTCTTCGGACTTGTTCTCCTGTACCGCGGTCAGCAGGCGCCCAATGTCCTTCCATAGCTCTTCTGCGGTGCGCCGGAGCTGCGGGTTTGATATTATCGTCTCGATTAGATCCGGCGTGTCAGACATTATGCTGTCGGACAGCATCTTTTGTATACGGAACGTGCTGCTAGACATCTTGTATGTGAGTGACGGCTTTTCATCCTTTGAGATGATGCTGGAATAGACCATGTTGATCAGGTGCGTGAGTCCGAGTATCGTCGATATGCGCTTGTCGTGCTCTGTAGAGTCGATGGTGACAAACGTCGCCTCTGGAAATAGCGACTTTGCAATTGCCAGTTCTTTTTTTGCATCCTTTATCGGGACCGAGATTATGTTTTGGTTCTTTGGGGACTTGGCGCCGTTGCCAAACATTGGGTGTATGCATACCGGCGTGACCTTGGCAGGTGCGCGCGAGAGCGATGATGCGGTCTTTACCTTTTGCGAGGAGATGTCGATAAGGTACGATTCGCGCTTCATCTCCTTTGCAATGAGGCGGATGATCTCGGGGGTCTTTCGTGTCGGGGTGCAGAGTATGACGTATTCTGCCTGGAGTATTGCATCGACGAGCGAGTCGCCCTTTTTGACCGACTTTGGGAGCTGGATTGACTCGTCCTCGTCATATCCTGTGACCTCGTACTTTGGGCCCACAAAGTAGCGGCACATCCACATGCCCATGTGACCGCCTGCTCCGATTATGGAGAGCTTTTTTCTCATGTCTAGCTTGGAGCCGTGACGCTATTTATTATATTCATTCCACGCACAAGAGTCGGAATGTCCTGGCACGCAGAAAGGCGCACAAAGTCCGGATAATTGCCAAATCCAGAGCCCGGGGCGACGGCCAGGCCCTGCCGGAGGCATTCGGACACTATCGAGTGGCAGTCAAGGCCCCGGGGCAGCCTTGCAAAGAGGTACATGGCCCCATCGGGCTTTTGGAACTCGAGTCGGCCTGCATTTGAGATCATGGCATCAAGCCTCTTTGGCATGATGCCCGGCGTGTCCGGCGGGTTCGCACCCAGTGCTGCAAGCGCCGCATACTGGATGGGGGATGGCGGGGACACGATGCACAGGGACTGGAGCTTTGCAAGCTTGGACACTATGGGCGGCGCAGCTATTGCATATCCGATCCTAAAGCCCGTCATTGCGTGGGACTTTGAGAGCGACTGTGTGACTATGGTTCTGTCGTATCCAAACTCTAGTGCGCTCTTGAATCCAGAATCAGAGTACGCCGAATAGATCTCATCACTCAGCACATAGAGCGAGTGGTGCGCCGCGACGTCCATGATCTCTGCCAATAGTTTTTCGGGAAGGACCTTGCCTGTCGGGTTGTTTGGATAGTTTAGTACAAGCATCTTTGTGTTTGGCGTGATTACTGACTCGATCTCTGAGACGCCCGGTTCCCATCCGGACTCTAGTGTCGTATGTATACGGTGCACCTTTATCCCAGAACGCATTGCACAGTCCGCATATGCCGGCCATGCCGGCTCTATAACGACAATCTCGTCTCCCGCATCAAGGAGCGATCCTATTGTCAGGTATACTGCAAAGCGCGCCCCCGTTGTCACAATGACATTCTCACGTTCAACGCTGCACCCGCGTGCAGACTCGCGCCGTGCAATTGCGTCGCGCAGCTCGTCTAGTCCCAGTGCAGAGCCGTACTTTGTATAGCCTTCCGAGCACGCAGATGCCAGCGCGTCAGCCACTGCACTCACTGGAGCAGAGTCCGGCTCGCCGACTTCCATGTGTATGATCTGACGGCCCTCTGCCTCTAGCTTCTGGGCCTCTGCAAACACCGACATGTGGGACTGTCCTATGCCTGCATGCTCGGACTGGGCCCGGACGGACTCTGTCAGCAAAAAGTTGAGAAGGCGCGAGGCCAGGGTCACATCATCAGCATTCTGGCACGATTCGGCAACCTTGGCCCGGAGCCGTGCCTCGCGGGCCTGGTCGTCCACGGGCATTCCAAGGCGCTGTTTTACACTGCCAATCTGCCCCACGATTTTTGAGCGCTCGATGATGAGGCGCGCCATCTCGAGTGTGACCTGGTCTATCCTCTCGCGCAGAGAGTCAAGATCAGAGGACTCGTTTGACAAATCCCCCCACCAGGGCCAGGTCTGCTAGCACGAGACTGACAAGCGAGTCGACTACGGGCGGGGCACGCGGGACGACGCACGGATCGTGCCTGCCTCGGACCTGGAGTGTTGTTGCCTTGCGCGTCCTGATGTCAATGGTAGGCTGCGACATCCCGATCGTAGAGACCGGTTTGAATGCAACGTTCATCGTCACCGGCATTCCGTTGGTTATTCCGCCCAGTATCCCGCCGGAATTGTTTGTACGTGTAATGACCCGCCTGCGGCGGATCTCGTATATGTCATTGTTCTGCGATCCCGTGGTTGCGGCACCGGAGAATCCGGATCCGAATTCGACGCCCTTTACTGACGGTATTGAAAACATTGCACGGCTCAGCTCCGACTCTATAGAGCCAAACATCGGCTCGCCGATTCCGACCGGAAGCCCTGTGGTGACTGAGCGTATGATTCCTCCAAGCGAGTCGCCTGCGCGCTTTGTTGTAAGGACGAGGTTGCGCATCTGTTTTGCAGTCTTTGCATCAGGGCACCGCACGTCGTTTTTGTAGATGTTGCGCAGCGAGGCCGCGGTAGGCTCGCGCTCCAGTGAGATCGAACCTATCTGGGCTGTGTACGAATGCGTCTGGACTCCAAGCGTATCCTTTAGGAGCTTGCGCGCTATTGCACCGCCCATCACGTGCGTCGCAGTCAGCCGTCCAGAAAAGTGGCCGCCGCCGCGATAGTCGTTGTGGCCGCCATACTTTGCCATCGCAGTATAGTCAGAGTGTCCCGGGCGCATCTTGCGTACAAGCGAGTCATAAGAGCGCGAGTCAGCATCCTTGTTCTGCATCAGCATTGCGATTGGCGAGCCCGTCGTGCGCCTTCGGTATACGCCGGACAGGATCTCCACTTTGTCACTCTCCTTGCGCTGGGTCGTGATTGCCGACTGGCCTGGCCGCCGGAGGTCAAGCATCGGCTGTATGTCCCGCTCTGTGAGGGCGAGGCCGGCAGGACACCCGTCAAGGACAGCACCCACGCACTTGCCGTGGCTCTCCCCAAAGCTTGTCAGCACAAGATTGCGCCCCATTGAGCTTCCAGACAATGACGGTTTTAGCGTCCATGATGTTTATAACTCCTTTCGGGTCAAAGTTCCATAGACGGACACTGCTTGCCACGCAACGGGCCGGCTAGTCTATCTGCGCCCCGATTGCGCGCATATCATCAGCAAAACTCGGATACGAAACAGACACAGACTCTGCACCGTCCACAGAACCGCCGGTGCGCATGCACGCTATGCACAGGGCCATAAAGATCCGGTGGTCGCCAGAGGCATCAAGCATAATGGAGGCAGGTTCTGGACTTTGCATGCGCCTCAGGGTCAGCGAGTCGTCCTGCTGCTCTGTCTTTATTCCTGTGCGCGCAAGCTGGTCTGCCAAAACTGCGATGCGGTCAGTCTCTTTTGTGCGGGCATGTGCGATCCCGACAATCTTGATTGGCTCATCGCAGTGCAGTGCAAGTATTGCCAGCGGCGGCAGCAGGTCCGGCGCATCGCCTAGATCAAAGGTGCCACCGCTCAGGGTCTCTGGTGATGACGTGCTCAAGACCCCCCCATCAGAGCCCATCTTGACGCCCATGGTCTTGAGTATCTCTAAAAACACAGAGTCACCCTGCGGGAGCGGCCCTTCATTGACGGCTATCCTGATGCCGTCGCCGGTAAGCACGGATGCTGCAAGGAGCAGGGCCAGGATGGAATAGTCGGATGGTACGCTAAACGACGACGGCCTGTAGGGGCGCGGCTCTACGAAATACTCGGCGTATCTGTCGCGCTCGATTACGCTTGCGCCAAACTGCCGCATGACAGAGACTGTCGCATCAATGTAGGGACGCGATACGGTGCCGCCCTCTATCATTACCGTAATCCCGTCCGGGGTGCACGGGGCCGCCATGAGCAGTGCAGTTATGAACTGGCTGGACACGCCGCCAGATATCGTCGTCCTTCCGCCGGCAATGGGGCCGCGCACAGATACCGGCGGCGTTCCGTTCTGTGACTCACAGCGGGCACCCATTGCCTCCAGTGATTCAAGGAGAGGGCCTACGGGGCGCCTCTGGAGGCTGCCATCACCCGTAAGCTTGCTAGTCCCAGACGAGAGTGATGCGATTGCAGACGCAATGCGTAGTGTAGTCCCAGAGTTTTGCGCGTCAATCGATGCAGAGCGCGGCCTTGGATGCCCCACAATGCGCAGTGTGTCCGAGTCCCGGCTAATCTGTGCGCCAAACTGTGTGCACGCATCAATGGTTGCCTGTGTGTCACGCGAGCAGAGTCCGCCATGTATGGTACTCTGCCCGTCGGCAAGCGATGCGGCAAACACGGCCCTGTGCGTGTACGCCTTGCTTGGAGGACATGTTATCTGGCCGCTCAGCTCAGAGCGTCTTATGGTACACCTCAGAGTATGGAGCACCTTGCCTTTTTACAGTTGGGCACGGTTGTAATCACCCTGCCGTCAAGCCCAGAAAAGATGCGCTTTACAGAGTTGACGTTGCGGGTGTTGGCAACGGCGGCAACTGCGGGGCCGTTTCCGCTCACCGATGCGCCCAGCGCGCCGGCCTCTATGAGCGAGGTGACAAGCGACGGATCAGAGCAGAGTATCGGGGAGGCGGCCAGCCCGTTGAGCGTCATTGCGTTCCAATAGTCCCCGTGGTCGCGCACCAGGTCCCAGGCGTGCGTCATTGCGGACTTTACCGTGCTTAGCCTCTGCGGGCGTCCACGACGCCGCACCCGCGGGATGAACACAATTACGCCCAGGTCATCGGGGGATTTGTCCCGGCGTATCAGGCGGCGGGCGGAGTTGTCAGTGATGTTGATTCCGCCGTAATAGCACGCACACGCGTCATCATATGCGCCAGTGATGCTCACGTGTGCCTCAATCGAGGCCTCGGCGCTGGCAACTAGCAGGGCGCGGTCAGTCATTGTGGGTTTTAGCGCCTTGGAGCAGCACATCGCCACTGCCAGCGATATAGCACTAGAGCTCTTTAGCCCGTATCCGGAAGGCACGTCCGAGTCAAGGCGGACGCCGAGATTGTACTTGGCCAAGTCGCGCTTTGAGACAATCTTTTGGACCGTCTTTTCTACCAGGCGCGAGCTGAGGCTGCGCATGCCGGACTTTACAGATATGCCGGTGCCCTGCTGTACGTCAAGCGTGCATGTGGTCTCAAGCCCGATGCCCATGGTCGCACCGCGTCCCGTTGCAATCGCGTTTACCAGCGATATTGCGCCATAGACCTTGGCAGTGGTGCTCAACATCAGATTTTCACTCCAAGCAGGGCCTGCTTCATTGCATCATACGGCGCCGGAGTCTTGTGCCATATCTCAAAGGAGAGGGCTGCCTGGGCCAGCAGCATCTCGTACCCGTATATGACGGCGGCCCCGCGCTCTAGTGCGCTGCGAATAAGCGCGGTCTTTATCGGGCGGTACACTATATCATATACGGTTGCACCTTTGCGTATCGAGTCGGCAGGAACGAGTGATGGTTCATCACCCATCCCGACAGGTGTCGTGTTGATTATAATGTCCGATGCAGAAGCCGATGATGCAACATCGTCAAGTGTGATGGCCGCAACAGTGGCATCCATATCTGCTGCAACATCTTGCGCCTTTTGTACAGTGCGCCCCGCAACTGTAACCTTTGCATTCTTTGATACAAGGCCATAAACTACTGCGCGTGCGGCACCGCCGGTTCCGACAACGAGCGCATCAGCAGAGTCAAGGCGCACACTGTGCTTTACGAGCGGATCCAAAAAGCCGCCAACGTCGGTGTTGTGCCCCTCCAACCTGCCCGCATTGACTGCAACGGTGTTGCACGCCCCTACGGCCTTGCACTCTGGGGCAATGTCATCGAGCATCTCCATTATGGCAACCTTGTGGGGGATGGTTACGTTGAATCCGACTATCTTTGCTGCTGCGAGTGACTCGAGGCCGTCACGTAGCTCGCCCCGGGATATGCGAAACGAGATGTATGCACAGTCCATGCCGAGCTTGCGAAACGCCGCGTTGTGAATCGACGGCGACAGCGAATGATCAATTGGGTCGCCGATTACGGCGTATGTACCATGCACATCTGCTACATGGTACAGTCGTCATTTAAAGGGTG
>JAHRAL010000103.1 GCA_020027325.1 Cenarchaeum sp. | reverse complement strand
TCTTTACTGCCTCGACTCCAGAGCCTGCGTCTGTGGCCTTTATGCCTCCAAGGCTGCGCGCATAGTCTAGCCGAAACTCGTTTGTGTCAGTACACACTGGATTGATATTTCTAGAGCGGGCAATCATCGAGTGCATGATGCCAGTAGACCCGCATCCCAGTACTGCCACAGTGTCGCCGCTGGTGCACGGGATGCTATCCCACGCCCTCAGACAGCATGCAAGCGGCTCGATCATTGCGGCCTGCTCAAATGACACCCCATCTGGAAGCCTCAAGACTCCGCCGCGTGCAACATTGTGTGCCGGAACTGCATAGTGTTCGGCCAGACCGCACGGGGAGAGATTTGTTGATGAATACTTTGCACACAGCGTCTCCTGTCCGCGCACACAGTGTCTGCACTTCCCGCATGCGACATGGTGGTGGGTAAAGACGCGGTCACCCACGCCGATTCCCTTGACGCTGCTGCCTACACTAGCAACGGTGCCGGCAGGCTCATGGCCCAGCCTCATCGACGGCTTTGCATACGTCCCATAGACTTTTTCGAGATCAGAGCCGCATATGCCGCATGCGCGCATGCGGACGACGATTCCGCCCGGCTCTACATCCGGCATGTCGACCTGCCGTACATCCACGCCAGAGTCCTTGACAAACGCCGCTTTCACTGCCCGCCATTGCAACATACAGGTTAAAACCCTATATCCGCAACCTTACATTCCGAGTATCTTTTTTAGCATTACGCGATAGTCCACATCTGTCTTTGTGCCGCCGCTGGCCGGCAGTGCAAAGACCAGAGTGGTGCGCTGTGTGCGCAGCTTTGTAAGCTCGTCATCAATCGGGCCTGCGACATCATCGCCGACTAGGACAAGGCCGACTTCTGGATCGTCCGAGATCTTTTTGATGCTTTCCAGGGCCGCCTCTGGGGTCTCTGTGATGGTTCCCGGAACGCCTGCAAGCTGAAAGCTCGTCACAAACGACCGCTTGCCTACCGTCATGATCTTCAATGACCGAAGCTCGACATGCTTTACATTTAATCGTTTTTTCTTTCTGCTGCCGGCGCACGCATTAATCCACACACCGGCATCTAGCAAAGTAAAGATCTGCCCAAATGTCCAAGCCATCACCCATGGCACCGTGCGGGATCGCCGGTTGCTCAGGTCTCGTGCCTTACAATTATTTCCTTGAACTTGTTTACCAGCTCAAACTTTCTTGCAACCGAGGTCTCGGGCTCGACTGTGACAAAGACCGTGTACTCTTTTGCATACACGACCAGCTGTGTCACGCACTCGCGCTCGACATGGACATAGCGGACCTTTCCGAGCCGCTCGTCAAACTCTTCGCGTGCTGCGCGCCTCTGGGCCACCTGGCGGCAAAAGTGCTCCTCCTCTTTTTGCGTCTCAAGCGAGGTCTTGCCCTCCTTCATTATGCCCTCGACTATCTCGCCCTTTAGATCGATTATGCCGACAAAGCGCATCAGATCGTCTAGGCCGATTATCTCTTCGGCAACTGCCTGGAGGTCAATGTCTGCCATCTTCGTCCAACCCGACCTTTGGCTCTTATATTATTTGAGAGTGTCCCGGGCCCAGATCTCATCTATTAACCCCTCCAAAAAACCGCCAAACTCTTCGTCTGAAAACCTCACAGTCTCGTAATCATCGCCGGACGCGGCGCTGATGTGCACGCACCCTGTCCTGTTGTAGTGAAACGCACGGCACGAGCAGACCCCGGTCACGGGATCGACCCAGTGCTCGTCCCCAGAGCCTGCCACGGTCCACACGCGCCTTCCGCTGGGCTCAAAGACGTGGAGCTTTGCTGCAGACTGTTTTTTTGCCACAAGGATTTAATCAAGACCGTTGCCGTATATTCCTACTGGAATTGGCACGCCCGACAATGATTGTACCGCATCCCGCACTCCTCATCGACTGCGAGCAAAAGACCCTCATAGTCTCTGACGTCCATGTGGGCTTTGAGGCATCAATGGCCTCACGCGGGGTCCGGTTGGACAGCCTAGAGACTGCGCGCAAGATGGCCAGCAGTATTGCAGAGCTGGCAGCCGCAAACAATGCAACAAAGATTGTCCTGCTTGGGGACACAAAGTCCGGCACGTCTCGAATCCGCGGGCCCGAGTGGGACGCAATACCCGAATTCCTCGGGATTGTCGGCGCATCGGCTGACGTGGTCATAGTCCCCGGCAACCATGATGCCGGAATCACCAAACTTGCACCGGCGGGGGTGCAGGTGTCCGCACCGTTTGGGCTAGTCTTGGATGACACGCTGCTCACACACGGCCATGTCATGCCGCAAGGGACGCTGTCCGGCGTATCGCAGATAATAATGGGCCATGCGCATCCGGCGCTACGGGACGACTCGTCTGTCATCGGGGGCCGGCGCGTATGGGCATCAATGCGGATAAGAAAAGACGCCATATTTCCATCCGCACGGGGAGAGCTCGAACTCACCGTAATGCCGTCATACAACTGGTATGTGGCACCGGGCTCTGGCAGGGCCTCCCGCAGGGGCACATCCCCGATACTTGGCAGGGCGCGCGATGCTGTAATCTCTGCCAAGA
>JAHRAL010000102.1 GCA_020027325.1 Cenarchaeum sp. | reverse complement strand
TCTTTACTGCCTCGACTCCAGAGCCTGCGTCTGTGGCCTTTATGCCTCCAAGGCTGCGCGCATAGTCTAGCCGAAACTCGTTTGTGTCAGTACACACTGGATTGATATTTCTAGAGCGGGCAATCATTGCGTGCATGATGCCAGTAGACCCACATCCCAGTACTGCCACAGTGTCGCCGCTGGTGCACGGGATGCCCTCCCACGCCCTCAGACAGCATGCAAGCGGCTCGATCATGGCGGCCTGCTCAAATGACACCCCATCTGGAAGCCTCAAGACTCCGCCGTGTGCAACATTGTGTGCTGGAACTGCATAGTGTTCTGCCAGCCCGCACGGGGAGAGATTTGTTGATGAATACTTTGTACACAGCGTCTCCTGTCCGCGCACACAGTGTCTGCACTCCCCGCATGCGACATGGTGGTGGGTAAAGACGCGGTCGCCCACGCCGATTCCCTTGACGCCGTCGCCCACCACAGCAACGGTGCCGGCAGGCTCGTGGCCAAGCCTCATCGACGGCTTTGCATACCTTCCATAGACTTTTTCGAGATCAGAGCCGCATATGCCGCATGCGCGCATGCGGACGACGATTCCGCCCGGCTCTACACCCGGCATGTCGACCTGCCGTACATCCACGCCAGAGTCCTTGACAAACGCCGCCTTCACTTCCCGTCATTATTGCAGACAGGATAAAACCCTATTCTATCCCGCCAGGCCCTACATTCCGAGTATCTTTTTGAGCATTACACGATAGTCCACATCTGTCTTTGTGCCGCCGCTGGCCGGCAGTGCAAAGACCAGGGTGGTGCGCTGTGTGCGCAGCTTTGTAAGCTCGTCATCAATCGGGCCTGCGACATCATCGCCGACTAGGACAAGGCCGACTTCTGGGTCGTCAGAGATCTTTTTGATGCTTTCCAGAGCCGCCTCTGGGGTCTCTGTGATGGTTCCCGGAACGCCTGCAAGCTGAAAGCTCGTCACAAACGACCGTTTGCCCACCGTCATGATCTTCAATGACCGCAGCTCGACATGCTTTACATTTAATCGTTTTTTCTTTCTGCTGCCGGCGTGCGCATCAATCCACACATGCACAGGCATCTGGCAAAGATCTGCCCAAATGTCCGGGCCATCACCCATGACACCGTGCAGGATCGCCGGCCAGTCAGGTCCCGTGTCTTACGAGTATCTCCTTGAATTTGCTTACCAGCTCAAACTTTCTTGCAACCGAGGTCTCAGGCTCGACTGTGACAAAGATCGTATACTCTTTTGCATACACGACCAGCTGTGTCACGCACTCGCGCTCGACATGGACATAGCGGACCTTTCCGAGCCGCTCGTCGAACTCTTCGCGTGCTACACGCCTCTGGGCCACCTGGCGGCAAAAGTGCTCTTCTTCTTTTTGCGTCTCAAGCGAGGTCTTGCCTTCCTTCATTATGCCCTCGACTATCTCGCCCTTTAGATCGATTATGCCGACAAAGCGCATCAGATCGTCTAGGCCGATTATCTCTTCGGCGACTGCCTGGAGGTCAATGTCTGCCATCTTCGTCCAACCCGACCTTTGGCTCATATATTATTTGACAGTGTCTCGGGCCCAGATCTCATCTATTAGCCCCTCCAAAAAACCGTCAAACTCTTCATCTGAAAACCTCACGGTCTCGTAATCGTTGCCGGCAGCCGCGCTGATGTGCACGCACCCTGTCCGGTTATAGTGAAACGCACGGCATGAGCAGACCCCGGCCACGGGATCGACCCAGTGCTCGTCCCCAGAGCCTGCCACGGTCCACACACGCCTTCCGCTGGGCTCAAAGACGTGCAGCTTTGCGGCTGACTGTTTTTTTGCCACAAGGATTTAATCAAGACCGTTTCCGTATATTCCTACTGGAATTGGCACGCCCGACAATGATTGTACCAGAGCCCGCACTCCTCATAGACGGCGAGCAGAGGACACTCATAGTCTCAGACGTCCACGTGGGCTTTGAGGCATCAATGGCCTCGCGTGGGGTCCGGTTGGACAGCCTAGAGACTGCGCGCAGGATGGGATCCAGTATTGCAGAGCTGGCAGCAACAAACCGTGCATCCAAGATTGTCCTGCTTGGGGACACAAAGTCCGGCACGTCTAGGATCCGCGGGCCCGAGTGGGACGCAATACCC
The DNA here is from genome assembly GCA_020027325.1 of Cenarchaeum sp. Taxonomy (GTDB): domain Archaea; phylum Thermoproteota; class Nitrososphaeria; order Nitrososphaerales; family Nitrosopumilaceae; genus JAHRAL01. The sequence continues at coordinate 427 of JAHRAL010000102.1, read as the reverse complement.
GAATTCCTGGGGATTGTCGGCGCATCAGCTGACGTGGTCATAGTCCCCGGCAACCATGATGCCGGAATCACCAAACTTGCACCGGAGGGGGTGCAGGTGTCCGCACCGTTTGGGCTAGTCTTGGATGACACGCTGCTCACACACGGCCATGTAATGCCGCAGGGGACGCTGTCCGGCGTATCGCAGATAATAATGGGCCATGCGCATCCGGCGCTACGGGACGACTCGTCTGTCATCGGGGGCCGGCGCGTATGGGCATCAATGCGGATAAGAAAAGACGCAATATTTCCATCCGCACGTGGAGAGCTCGAACTCACCGTAATGCCGTCATACAACTGGTATGTGGCACCGGGCTCTGGCAGGGCCTCCCGCAGGGGCACATCCCCGATACTTGGCAGGGCGCGCGATGCTGTAATCTCTGCCAAGA
>JAHRAL010000083.1 GCA_020027325.1 Cenarchaeum sp. | reverse complement strand
GCATCGCCGCCAGGACCGGCAGCACCCGCGCCGGGATCAGTTCCCGGGGGCGGCGCGGCATTCTTGTAAATCTCGGTTGTGACTTCGTTGACCAGGGTGCGCAGCGCGTCCAGCTTTTCCTTTACGTCGTCTGCGTCCTTTTCGAGCGATTCCTTTAGTGCGGCGGCCTCTTCGGATATCTTTGCACCCTTTTCCTGCGGGATCTTGTCCTTTAGCTCCTGGTGGATCAGCTTTTCAACCGTATAGATGTAGGACTCGGCCTCGTTTTTGAGATCAATGCGCTCCTTTTTCTTCTTGTCCTCTTCAGAGTGCTTTTCTGCGTCCTCCTTTAGCTTTGCAATCTCCTCGTCTGAGAGCTTTGTGTTTGACTCGATTGTAATCTTTGCCTCCTTTTTGGTGCCAAGATCCTTTGCAGAGACGTTGATGATTCCGTTGGCATTGATGTCAAACTTTACCTCGATCTGCGGAACCCCGCGTGGCGCCGGCGGGATGTCTGCAAGGTTAAAGCTTCCAAGCGAGACATTGTCTGCCACCATCGGGCGCTCACCCTGGGCCACGTGTATCGTAACCTGGGTCTGGTTGTCAGCCGCGGTGGTAAACACCTTGCTCTTTGATGTGGGGATAGTCGTGTTGCGCTCGATGAGCGGTTCTCGCACGCCGCCGACAGTCTCTATTCCCAGTGTAAGCGGGGTCACATCGAGGAGGACGATGTCGCTTGTGACATCGCCTGCAATGACTCCTGCCTGGACTGCGGCACCCATGGCGACGGCCTCCATCGGGTCGACTCCGGACTCGGGCTCGCGCCCCGCAATCTTGCCTACAAACTTGCGCACAAGCGGGATTCTCGTGGGCCCGCCGATCATTATGACCTTGTTGATGTCCGAGGCCGACAGCTTTGCGTCTGTCAGCGTCTTTTCAATCGAGACCTGCGTCCTCTCTACTATCGAGTTTATCAGCGACTCGAGCTTTGCACGCGTCAGCGGCATGATGAGGTTCTTTGATCCCGAAGAGTCTTGTGCGATAAAGGGCAGGTTGATCTCTGTCTCCATGACGTTTGAGAGCTCGATCTTTGCCTTTTCTGCGGCTTCTGCCACTCGCGTATACGCAGTCGAGTCATCAGAGAGGTCAATGCCCTCCTTTTTGCGAAAGTCTTCAACGATATAGTCGATGATTGCCTTGTCCATGTCGGTGCCGCCAAGCTTTGTATCGCCGGACGTGCTGATGACCTCAAACACCCCGCCGCCCATCTCCATTATCGTGACATCAAGCGTGCCGCCTCCAAAGTCAAAGACGAGGATCTTTAGATCGTGCTTTTCCTTGTCGAGGCCGTACGTCAGCGCAGCTGCTGTAGGCTCGTTGATGATACGCACGACGTCAAGCCCCGCTATCGTGCCCGCATCCTTTGTTGCCTGGCGCTGGTTGTCATCAAAGTATGCGGGAACCGTAATCACGGCCTTTTCGATCTTTTCTCCGATGAAGGCTTCTGCGTCCTTTTTGATCTTTTGTAGGATTAACGCGGCAATCTGCTGCGGCTTGTAGTCCTTGCCCTGGATCTTTATTATCTCGTCGGTTCCCATCTTTCTTTTGACGGCAGCTATCGTCCCGTCGGGATTGCTTACGGCCTGCCTCCTTGCAGGCTCGCCCACCAAGAGATCGCCGTCCTTTGAGAATGCAACTATTGACGGGAATGCCTTGCCGTATGCGGTGGACCCTTCGGCTGCCGGGATTATGACGGGCTTGCCCCCCATCATGACCGAGGCAGCAGAGTTGCTCGTTCCCAGATCAATCCCGATAATTTTTGACATTTTAACCACTACTCCTCCTAGATATCTCCACTAACGACGGTCGTAAAACTTGGTTTTGGTAAATATATCCTTTGCGGATAACTTTGGTGATGGTCCCGTCATCGAGGGTGTCATCATCGACGACCTTGATTGACTCGTGCCGGGAGGGATCAAAGTGCTCACCGAGTGCGTCAATTTCGACCACGTTGTTTCTTGCAAGGAGCGCGGAAATATTTTTGAGGATTCCGTCCAGGCCCGAGCTGAGATTGCCAGAGCCGACAAGCGCGTCATGTGCGCGCACAAGGTCGTCGTGTATCCGGATGACGTCGCCCATTACAGAGATGACGCCGGCAGTGACACGCAAGGCGACATCATGGTCTTTTTGGCGCATCATGTTTTCATAGTCTGCCATCGTCCGCGCCAGCTTGTCCCGGCACTCGTCTAGCTCCGACTTTGCATCGGGCAGTTCCTGGCGGGGTTTGCCGGATTCCGAGTCTGCGTGCACATCGCCGGTCTCTTTGTGGTGCTCTTTTGGGTGGTCTTTGGGGCGTTCTTTGGAGTCGCATGCGCATGGATCTGCGCATCCGGCCCCGTTATTTTCCCCGCCGTCTCCGGTCATGCCCGATTATGCGCAAATTTGCATAATTATAGCTTGTCATGGCTGTTCTAGGACGGTCTCGCACAGGGGGTTTGCCGCTATCGTAATGGACTGGCCTGCCTTTTTGGATGTCTTTTTGAGGTCGTGTTTGGAGCAGACTATGGCAATCATCGTCTTGTCGCTGTGGATCATGTGATCGTCGGACGTGTTTAGAGCTTCGACGTCGCCGATATAGTCCCGCAGCTTTTTCATCAGCTCGCGCATCATTTCGACTCTCTCGCCGCGCATCTCGTGTTTGTCAAGTGTCCAGGCGATTGCAATCTTTGTCTTGGCGGCTTTTAGTTCGTTGCTTTTCAGGGTTGCACGGATCTCGCCGATCAGGCGCTTGATGTATCCGTCTATGCCCTTTATGCCGCCGTTGACCAGATACGACAGCGTTCCTGCGCCGTCAAACGACGCGGAAAGCGAGCGCAGGTCGTACAGCTCTGCAATCATGTCGTGGAGGAATATCGAGCGTATCTCGTCTGTCGACATGTCCTTTTGCGTATTGTCGTCCTTTATGCAGTTGCACACCTCCAGAATGCTGCACATCCTCGTAAACTTTGAGATTACGCTTATTGCGTGAAAGTGTTCTGCCGAGCTCAGCGTGACCTGGCGTATCGGGTTTTTTTTGCCAGACAGCAGCGTGTTGAGGCGCTCGTCCACCTTTGCGCCGTATGATCCTATTGTTTCTGGAAGCGTCCCAAGCTCGCCGAGCGGGCAGTAAAAGTATGAGATTGACTTGCCGATTGTGTGCCCCGTTACGTGCTCTAGCAGCGATATGTTTTCGTTGTTGCCCCCCAGCCCCGTTGCAACGCAGTTTACAAACGACGCGCCCTTTGGAAGTTTTGATGCGGCGTCCTTGAACTTTGAGTGTATCTCGGTCTTTGTGTCAGACTCTGCCTTGCGGAGCTGCGGGGTAAAAAAGAGATAGTGCGCCGAGGATATGGCATCATCTATCGAGGTCGTGGTCAGGATGGGCTCGTCCTGGGTGAGTGCCGTGATGTCGGGGTATGACTTTGCAATCTCGGGGTTCAGCGGGACGGCTGACGGCGTGGTCTCGTCTATGATGCTGACATCGACGCCGGCAAGCGCCATCCGGCATGCGATGGCATAACCCTCGGTGCTAAGTCC
>JAHRAL010000075.1 GCA_020027325.1 Cenarchaeum sp. | reverse complement strand
CCAATGCACCGGCTGGTGTTGCGGACTCGTGTAGTGGGAATATAGAGCCGCCAGCAGTGTCACCAAACGGTACCGGATAGACTGCGCGATCGAGGCTGACAGAACCCGTGTTGGCCCTGATTCCTGCGCCATCGCCAAACTCTAGGATCTCACCTGATGCGTCCCTATAGTCGACATAGTTTACCTCCAAGTCCAAACCGGTGACTGTCTCGGGTGCGTTGGTGTTGGGTCTGCACCATATCGAAGGTATCTGGAAATCGCCTTCAAAGATGCCCGAATCCTTTGTAGTCTCTACCAGAGTAAATCCGGTAGAAGCAAGACCGTTATCAACACCCGGGTCAATACCACATGTTCCAAACGTCCATTTAAGATCATCAAATGTCACATCCAAGAGGCGGCCTTGGCGTCCAATCGAGTTGTACACCTCATCATACAAGGCGGGGTCTGCCAGAGTACCTGCATCAGAGTCGCCGGGGTTGCCAGCTGCACCGACTTCATCCGCATAGGAATCATCTGCTACAGCATTGGGGATTGTGTAAATGTCTAGCACGTCAGAGTCTGTGTTAAGGTCTGCATCGCGCAGTGTGATGGTCACGGTGTCTGCGATCTTGTAGCTGGTAGAGTCAAAGGAGACGTTGCCAGAGTGCGACGGGGCCGCCTCGTCGTCAGAGATCGGCGTGTGAACACCGTCGCGACCAAGGTCGTTATAGGTTACGGTAAGCGTGTCCTCGTCGGTCAGATCCTCAATGACAAAGAGTGTCGGCTCGTCGTCGATTAGATCCAAGCCGGAGTATGTGTCTGGATCAAGTATGTTTATCTGGTTTGCCATGATGTATTCTAGCTCGCCGACAAAGACGCCGGTATTGTCATCAGTCTCTTCCAGCTCTAGGCGGACGATTTGGTCTGCCACCCGAGTACCGGCACTTTCGCCGTCACCGGTAAATCCAAACTGCATTACGTCAAATACGATGGGGTCGCTACTATCATAGCTAATAGTTTGTCCAGATTCCGGAGTTAGTGCAAAGCCAATTCCAGTAAGTTCTGTACCAGCAGGCAGTACAAAAGTGCCCTGATTGGCTGTATCGTTAATAGTGGGTGCCGTGCCGGTAGAAAATGCAGTTATTGCAACACGGTCTGCAATTGACCTAAGGTCATAACTGACCAGCGTTGTGATTGTTGATGCATCAGAACCAATGGGGCCAACAAACGTTATGGCCGTATCTGTTATGGGCGATTCCACATTTGTGCCCGAAACCACTGTCACTGGACCTGTGATGGTTGCACGCATATCAGTAGGTATGATTTCTACATCACTAGTCCTATTAGTACCGCCAGTTGTTCCCACAGCACTGCCTGTTTGAACTGTAAAGTCTGCTATCGTCAACGGGCCGCCCGTAACCAAAGTGGGTATCAGGTCGGTTACATTGACAATGCTCAAGTCCTCGTCAACACGGCTGTTGCGGTTTGCATCAGCGTCGGTAAGAACAATTGGAATCGACTGGCCGGATGCCCATACGTCGCCGGTTGGCTGTATGTCAAGGCTGGCAAAAGAGTATTCAAGTAGAATGCTTTGACCCGTCTGGTTGTAGTCAATTGTGGCCGTTGTGCCTCTGACGGTCACGGCTTCTGCTATGGTCACCAAGACAGAGTCGTCGTTCTCGTCGTACGAGGTAAAGACCCCGCTTGATACGCTGTTCTCTGTTACAGTTATGAGGCCATCGCTAACATCTCCGGCTGGAGTATTTGAAGCTCCAATTCCCGGATTGCTGTCATTGTTGTCGTCATACTCTACAATTGCGGTAGGACTGTTGGCGGCACGATCCAGCTCTAGAACACAGTTGGTATCACACATGAGACTGGAAATGTCGTCCCTGACATCGGGTACGGCTTGACCACCGTTCTGAACATTGCCGCCCTCATCAAACTGTTGATAGTATATCGCACCAAAACCATCGCTACCAGTACCATCAATGTCTTCGACATCCCAGGTCCAAGAGTCCTCGTCTGTCGGGTCAATGTTGAGCCATGCGTCTGTAATCTCAAAGTGAACCTGAGCGGCGTTTGGATATTTTGCACGATCCAGTTCTAGATTTGCATAGTCTTCAACCGTGTCAAATGTCAGCTCGACAGACTGTGTACCGCCACCCCTGTTGTATTCAATGACAACGTTGCCCGTTTCATTCAGGGTGTAGAGTTGGATAAACGGCCAAATGTCACTTG
>JAHRAL010000039.1 GCA_020027325.1 Cenarchaeum sp. | reverse complement strand
GTCATACTGCACTATATGCCCGTTGCAAGGCCAGAGCTGAGCGCCATTGAGGAGGTCTGGCGCCAGACAAAACGTGCTATAATGACTGGCCACCATGAAACGTTTGAGGACATGTGCTATGCCCTGTACGAGTATCTCCGTACAACAAGGTTCGGCCTAGACATTTTCAAGTATCTGGAGCGATTAATATGAGCCGAAATTACTTATGCAGGACGGTATAGGACCATCTGTTTGCCCTCTTCTGGCAGGTTGTCAAAAGGCAGTCCATATCTGCATGCTCCAAACAACGTGGCGGGGGTAAAGTGTGTGTTCTTCCAGTTGGGAGCAAACGTGTTTGTTATGGTGGCAGTCTTAGGCTTGCCCAAAGCGGTCCGTCCTTGGTTGACGACTCTTGTCTGCGGACTCGCGAAGCCTTGCATTCTCTTTTTGGAGCCTTGCATTATCCTCGCGGAGCATGTCAAGCGTGGCGTTTTGTGAATAGAGCGGGTGGCCCGGCGGTACCGATATGGAAGGACGGCCAGAAAACATCTGCCGCGCACGCTGGGCAAAGATATTGTGATAGTCGTCCAATGTGGCTCCCAGACGCTCTGCGCCTTCCGGAACGGCCTTTGGTCCGGTGTTTGTGTGAATCGATGGCACTTTGGTTCCAGGTGGAATGCGCATAAACTCTGCAATGCCGTCCGGCGACCATGTCTCGGCATTCCTTCCTTGTGGATTCATGCGTCGCAGGACATATCCCACTATATTACTGTGCATTCCCAGTGGCGTCCTCACCGTGCCGCGAACCGTGTGTCCCACACCCGAGACTGTAGCCACGCCGCGCCAAACCGGTAGGCAGCTCTTGACTTGACCGGAGTTTTCTATAAACGGCTTGTATGTGTTCTGATCTATGCCTAGAGTGACGATCGTGATAAATGTCGTAGCGGGCTTTTGGAATTTTGGCGTCAAATTTGAAGCATATTTGCATGACCAACATATGGATTCGGCCTATGGGGGAGTGACTGTTCCAAACCAAACCCGTGCGTGCAGGCTATTACGATAACACCCCCATCTTTTATACTGGGCAACCAATTCACTTTATGAAAGCCACAAAGTGCGTCAAAGTACCCCATAATGAGGCCGACAAGGTTGCCTGCGTATTTGCAGGTTATCGGCAGATGTTCAACGAGGGCATTAGACTGGGCGCCGAGTCAAATATTACGTCCAAACGAAGACTGTACAAGTCCATATATGGCAAACTCGAACAGGACATCCATTCCCATTACAAGGCATCCTGCATATTCCATGCAGCCTCTACGCTCAAAGCGTGGAAGACCAACCTAAAGAAGGGCCACTGCAACAGGCCGTATCTCAAAAAACAGGTGGCCAAGATCACCAACCAGGGATACGTAATCAACGGCAACATCCTGAGAATCCCGATAAGGCCAAAAGAGTACGTGTATGTGACCCTAAACGAGCACCATCTCTCAAAACTGGCAGGCCGCAAGACAGGCGAGATCACAATCACTCCAGAGTTCATAATAATCCCATACTCGAAAGACAAGGAAATCACAAAGCCTGCAAAATGGGCCGGTATTGACGTAAACTATGACAATATTACGGTTGCATATGATGACGGCACGGTGAAAAAGTTTGACACCAGTCCCATCAGGCAGGCCCGGCAGATAATGGTAGGGACCGTATCCAATTTCAAACGCCGCGATCACAGGGTCCTCAAAAAGATTGCATCAAGGGCAGGCAAGAAATACAGGAACCGGCAGAATGCCGTCCTGCACAAAGCATCAAAGGAGATCACATCAACGGGCCACGGAATAATCTGCGAGGATCTAAAGGGCATAAGAAAGAAGGGCAGGCGAGGCAACGGAAGGTCCAAAAAGGCCAGACGAAACCTCAACACGTGGCCGTTTTACATATTGTTTAGCATGATCGGGTACAAGGCATTGTGGAACTGTCTACCCGTGATTGCGATAGACCCGCACGGCACCAGCTCAAAGTGCTCGGTATGTGGCAAAAAGCTAGCCGAAGAGGGCCGAATGGTGCGGTGCATGTGCGGATTGTACGTCGACCGAGACGTCAATGCCAGTAGAAACATACTGGCCAAAGGGGCAATGTTCGCCCCGGCTCGGCACGCAGGTGAAGCGATGGTGGGGTGCGCGGTCACTCCTAGTCGATGCGTGTCAGTTCCTAACATCCGTTAGTGGACAGATACAAAGGTTCGTTGCATGTACGCGCCGACCAACGATGGTTTAAATTGAAAGAACGCGCATTTTGCGCAATGTCGGCCCCGACGCCCAAAAAAGTAGGCGAGATGGAACACGTAATCGAGCCCACACGCGAGAACGGCATGAACGTCCCCGTCAGGATACTGGCCGACGACGAGCTCCTCTCAAAGATGCTGCGCGACCGCACGATACAGCAGGCGGCAAACGTGGCAACAATGCCCGGAATCGTCGGCAGCTGCGTGGTGCTCCCCGACGGCCACGAGGGGTACGGGTTTCCAGTCGGCGGCGTGGCTGCAATGGATGCAGACGACGGGATGATAAGCCCCGGCGGGGTCGGATACGACATCAACTGCGGTGTGCGGCTCTTGCGCACGGGCATAACAGAAAAGGCGCTCAGGCCAAAGCTCAAGGAGATAGTCCTGGATCTATTCAACTCGATTCCGTCTGGCGTCGGCTCAAAGGGTGCAACAAGGCTCAGTGCGGACGAGCTGGACGAGGTCATGGTCAACGGCGTAAGGTGGTCCGTAGACAACGGGTACGGGATGTCGGGGGACACGGACGTCTGCGAAGAGTCTGGCAGGATGCCGGGCGCCGATCCCGGCAAGGTCTCGGCAAAGGCGCGCAAGCGCGGAACCCCGCAGCTTGGAAGCCTCGGCTCTGGGAACCACTTTTTAGAGATCCAGCGCGTGGCTGAAATCCACGACGAAGAGGCCGCAAGGCGGATGGGGCTTGAGGTAGGCCAGATAACTGTCCTGACCCACTGCGGGTCACGCGGATTCGGACACCAGATATGTAGCGACTATCTCCGCGTCTCCGAGTCCGCACTCTCAAAGTATGGCATTTCGCTGCGCGACCGCGAGCTGGCATGTGTGCCAAACGAGTCAGACGAGGGGGCCGCATACCGGGGTGCAATGTTTGCAGCACTAAACTTTGCATGGAGCAACAGGCAGATGATTACAAACTGGACGCGCAAGTCATTTGGGCGCATATTTGGAACCGATGCCGACGAGCTCTCGCTGGTCTATGACGTCTCGCACAACATTGCAAAGGTAGAGGAGCACAAGGTAGACGGCGAGTCACGCCGCGTCGTCGTCCACCGCAAGGGCGCCACGCGAGCGTTTCCGGCCCACCGCGACGAGGTGCCATCAAAGTACCGCGATCTTGGGCAGCCCGTCCTGGTTCCGGGCTCGATGGGAACGGCAAGCTGGGTCCTGCTCGGCCAGCCCGGATCCATGGATGTGACGTTTGGATCAACTGCGCACGGTGCAGGCAGGACGATGTCGCGCTCGAGGGCGCGGCGCGAGTTTACAGAGGCGCAGATAAAGAGCGAGCTTAAAGGCAAGGGGGTGTTTGTAAAGTCGATGACGCACGAGGGCGTAGTCGAGGAGGCACCGCAGGCATACAAGGACGTGGACCGCGTCGTCAACGTCTCACACGAGCTCGGGATTGCAACGAGGGTCGCAAAGCTTGTACCGGTCGGTGTGATCAAGGGTTGAGCGATCCGGACCCCGAGCTAGAGTCGCTCATGGCAAAGCGCATGGCAGAGATGCGCAGCAACGTGGCGCACGCAACAGACAAGACACAGGAAGAAAAAAAGGAGGCAAAGGCGGACCCGCGTGAGATCGTGATCTCCAAGCTCGGGTATCGCGGAGCCGAGGTCCTGCACAATGCCGAGGCCCAGCACCCGGGCCCCACGCGTGCTGTAGTGGCAAAGATGGCCGAGCTCATCGAGTCCGGCGAGCTTGGAGGCATCATAAGCGGCGGCGACCTGCTTGCACTCTTTGCGGCCATCGGGATCAGGGTCAGGATGCAGACAAAGATAAGCGTCGAGAGCGACGGCAAGCTCGTCTCGCTGTCAGACAAGCTGAGCACGACAAAGTCCGGGGACGGCGCGTCCTAGTGTCAGTGACGTACAAGCTGAGCACAAAGGACCCCGGGGATGACCGCCTGGCATTGCGCCGCGCAATATCGCACCTGCACACGGTCTGCGGCTCTGCCGGGGCGTACAAGATTGGCGAGCCGTCAGAAAACATGGGATGGACGTTCTTTGAGCTTGCATTCGACGATGCACTCGAGGACGCGATAGCAGCAAAGTTTGCAGACATGATCCAAAAGTACCGCGGCAAGGACCACGAAAAGTTTGACTCGTTTATCTCGGACTATTTCAGCTCGCGCCAGTGCGGTGCAAAGTTGCAGCGCACAGGCTAGACGCGCCTGCCGCGCTTGCCGCCCTTTTTGCGCGTAGTGTCGTGCGGTATCGGGGTGACGTCGTCGATGCGGCCGATCTTGAATCCAGCGCGTGCAAGTGCACGGATGGCAGCCTGCGCCCCCGGACCCGGGACACGCGAGCCCACGCCGCCGACTGCGCGGATGCGTATGTGGAGTGCGTTGAATCCCTTGCCACGCGCCGCCTCAATGGCGGTGTTTGCAGCCTTCATTGCAGCAAACGGGGACGACTCGTACCTGTCTGCATTGACGTGGCATCCGCCGGAGCTGATGGCCACGGTCTCGGCGCCGGTCATGTCAGTCATGTGGATTATCGTATTGTTGTAGCTGCTAAAGATGTGTGCGATTGCCCACTTTTCTTGGACCTGCTTTGGCTGCTCGGGTGCAACCGCTGCATCGGGGGCCGCATCGCTTGCGGCCTCTGTTGTCTCGGGCTTACCACCTGCTGTCTCTGCTACAGCGTCTGCTGTTGCGGGTTCATCACTTGGGGGCTCTGGTGCCAGTTCATCAGGCGTCTGTGCTACTTCTTGCTCGGACAATGCGGAATCTTGTCCCGTCGGGGTTAAAAACATAACATGTGGCGGCATGTTCGAGGCAGCCATCTCCTTGCCCACAGGTGTGGATTTTCACAATATCGTCCACAGCTAGATTTTGCCAACAGGCGACCCTGTATCGGATTTCCCAAGAAATGATTATAAACAAGCATGGTGTACTAGCGCTACCCGTATTCGAATCCCTCGGATCAACGGAGTTGGTGCCAAGGGCTCATGTGGATACGGGTCTCAATTATTCATGATACGACCTGTATTGTCTTTGTACATCTTTAACTGTGGGGCTATGGGGCGCCTGCACATGAGGCTGGCATCGTTATTGGCCGTATCAGGGGTGCTTTTGCTAGTCGGACTCGGACTCTCGTACGGGGGCTCGGAGCTTGCAACGGAGGGACTAGAGACGGTGGCAAGCGCGCTAGATGCAGGCAACATACTTGAGGCAGGAATCGAGCTTGACCCCAGGGTCTCAAGGGACGGGGTGTACGCAGTAAGGTCGGTGGGCGAGGAGCACGACGGCGTGATGCTGCGCGTTACTGATCCCGGCGGCGTTTTGATTGGCGAGCTTGCAATCCAAGAGGATGCAGGCGAGGAAGAGTTTGTCATTGCAAGTGCGGGCAAGTACACGCTCGAGGCCACAAACACGTCATCAGAGACGCGCAACATTGTCATTGCAGTCGGGTACAAGGCCGAGGACTATGTGATCGCAATAGTGGCCGTCGGCTCGTATGTCATAATTGCCGGAATGATTGCAATGGCGGCAAGCGTGGCGTATGCGATAGTAAGGTCGCGTGTGAAGCGCTAGTTGAGATACGAGTCCATCTGCGTGATCACGTTTATGGACTCATCAAAGTTGTGCGACTTTAGCGCGGCATCGAGCTTTTCGGCATCAGCAGAGTATGTCGTCTCGTTTTGTGTGTCGGTGCGCACAATCAGGCCGGCATTTACCAGCGGGGCGAATCTCTTGTGGATGTCGTCCACGCCGATGCCAGACGACTGGGACAACTCTGCCACAGTCTTGGGGCCGCTCTCCAGTGCAGAGATGAGCGTCGAGGTTGTCTCATCAAGCATTGCGTCCAGAATCTTGGAGTTATCGGCGGGTGGCAACTAGCGCACCGGTGCGGCGCCAGAGTACTTTAGTCTTTGAGTGCGAGGCATGAACGAGCTCACCCATGCCAAAATCTAGGTTGGGCAGTATTGAGAGTGAGAATACATGCCCGGGAATAAAATGCCGCACACCGTACCAGAGCACATCTGGAACCGTCGCCCAGTCAAGATCGGAATCCATAAATTAAAGGATGGGTGTGGCTCGGGTGTCACGGTTGCAATGTTTTTCAACACTTGCGCCATAACAGACTGGGGGATATTGTATTCCCCGGTCATAAAATGAGTCTCGGTTTTGGGCCAAATTGTTGGCAGAATCCATCAGAATTGCCGATCGCCGTCTTGGGTACTAGCGACTATTCTTGCCCGGCCCGTGTGCCTAATTGTTTGCAATGCCGCATATTTTGGCCGCTGCACCCAAGTCTAGCTCAAAGACTGCAACAGGCTGCCGCAGCCGTAGCATCTCAAGGGACTCGCGGCTTGCCTCGCCGATGACGCCCACGCGCCTTTTGCCGATTACGATATCAGCAGTATGGCCGCTTTTGAGCGCCGGGTGCGAGGAGGCAGGAGTGGACGGCGATGCACCAAAGCACATCTGCAACATGGCCACTGCGGCAGACTTTGCCTGCGTATAGCTGGCATCCTTGTGTGCAACAACTGCTCCAAGCACGGTATGCTCGTCCACCGGACTTGCCCGGCTGAACACGGTACCGATCTCATAGACGCACTGCGGGTACGGCTCGTGCACGTTGCGCGACAGGACGTCAAAGAGTCCGGCAATAAGCGAGTCCCGAAGCACCGTCGTTGACCGGTTGCCCGGCTCGATGACAGAGAGGGGTTTGGATCTCTTTTCCAGTGTCGGCTCGGCAGGTGACGGCCCTGCAACGAGGGCAGAGTTTAGCGCCTCGGTGTACCCTAGGCCGACCATGCACGCAGAGACGCGGGCCTGCATTGCAGACTCGGATGATATCTGCCCCGAGGACTCTTGTGGCGGCAGCTCTGGGGCAATGTTGGCAATGCCATAGCCCAGTGCGACCTCTTCTATCAGGTCCATCTCACCTAGTATGTCAAACCGGTGGCGCGGAACCTGGCACGATATGCGGGTGCCGGATTTGACGGCGTCAAGTCTAGAGCGCCGGAGGCAGGATATGATCTGCTTTGTGCCCAGATCTAGTCCGAGTGTCTCGTTTACCAGCCCGGGGCGAAGCGCCATTCGGCGCGGCCCAAGTCCGGAACTTTGACGGGTCCTTGCCTCAAACAGCTCGGCACCAGCAGATGCCAACGTGAATGCCACTACTGACAGCACGTCACCGACTGCGTGCGGGTCGGTTCCCGTAACCTCTACGAATATCTGGCGCGTCTTGCTGGTAAGTGCAGTGTGCGCCGAGTTGATTATAGGCGGAAACGATATGATCCTGCCGTCCGCACCACAGAGAACAGGCATTGCAGAGTGGCCCTCAAGCAGCGGCGCATACTTTGCCCCCACGTCGGTCTTTGTCAGTATATCGCCCAGTCCAAGCGCGTCCTTTGATCCCAGGGGGACAAGCTCTGCATCCTTTGGAGCAGTAGTGTATTGGAGCGGGAATGCAATCTGGTCTGCATCGTGTATCCCGATGGACGCCTTGCGCCTGTGCCGGCCGATTCCCGCATGAAGGTCCTCCTGCATTGCGATCAGCTGCCGCAGGGCATCATCGTCAAGCCTCATGCGGCGCGCAAAGATGCCCATGATTACGGGGCGGATGCGCGCAAGTTTGGGCGAGGTGCGTATTGCATATCTGGCACCGGGTTTTGGCGCGACTTTTTGCGCACCGGTCCGGACACCGAGCATCCCGCGCAGCCCCTCGGCAATACCATAGTCAGTCGAATAGTCTGGGCGGTT
>JAHRAL010000035.1 GCA_020027325.1 Cenarchaeum sp. | reverse complement strand
CCTTGTCCAGTTCCCAGACCAATGTCTGGTTTATCTCAATGCCCATCTGCTTTGCAATAAATGCCGGAATCGTAGTCCGCATTGAGATGCTCTCCGGTCTTGCCTGTGACACCTTGGACTCGTTGGAATTCATCCGCCCCATGCAGTCTATTGCTTGCCTCTGTTTTGTATATCTACCTATAACCGCCTGTGCATATTGGTATGCCTGTCATGCCTAGCACGGGTGCGACATTATTTTCATACACTGCGCCCTAGACCGTGCCTGCGAGCCTCGGCTGATGCAACCTTTCAGTCCTCTGGCTCCACGGCCCATGCGCCGTTGGCCTCGTCCCTGCCCATTTTGAAGAGGAACTGTTGCGCATATCCGGCATACGGCCCGAACCGTCCAAGAATCCTCGCATGAGCCTCGGCATACCTCTTTGGCGTCATGCCGATCATGCGCCCAAAATCCTCGTGCGGATAGTTTTCTGCCAGAATCCTCGACATCCACCGGTCAAGCGGAAACGCCTCGAGCTTTTCAAGCGAAAACAAGAGGACACAGTCGGCCACCTTGCTGCCGACACCGGCAACACCTAGGAGCGATTCGAATGCATCCTCGTACGGCGCACCGGCAAGTGCGTCCAGGTCAATCCGACCCGAGGCGACCATCGATGCGGCATCCCTGACATACCTTGCACGGTATCCGAGGCCGCAGGATTCAAGTCCCCTGATGCGCGCCCCTGCAAGCGCCTCCGGCTTGGGAAAGAGCGAGAATTTCTTGCCGTCAAGCTCGGCCGTACTGCCATACTTTGCACACAGCCGAAAGAGCGTGTTCCTGATCCGCGGAATGTTTGAATTTGCAGACGTGATGAACGTGATCATGCACTGGAACGGATTCTGGCGCATCAGCCTCATCCCGCGGAACCTGCGCACCGCCAGTGCGACGCAGGAATCGTGTGAGATCTCGCGCAGGATCTTTTTCATGTCATCACTTTTTCTGAAAATATCTGGCAGGCGCCCGGACTGGGTGCGTATTTTTTTGCTAGTTTGATCGACTGCAACTATCTGGCCGCCGTCAACACCGTACCACATATCACCATCCTTTTCCCACAAGAATACCTGGCCGCTGTTGATGCTGGCCTCGACGTCTATGGCGTCATGGCTCTGCCTAGACCTCGACGGTCTGGCCTGCGGCCGGCGCATGCGCATCATGCCCAAACTTTTCATTGATCTCGCGCGCAAAGGTCTCACACGACTCTGCATCGCCGTGCACCGTGAGCACTTTGGGATTGCCGCCTATTTTTTTGACCATCTCAAAGAGGTCGGTCCTGCCAGAGTGCCCCGAAAATTCAAACTTTTTGACCTGGGCGGCCACTGCCTTGGTAGCCCCGCGGGTCTGGATCTTGCCAGTCTCCAAGAGCATCCTGCCGGGCGTCCCCTCCCCCTGGTATGAGACTAGCGCAATGCCGTTCTTGTCATCAAAGGCCATCTCTTGGAGGTAGAACACGGCGTTGCCGCCTACCAGCATCCCTGCCGGAGATATCACCACGCAGGGCCCCTCGAGGTTGCGCCTTCGATCCCTGTGGTCCTTGATCGAGACTGCATGGCCGACGGCGTCTTCGAATATCTTGGGGTCGCGCAGATAGTCCAAATTGTCCATTATGATGTCATTGACCTTTAGCGCCATCCCGTCCATGATGACGCGGTGCTCAAAGTTTGCATTGCGCAGGACGCATGCAATCTCTTGGGAGCGCTCGACTGAAAACGACGGTATGAAAAGTATCCCCTTGCGGTCCATGACCTCGTTTGCAAACTCGATCAGGCCCCGCTCAGACTCTGCACGCGGCGCCTGGTCCTTTAGCGCATACGTGCTCTCAGTTATCAGCAGATCAATATCGCCAACGTCCAAGTCTGCCTCGCGCAGCATCCGGGACCCCCGGACATTGATGTCGCCGGTGTAAAATATCCGCTTGCCGCCGTGCTCTACGATCACCGTGCTGCCGCCGACAACGTGGCCGGACTCGCGGAGCTCGACTTTGGCTGCCCCGACCTGGAACGGCTCGCGATAGCCCTTGTATTTTGCACAGGCCATCATTGTGGCAACCTCTGGCCTCTCGTATGCCTGGCCACCGCGGTCGATCTTTATCATGTCTTCAATCAAGAGCTCTGAGAGCTCCATTGTAGGCTTTGTGGCATACACGTCGAGGCCGGCGCCGCCGCCAAAGAGCGCAGGGACGTTTCCAGAGTGGTCCAGGTGCGCATGCGTGATCACGGCGCCTGCCAGCTCGGCGGGCCTCACGTGGATTGGATGCTGGGGCGGGTCCCCGCGGCGGCCAAACATGACGCCATAGTCGAGGAGCACTTTTGAGCCATCGCAGTCTATGACAAAGCCCGAGCGGCCCACCTCGGCGGCAGCACCCAGTACGCTTACCTTCATTGATCGCAGGCGCGCTGATCGACGCTTAAAACCCTCTCTATGGCGCAGCCCGGCTCTACACGGTTGTGCAACACGCCTAGATGTGCGTAAGGCTTTAATTACAGCAGGCAGGGCAACGGCTCATGGGAAGATCATACGATCAATGGATCGCAGAACAGGATCAGGCTCTTGTCGCAAAGGTTCGCAAAGACGACGAATCAAACAAGCCCCTCCTAAACCAGGTAAACTGGATCTGGGTTGCCAATCTCATGGCAAAGAAACCCGAGCTGAACCCTTCTTCGGCAGAGCTTCTTGACTGGGTGACATCCGGTCAGATAGACGCAATGCGAAAGATTGAGAAGAAATAGGCGTGGGTTGCACGTCATCTATTTTTGTCTTGTTTGCTAGCTGCGTACCCGCGCAATGCATATGGGACGCCGGTTCCCTGCGGCACCATGTCTTTTATGCGCGTAAAACCCGTGTAGCAAATAATAACGCGGTTATTATTTTCTGCCATGATTTAAATAGCTAGATGGGATATTACTATGCAGTAATGCCAATAGCTATACTCCCCGATGTGGACGAGCAGCGATGTATCGGCTGTGCGCTGTGTGTAGAGATATGCACGTCGCTCGGACCAGATGTACTACGCGTAAAGCCAGTAGAGGGTTGGAAGAGAGGTAAGGCATTCGTCTTTTATCCGGAGAGATGTATCTCTGACGGTGCATGCATTGGCGTGTGTCCGACAAAGTCCATCTTTTGGATGAGGCCGATGACCTACACTGCGGGACAACCCGTACCACTGCACAAGAACGGTGTGTTTGTAAAGGGCTGGGCAGAAGACGCAGCCCTATAGCTGCTCCTGTCTGGTACTTTTTTTATTTTTAATTTTTGGAATCTGGTTGCGCTTTATGGTGCGCGGAATGTGTTTAACAAGTGCGGCAGCTGCTGCGTCCTTGCGGTCATAGATGATTTCTGCAAACGAATTGTTTGCAATCAAGTGTTCTAGTGTCTCTAGTGTTGGTGCTGCGATGCCGGGTTCCGTGTTGCGTGCTGCCATGTTGTGAGCTGCCGGATAAATGTCGCCAAGTTCTAGTGGGATAATGCCAAGGTATGGATCAATGGTGCAGACCTGGACATCTTTCCCGACCCGCCTTTGGAGGCTGACAATCCCGTGGTCTAGATACGCAGGATTGGCAGGCGGCGCAGCTGTCAGGCAGAGCTTTGTCCTTTTGGTGTAAAAGCTGCGCACCATCCGGTGATAGCTGCGCACTTCTGGCCGGAGCAGGTCGTCGTGTGTAAAAAACAGCGCGGCCCTCTGCTTGAACTGGGGCGTGCCCGATTCCACATACTCTGGATTCTCTGCAATGACAGAGATGACCTCATAGAGTCGGGGGTGTGCGCGCAGTCCGCGTATGACGTGCTCCCAGAGGCGGCCCTCTGATATGGCCTGGCGTACGCCATCCACTGATGACTTTATCGCATACAAATTGTGCAGTGAGAGGAGCTCGTACCGCTCCGGTGATGTGCGCAGCTCGGAGGGCGTGTGCGAGGAGCAGACCCTGCACGGGCATGACAGGTGCGAGATCCCCTCTAGGCGCCTCGTGCCGTCCTGGTCGATGTAGCGGCCGTGCTTTGCATACAGCGCGTATGATGCAGAGTCAAACGTGTCGCATCCGAGTGCGACAGAGAAGGGTATGGTGAGCGGGTGGCCCGACCCAAAGAGATGCAGGGGGAGTCCTGCCGGAATCGCCCTGCGTGCAGCTATTATCATCCTGGCAAGGCTTGCATACTCGTACTGTTCCATGAACTCGACTGGGCTTCCTAGTGCCATCATTGGAAAGCCCATTTTGGCAAGACCCCGCGCAGAGCGTGCGACAAGGTCCAAGTGCTCGCCGCCCTGGATGGGTCCTGCCCATATCTGGCCGTCAATGTCTGCTGAATCGATTGTAGCTTTGGCATCTGCCAGCGTCCTGCGGACATAGCCCTGTGCGGTCCTGCGGGGCAGCCCAAAGCCTGTGGGCTTGTCTAGCGGTATTGCAATGTCGGATCCAATGCTGCGCTCATACGCTGCCATTGCCGCCGGCTCGACGTCTAGTCCGCCGTACTCTAGTACCTGGTACCCGCCAGAGTCTGTCATTACGGCACCGTCAAACCCGATTATGTCGTGTATCCCGCATTTTTCTGCATCTTTACCGTGCCTCTTCATTGTAATGTAGGCATTTGTAATGACCATCTCAAATCCCATTCCCTTGAGGGTCTTTGTCGGAATGGCCTGCTTTACCGGGTGTACTACCGGCACGTATGCAGGCGTTGCAACCGTGCCGTGGTTTGTGCGGATCCTGCCGATGCGGCCGGCCAGGTCCGTCTCTGTCACCTCAAAGATTCCCAATACACAGCACCACTGGTCAGTATGAAAAAAACCTCTGCATGTCCCCGCGCCTGTCTATCATGCCCAGCCAGTCCACCTCGTCGCCGGTATAGCCTGGCTTTAGCGCCTTGAGTGCCAATGAGGCCGCCTCCTCTGGCTCTTTTCCAGTGGTGTCTATCTGGCGCGTTGCCCGTGCACCAAACTTTGTGCGTGTGTCGTGTGCGATGCCGCCGAGAATCTCTGATCCGAGGTTTGCAAGGCGCTTGGCAATGGGATACACGCGCTCCTCGTACACGCCTTCGAGCTCATAGGGGCTGCGGCGCAGGACGATTGCCTTCTTTACCCACTCTTTGCGCACGGCCCAAGGTGCCAGGTGCCCCACAACCAGCTTGTCTTCATATTGCAGCCTACAGTCCACCCTGTCGGCCAGCTCTTCGGTATCCACCTCGCCGTCTGGGCCGACTAGGCGGGTATCTATTGCCATAGAGTTGAGGTCTATGAGCTCTAGTTTGAGCTTGCGGGCAAGGATTGCAGCTATGGTGTGCTTGCCGACCCCCGGGCTTCCGGTAATGACTATTGACATGTGCCGGGGATGGGGGGGGCGCGGCATTAAACGATTTGCTTCCTCCTGTTCAGTTGCACAACCCTGCCTAAAATGGCCTAGATTGCGGCCGGATAATCAGATATCGTGCCTAGTTGCCCGAAAGACAAAAGGATCAGTACGTCGCATGGATACGCATGGGCGACATGGAA
>JAHRAL010000001.1 GCA_020027325.1 Cenarchaeum sp. | reverse complement strand
AGCTCAAAGTGCTCGGTATGTGGCAAAAAGCTAGCCGAAGAGGGCCGAATGGTGCGGTGCATGTGCGGACTGTACGTCGACCGAGACGTCAATGCCAGCAGGAACGTGCTGGCCAAAGGGGCAATGTACGCCCCGGCTCGGCACGCAGGTGAAGCGATGGTGGGGTGCGCGGTCACTCCTAGTCGATGCGTGTCAGTTCCTAACACCCGTTAGTGAACAGTTACAATTAAACCCCTGTTTGAACTGGAATAGTCATGAATCGTTTTCTGGTATCAGGGATAATTGCGGCTACAATCATGTCCATTCTAATCGTGGTAATGTTGGTGGTGATACCGTTATCACAGCCCCATGATCCCAAAACAATAGAATGGCTGAATCGGGCAGGATGTGACGAGCTGCTAAACTGGATTAATGAAAAAAAAGGCACTCTGGAAAAATACCAATCTACGGCAAAGGGCATCTATGATTACAAGGAGTGCGGGAAATAAATCACATGCGTTTGCGCATACTTTATGCTGATCTTCATGGCTGCGGTACCGGACGTTGGCATAAAAAAATTGCCGGTTTTGGGGGAGATTGTATAGTCCCAAAAGTAGTGACCCTGTTGCCGGGGCACGGAGGGGCGTAAATGGACAGTGGAAATGATGGTGTGTGGGTCAAAACAAACAGATGGCGCTGGATAGGGGCCGTGCGCATCAGGGTCATGGCAAAGCTGGACGAGTCAAAAGTGCGGTGGATAGTGCGGGAGTGCAAAAAGGGCACGAGGCGTGCAGAGATTGCCGAGCAGATGGAGATCACCGAATCCTGGGTCAAACAGCTCTATTCGAGGTACCGCCACTGCAAGGACGTCGAATATCCCGCAAAGATGGGCCGGCCTGCAAACGGCCTTCCAGGACGCAGGGAACATTCGGCAGTCCTGTATGCACACGGCCTTACCGGACACGGTGCGGTAAGGCTTGAAGCCGTCATACTGGACGACATCGGTATCCATATACCCCACAACACCATACATTCCATAATGCGCGAGAACGATCTGGCCGCACGCCAGCCGCGGAAGTCAAAGCAGCGCAAATACGTCCGGTACGAGAGGGAGCACAGCAACTCCCTTTGGCATACTGACTATACCCAGTTGAAGGACAAGAGGTGGCTCATAGTATACGAGGACGACGCATCCAGGTTCATAACGGGATACGGCATATTCGAGCACGCCACCACTGAGAACGCAATAAGCGTCCTGCACGAGGCGATTGCACGGCACGGCAAGCCTGCCGCCGTAATGACGGACCACGGATCCCAGTTCTATGCAAACGAGTCTGCTGTAAAAAAGAAGGGCGTATCCATGTATGAGCAGGAACTCGTAAGGCTGGGCATACGACACATCCTATCCGGTGTGGGGCATCCCCAGACAAACGGCAAGGTGGAGCGGCTGTTCGGCGAGATAAAACGCAAGGCGGCCATCCTTGCAGGTCCTGGAACCGGGGACGGGTACGGCTATTTCATCAGGATGTACAACGAGAAAAGGCCGCACGACTCCCTGCACGGCAGTACTCCCGCCGATGCGTTCAAGTACAAGATGGCCCCGAATCGGTCGGAGACGGAGAAATGACGAGGGTCACTACTTTTAGGATCACACAGGTTTTGGGGGAGATTGGATCGGGATCAAACCGGCTTCCAGCCTATCTCTTCCAAGCCCGCCCCTGCAGACTCGACATATCTTGCAAAATACGCCTCAAAATCCTCCGGTACGGCCGTTTCCTTGAACCTTTGGTTCATGTTGAAGAGCCTTTGGGCATAGTCCTTGACGTGTGAGTACCCGTTCCTGTGGTCGTCGGCGTGGTGGCGCATCTCCCCATCTAGCATGCGGAGGTATCGCTCCTGGTTTTCGCCAACAAACCTTTCATACCTGGCAATCACTGCCGGATCCGCTGCGTCCACGTCAAAGACAAACTCGTCCATTTCATACGACCCGCCTTCGATTGGCTTGCGCAGGATCATGTTGGTCTTTTCATCAAAGACATACTGGGACCTGACCCCGCCGTATTCAATGCTGATTCTTGGATGATCCTCGCGGTCCCAGTCCTTCACTTTTTCAAACATTCCCAGAAACTTTGCAAAGTACGGCTCAAAGTCAGCCGTTGTGTCCTTTTCTGTGATGGCCAGGTTCATCCGGAACAGCGCTTCTGCCTCGGCCTTTGCGTCTTGGTTGCCGTCGGCGTGCGAGCGCAGCAGCACAAACATCTCTTCGGCGTACAGGTCGTCATACCGCTCCCTGTCCTCGTCGGCGAGCCTGCGATACGCCGCAATTTCGTCCGGGTCCGTCTCGTGTACGTTGATCAAAAACTCTCCCCTGTCATGCGTCCGGTCGCCGGTCGGTATCTGGCGGTTCTCGTATTGCTCATCGCCGGCAAGATCGTACTGGGATATGTGGCCGGCGTACTCGAAGGTGATCTTTGTGAGGTATTTCGTGTTGTGCCGGGCATTCGCAAATATGTTTACCAGTCTCTCAAAGTGCGGCTCAAAAGCATCCGAGCTTTCCTTGATCGCATTGCACATCCTGTGCAGCTTTGCGGCCGAGCGCCATGCGTTCGGATCGTCGTTGGCGTGGCCGGATGCCTGCACAAACATCTCCTGGATGGAGCAGTCGTCATACAGCTTTGGGTTCTTGTCTGCAAATTCTCGGTACCTTGCAATCACTGCGGGGTCCGTCTCGGCCAGGTCGATTTGGAACTCGTCATCGTCGGGGGTCCGGTCGCCGACTAGCGTGTGCCTTTCCTTGTATTCGGTGCCGCCGTCAAACTCGTACACAACCGTGTAATCCCCGTAGCAGAAGCTGAGCTTCACGTCTGTCGTTCGGGGTGCTTCCATAAAAGGGATGTACGTTTTTGGAAGGATCGAGGCAGGGGAGCAAGATGCGATGCCAACATGCCAGTTTTAAATAATGCCGAGCAGTGCACAAGGCATGCCCCGACCGCACAGCATGCTGGAGCCTGTCGTGATATGCAGACCGCCTGCAACCACGCACCAAGAGGCCAAACAGGACGAATATGAAAAAGTCCTGCAGGATACGTCCCATGACGACGAGGTCGTAATCTATTGGAAGCATACAGGGCTAGAGACGGTCCCGGCGTTGGAGTTTAGGGAGATTGACAAGCAAAAGGCGCTAGATGAGACCCGGGGACTGCTGGACGGCGAGAAGATCGGGTTCAGTAGCAGAACCCGGGGTGCGATTGACATCAGGCGGAGAGGCGAGAATGACTGGCGGGTTGACGTGCCGATATTCGAGGGGGATGAATGGACCGGCTATATCTATAGGGCCGAAACGGGTACAAGGCAGATTCTTGACGTGATAGACCTGTTTTTTGAAAAGTCGGCATGGTTTGGAATGCTGGATTTCAAGATGACGCGCTATTAGCGGGAGGATTGCCGGCAGGGTTGATGCATGATTGAAAACTATGAAATTTCCCGATTACGGGGCAATACCGATCTTGGCGGGCCCTTGGAATGCCGCGAGCCCATCATGCAATGCTTGATCATGCAACTCGTCAATCCCTGCCCCAGAGGGCCCGTCGCGTTGCCTGGACGCCGGAGTCACGTACCATCTTTGATATCGTAATATGCCTGGCAAAGAACTCTTCAAAGCCGATGGTCATTCCAGGCCTGAGGTTGCGTGTCATGTAGAACAGCTGTTCTGCACGACCCTTTGCGGTCTTGTTCCCTTCCAGGTGTGATTGCGCCTGTACGCCCGTCTCCGTCATAAACGAGCGCAGATACATCAGCTTGTTCTGTGCCACAAACTTTCTGTACACATCGATTACTTTGGGCCTCGTCTCGTCCACGTCGATGACAAACTCGCCGCCCCCGGGCGGCTCGCACACAATTATGTGGTGATCCTCCTGCTCTTTGGTGTTCTTGTCCAGCACATACTGGGATCTGAACAGGTCGAATTCAAAGCTGATTAACGTAAACTTGTCGTTGTCGTGCACGGGCACCACCTTTTGCTTGTAGTCCTTGCCCAGCCGTATCGGCCTGCCCATGATGTTCAAATGCACCAGGTACAGCATCTCAAACTCCCCCATCGGGTTCCCATCACCGCTGTCATAGAATGTCAGCGACTCGTCCATATACACGCGGGCATACAGCTCCGGGTTCTTGTCCACGAATTCGCGGTATCTCTTTATTGCCGTGGGATGCGTCTCGGCCAGATCAATTACAAACTCGTAGTCATCTGGGACCCGCTCGCCGGGCAGTGTCTGGTGTTTCTTGGATTTCGTGCCGCCCTCAAACGTGTACTGCGACGTGCGCCCGCCATACCGGAAGCTGACCTTCATGCAGCTCGTCTGGGGTGCGCCCTCTTTAAAGAAATTGCCCGCTGCCGGGATCTGATCGGGATCAAGGCGGCGTCCGGCGGGGTTGGCAGGGGCGTCCCGGCGCCGCGGATCATTGCCCCTTTTCTTTTGGGGACAGGCTCGCCTCTTTTTTGATATTCTTGATCCCAGAGGCAAAGTATTCCTCAAACCTGGATTTTTCCGAGGCCGAAAAGTCGCAGGTCTTGTTATAGAGGGCCCTTGCAAGCTCTTTTGCCTCCTCGTCGCCTTCCATGTACGCCCTTACCTGTATGACCATCTCGGTTGCAAACAGGTTCATGTACAGCTTTGTGTGGGCGTCTGCAAACCGGGCATATTCCTCGAGTTTTTCTGGGCGCGTCTCATTGATGTCAATTATGGTCTCGCCGGCCATGGGCGGGCCTCCCACAATCAGATTGTGCTCATAGTGGACGTCACTTCCGGCGTCTGCCACGTACTGGGACCTGTATTCGCCAAAATCAAAGCTCAGCCTTGTAGAGCCTTGATCGACGAGATCCTCGGCCTGCCCGGCCGACTTGGAAAATGCTGCAAAAAACGTCTCAAAATCCATCGGCGGGGCCGTTTCCTCGAACTTTTGGTTCAGCTCATAGAGCATTTTGGCATAGTTTTTGGCCTCCCGGGCGCCCTCACCGCGGGTCGTGGCGTAGGCAAACATCTCCCTGTTGAACAGGTAAAAGTATAGCGTTGTGTGCTCCGATACGAACCGCCGATACTCGGAAATCTTTGCGTGATCCGTTGTGTCCATGTCTATGACGAACTCGCCGGCCTCGGGCCGCACGCCGGTGAATGTGTTGTTGTCGATCCTGCCCGTCTTTTTGTCAATGACATACTGGGATCTGTGCCTGCCGATACCAAAGCTGATCTTTGCGCGGTGCGCGACGTCTTCTGCTCCCACAAGCTTTTCTGCCAGGCCCACAAAGTACTGCCCAAAGTCAGGCGGATTGGGGATCTGCATTAGGGCCACCCGCATCCGGAACAGCGCCTCTGCCTCGTCCCTTGCGTTGGGATCGCCGTTGACGTGGACCGATACCAGTATGGCCAGCTCCTTGGAAAACAGGTTGGCATAGAGTTCCTTGCGCGTGTCCACAAACTGGCGGTATTCCTTGATCACTTTGGGCCGGGTCTCGTCTAGGTCAATCTGGAACTCGTCGCCGTCGAGGTCCCGCGTGCCGATCAGTATCTGGGGCTGGAGGTCCTCGGAACCGGCGTCAGGCTCGTAGAGCGACGTGCGATCCCCGTACCGGAAGCTGAACTTCATGGCTGCGGTATGGGGCACCGGCATAAATGAAATTATCGTTTTTGGGAGATCGGATCAGGCCGAATTCTTTGTTGTTTGACCATGCGTCCCCCAGCTAGGATCAGCAAAGTTGATCCATAATCGAGTGATTTGCCAAATTTCATGCCTAAAAACCAACGTTGTACGCAATTACTGCTGATCGCTAGTTTGTGTGGTGGTCAATTTATGATCACTGTTACTTTGTCAAAAATCACACGTTGTGTTTTTAAACGTCATGTTGTATTCACAAACAGATGGACAGCATAGATGTAAGAAACGCCGGAGGGATCAGGTATGGGACATTTGATATTGGTGGTGTGGGGGGAACGTTTCCCACACAGGCTATAACTTCTACAAACTTGAACCATGCCGAGACTATGGATCAGTCTGGTTTTGATTTTGGTACTAAAATTTTAGAAATTATTGAAAGTGATCCACAAAAAATAATTTCTAATCTCAGTAATCGCACTGAGCAAATTTCAAAGATTAAAAAGACCATTGAAGAAAACCCTGATAAATTGTGCCTTTTATCATTAAACGGCATAAAAACAAAAGGACTTTTAAAATTGAGCAATATTGATTTGATTGATTTCCAGATTGAATGCGGTTTTAATTTTATTAAAGCGTATTTAACTAAAGATGGAGCGAATAGTGATGATTTGAGTCGTTATAATGACAGAATTCCAAAAAAATGCCATTTGGTTCCAATCTTGGACGAACGTATTCCTTCTGAAAGTTTTAAAAAATTGTACTTTGATGTGTTGAAATCAAATTCTGGAATAATTGGCTTTTTAGGAAATACGCCAAATAAATCCCAGAAAAATATTAAAATTAATTTTGATTTTATAAGAAGCCGCGATAACGATAGAGTTCTTAGACTTGCCTCGTGTATCGAAAAGAAAGCTAAAGGAGAAGTTGTGAATTCGTTAATTTACAAGTTGTATGGATTTGACGTCTTTTCATTTAGGACCATAGCCAATAAGGGATTTTGGAAACAGAAGCCCAAACATTCCGAATTAACTGTTTTTAATCGATTTAAATTTACGCCGTTAAGACGTGATATGAATCTGAAATGTGCAGTAACAAACATGAATCTGTATGACGTTGTTCAAAAGTATAAGAATAGCAAGTACCCATCAGCACCAGCAGCAATTTATAATATTGCCACACTGAATAAAGAGTTGAAAATTCTTCACGAGAAATACACTAGAAAACAACTTGAAACTATTGCTCAGAATCGTCTAAGTTGATTTTGCTGACCTCTTGAAATGTGGCTAGTCCATCATGCAATGCCTGATCATGTAACTCGTCAATTCTTGTCCCAAAGAGCTTGTCACGTGCCCTCTCATAATGCCTGCACTCCCTTTCCTGGCAGGAGCATTTCTTTACTTTGTGGAAATAAATCAAAAATTTACTGATTCTATCCTCTAGTTTGTGAAATTCTGCTTTCCACAACTCGTAACTATCTTGGGTCGTCAAAGGATCAAGAAACGTGGAACCGGCTGTTTATAGATCTGCCGCTATGTTTATAGATCATAATTCAGAGCTAGAGTCCAGTTGAACCCCCTGCGGCACCCATAGGCAGGGTAGCACCTCTGGGACAATGGCCTCTCATCCCTATGCCACATCCCAAAATCAATTTACAATATTGTTTCGCTGAATAAAGAATTCAAAATCCGACAAAACAAATACACCAAAAAAGATCTAGAAATTATCGCTCATGATCATCTAGTTTAATTTTATTAACTTCATTAAATGTTGCAAATGCGTTATGTAGGCATTGATCATACAACTCGTCAATTCTTGTTCCAAAGAGCTTGTCACGTGCCCTCTCATAATGCTTGCATTCCCTTTCATGGCATGAGCATTTCTTATTTTTATGGAAGTAGATCAGAAATTCATCAATTCTATCCTCTAGTTTTAGAAATTCTGCTTCCCACATCTCATGATCGCTTTGGGTTGTCAAGGGATCAAGATACGCGGAACCGGCTGTTAATAGATCTGTCGCTATGCTTTTAGATCG
>JAHRAL010000111.1 GCA_020027325.1 Cenarchaeum sp. | reverse complement strand
CTCTTCCACAACGCAATGGCAATAGACCGGAAGCAGATAAAGGAACTGCCCAAAGGCAAGCGGGTGTATGATGATGCCGATGAGCGCGACTTTGTATATCCTGATGAAAAATACACCCCCAAGCCCGACTCCAAGGACATGAGCGCCAAGACTGAACCACCGACACACAGCGAGGCGGCCATCGCCAGACTACAGAAAAAGTATGGGATGGACAGAAAGGAAGCTATCGCGCACTTGGGCCGCTGGTCATAGATCCAAATCGTGATTTACTTATATTATCGACACCTTATCCACAACACAATGACTGACTTGCACGACGACACCAAACGCATGGAGGCAAAGACCGTAGCCAAAAGGCACAGGGACATGACCGCCGAGGAGCGGCTGGAAGAGGCAATAAAAGAGCAACAGGCACTAAGGCCGGGGATGACGAGGGCAATGGCCATCCTAAACCTCCGCAAGTGGGGCGTAGACACGAATCCATAAAACCCACAAAATAGTTCTTTTATACCAAACGCCATATCCACAAACCATGTCTGATTGGGACAAAGAAGACACCCCTGTGGAACTGACGGCCAAGGTGGCCAACATGGAGGACTATTGATGAGGCTGACAGTGATTAGAACTCCATATGACAAAGGGTATGATAATATGAGTATCCGTAAGAACGGCCGACTCCTCCGTCACATGATCGTGCCCAAATCTGATGACCACCCACATGGAGTATTCGGATATGATGATGACGGCAATCTAGAGTATTCAAGCGTATGAAGAACATGCCCGTTTGCTTCTAGTTGCGGAAAATTTCAAATTTCATGCTGGGACAGAGGCATACACTGCAATGTACACCCAGCGCAGGCACGGCGATACGAGGGGCCTCTCTCTTGCTATGGCAGAGTACCTCACAAACCCATATATGGAACGGTTCGGTCAATATGAGGAGTTTACATGATCATAAAAGCGATTACACGCGCACCGCGTGACAAGAACACCGACTCTGTGATCATCACAGAGGATGGCAAGAGCCCGATACACCGCATAGAGGAGCGCGATGCCGCCCTGCACGGCGGTACCGTTTACATTGATGGAAAGCTCTACATGCGCTTTCCAGACAGTGAATTAAAAAAAACCTGACAGCCACAAACCATGACGATGTCCCACCAGTCATCGTCCCATTCCTACCAAGGACCTCATCGTTATGCAAGTCGCGACTCGATCTCAGACCTGATTAGCCTTGCATGGGCTTGTGTTGTCTGTTGCTTTGATGTCTTTGCTGCGTCTGCATCTATTATGATGATCCGGCTCTTTTTGGATGCGCGATCCTTTACATCATTGCCCACCATGAGGTCCGCCCCGCACTCGACCATCCTCTTCCTTGCAGATGCGACCAGCTTGGTGCGCGAGATGCCCGACTCTGCCTTGAAGCCGACTAGGAACGCACCGGGCTGTTTTTTCTTTACAATGTTGATGAGCTTTTGAGTCGGCGCAAGCCTTATCGTGACTGCCTTTGTGCTACTCTTTATCTTTGAGCGCATACGGCGCACCGGCGCATAGTCAGACACTGCTGCTGCCATTACGACAATGTCGATCTTGCTATCAAGCTCTTTTTTCATGGCACGCCCCATCTCGGCAGCACTAGTCGTCCTGATAGTGCGCACTCCTTGTGGCGGCACCGCACACCCCGGCCCATAGACCATCCTGACGCTGGCCCCGGCTGCCATCAGCTCTGATGCAACCAGCACACCAGTCTGTCCAGTGCTGTGCGAGATTATGGATCTCACCGGATCAATCTGCTCCATTGTGGGGCCTGCAATTACGAGCGCCTTTTTGCCCCTCAGCGTCTGCACAGTCCCAAAGCGCTCGACTATGCGTGCAGTGACGTCTGCGGGTTCCGGCGCCTTGGCCTTGCCTTCTGCCATGTTTGGTGCGACAAACTCTACATGTTTGCTCAAAAACTCTGCATTGCGCCTGATGGCAGGATTTGAGTGCATTGATGCGTGCATTGCCATGCAAGCAATGATCG
>JAHRAL010000107.1 GCA_020027325.1 Cenarchaeum sp. | reverse complement strand
CGATGGTCTCGTCCCTGTCTATGAGGCCGGATTCTGCCATCTTTTTTAGTACCGCGACTGGAACGCCGCCTGCCGGCTCTGTGAATATGCCTTCGGTTCTGGCAAGGAGGAGGATGGCATCGAGGATCTCGGCATCTGTTGCCTGCTCTGCTGTGCCCGAATACTGTTTGAGGCGCTGGAGGACGTATCGACCGTCTCCAGGATCGCCTATTGCCAGGCTCTTTGCTACCGTCTCTGGCGTCTCTACTGGTGCCACCTTGCCGCCGGACTTGAACGCAGTCACAATGGGTGCGCATCCAGTTGGCTGGGCCGCATCGACTCTGATGTTTTTGGCATCGGGTATGAGGCCGTATTGTGCGGCTTCCTCGAATCCCTTGCAGATTGCGTTTAGCATTGCGCCGCTGCCGACAGGGATGACGACCCTGTCAGGTGCCTGCCATCCCAGCTGTTCTGCTGCTTCGTAGGCCAGGGTCTTGGACCCTTCGACATAGTAGGAGCGCATGTTTATGTTTACGATTCCGTGCCCGTCAATGTCGCCTGCGCGTGCTGCAATCCTGTTTGCCTCGTCATACGTTCCCTCGACTGTGATCAGCTCTGCCCCGTACGCCAGTGCCTGGACTATTTTTGGCGGCTCGATTCCTGCCGGCGCCCAGACCCTGCATGGGAGTCCGGCAGCTGCTGCATGTGCGGCAGTGGCTGATGCAAGGTTGCCAGTCGACGGGCAGCCGACGGCTTTGAGTCCGAGCTCTAGTGACTTTGATACTGCGACTCCTGCCGGCCTGTCTTTGAATGAAAATGTCGGGTTTACAGAGTCGTGTTTGATATAGAGGTTGTCTAGTCCTAGCTCTTTGCCGAGTCTTTTGGCTTTGGTCAATGGTGTCATTTCTGCGCCAATGTCGACGATCTTTTTTCGGTCCAGGATTGGTAGTAGGTTGGAGTATCGCCAATAGGTCTTTGGGCCCGCCTCTACGTCTGCCTTTGATATGGAGGCATCTAGATACCGTACGTCTAGTGGTCCAAAGCACTCTTCGCAGATGTAGCGGAATGTGGGCTCGTATACGGTGCTACACTCGCGGCATACAAGCTCGATTCGTCTAGTCAAGGGGTTATTGGGCATGTGCATGGTTGATAAAAGGCGCTAATATCAACTTTAGTGTGGCTTAACTTGTCTGGGCAGAAATTACACAGAATCCGAGCCTGCGCCATCAAGGACGATGGTCTGGCCTGACAGGTACTTTACCTTGTTTTCGATAATGCCGCGGACGAGGCCGCCCAGCTCTGAGGGTTTTCCAATCCTTTGCATTGGTCTGTCTTTGGCATACTCTGTGACATCTCCTACCAGCTCTTTTAGCCTGTCAGTGTCCATTGGTCCCGGTGCGATGTTTATGATGCTTACCTGTCTTTGTGCCATTTCCTTGCTTAGTACCTTGAGTACGCTAGTCATTGCAGATCGGTATGCGCCAGAGACTATGAGGTTTGGTGCGGGTTCTTTGACTACTGATGAGCTGATCATAAAGACATAGCCAGAGTCTCGTATGTGGATGTTTTTGAGCAGGACGCACATTCCAAGGAACAGCTGGTTGTGGTATTTCTGCCATTCATCGACTGTCACGTTTTCAAACGTGTTTGGCGGCGGGCCGCCGGTGTTGAGTACTAGAACATCGGTTTCTTTGTGCAGCTCTGCAAACCGTCTTACACTGTCCAGATCAGATGTGTCAATGTCCTTGCGCGATGTCGCAGTTACGTTATAGTTGATCTCTGTCAGCGAGTCTGCAATTGCTTTTCCGAGTCCGCGTGATCCTCCAAGGACTATGGCATCTGGCATTTGGCTAGAGCTCCTTTATCTCGGTGACAGTTGCCAGGACAGAGTCCATCCGGACGATGACTTTTGTTTCCTGCCACCCCAGTGCCACGTACCAGTCACCGGCATCTGCGTGGTACTTTGTCTCTAGAGTCTTGATTGCGGCAGGTTCTGGTCCGTATTTTTTAGAGGCGGCAGAGACTGCAAGGGATACTGCGTCTGCCTCCTTTTCGAGGCGGCGCTTCATTAGGCCGATTCCGGGCGTCATGGTACCGGTATGGAGTCTGTGGTATATACAGTTTCGAGGAACATTAGTTATGAGATCACCCCATGCTCGAATTTAGGCATGAAAAATGCTATGAGTGAGAGAGTCCACAATGTGAACAAAGTGGGGCTGACCTCATACACATTAGTCACAGGCATAACCCCACCTAATGGCTCCACACGACAAAAAGGTGCTTAAGCAGATAGACGACTTTATAGAGGCTGAATTTGGGGGCATATTGAAATGACCGAGGAAGCTATAGACTACACACCAAGATCCACCGATGACAGGCCCGGATTTGATATGGAGCAGGTGGAAGAGCCGGGCCAGTTGTCTGCTGCAGACACCGCCCGCCTGCACAAAGTGGCCACGCGGCTGCGCAGCTCTTGTAACCTGTCGCGGATGTGGATTTAGGACAGAATTTGGCAGAAAGATCCTCCCATTTGATCCTGTTACCGCCACATACAGGATTCCGTTGACAGTGGTACGGTCGTTTGCACATCAACTTTCGGATGAGCTCAAACTCAAAGACTTATTCACAAGCACCACCATCAATACACGCAGGGCAATGGTCTGGACAGACAGCGGCCGCCTTGGGCCAAAGAGGGAGTGGAAGGACGGGGTTCCAGATCCCAAGCATTGGGCAGGAGGCAGCCTTGCAGACATCCGGGAAGGCACGGGTCCCAAGGCCGACAGGCTCGTCTATGCAATCCGCCCGGTCAAGGATCGAACCGGCGTGATGCACGCATCTAGTCACCCCCGGTCACTAGAGCTCTGGAAGGATGCGGGAACCAACAAGATTACCATCGTCGCCACGGCAGATCAAAGCGACAAGTCGTTCCCCCACGATCTTGGTCATGACACGACAGAGCTCGACGAGGTGCTACCGTCATGGGCGTATGAGCCCGGCACGGTGGGCTTTGATGCAGAGCTTGCACACCAGTTCAACTTTGCAGCTGTGGACAAAAAGCAGCCGATCCACCTCCTCAACGAGCTTGCCGGCGTAATATCGCGCTACGGGGACGCGGCAGTCTGCGTGCAGACAGTCTGGGAGGATGCAGGTGGCAAGCTCAGCGGAGCACTGGATCAAAACCTAGAGTCATTTCCAAGACTCATTGCGCACATGCAAAAGGGCGGCACAAACACCAGTGTTGAGCAAAAGATCCTGGGCTCCTATGCCGCAAAGACAAACAGCCCGCTCATCACTGCTGCCATACGCGGCCTGGTGCTCGCAGACGATCCGGATATAGTAATCGATGCAATCCGGGGCGTGACAAGACAGGTCGCAATCTACAAGGACTATCTACAAGTCTGGAGCTATGATGGTCCAAAGTTGCTGGACTGGCTAGAGGCAAGAAAGGTGCACTCAGACGCCGCACTCGGAATCCTCGAATCAAACGCAGCTGCCGAGACCGGCCGCAGGCTGGGCATTGATCTAGACCTGTGCCCGTTTCTTGTACTGACCAGTGATGAGATGCGCGCCGTTTTGCGCATACCCGACGATCCTGCCCTCCCCCTGAGCTTTATGCGCCCAAGGCGCGGGGGGAGCACGCCGCTCCGCACCGGCTTTGCACTCGACGGGCATGCGTACGGGGAGCTTGTCAGCTCGCCGTCTGCCATTGATCCGGCCACGCTATTGATGCACACGTATGTCCTGGCAGCCACGGGCTCTGGCAAGTCCTCGCTTTTGCGCCTCCTGATCA
>JAHRAL010000090.1 GCA_020027325.1 Cenarchaeum sp. | reverse complement strand
GCACTTATCGTCGATGAGGACGGGTTTACAAAGGCCCAGTCACGCGCAGTGGAAAAGGACGAGGCACTGGCGATATTCAAAAAGCTGCTGGATGCGGGAATGACAGAGTTTGGCGGCGAGTATGTCGAGATCTGGAACGACCGCTACCCGACGATAAGGCTCGACCAGACATAACCGGATGGCGCCGTGGTCGGGTTCCACGTGGCCTCGGTCCACTCTATTGCCGATCAGTTTGACAACGCGGCTTGTATGCATGTCGAGATGATCAAGTCTTTTGGGCAGCCATGTTTTTTATAGTACGGGCCGTCACCGCGAACCGATGGGATCCCCGGCAAGGCTTGCGACTTTTTTTGACGCGATAGGCAAGACGTACTCGATGAAATACCCTGAAGACAAGATCCAGATTCAAAGGCTGGCCTACCTCGGTCAAGAGTCTGGGATTGATCTGGGATACTCGTTTGAGTGGCATAGGGGTGGCCCGTACTGCAGGCAGGTATCAGCAGACGCACAAGAGGCCGTCGGGAACGACGTTCCCAAGGACAGGGGACTGGACGGGAAAGGTCTGGAAAGGTTTGCCGAAATCATAAAACCGCATAGTGATGACACCAAATGGCTGGAGATTGCCGCCGCGCTGCTGTACCTGCGTAAGTTCAGCTACGAAGACAAGCCAGTGGATAAGATAGGCGAGTTCCTGATTGGCGACCTGATGGGCCTTTGGAGGAGCTTTGACAATGTCCTAATCGGAAAGGTACTTGCCCAAATGCTCCAGTATGGCATTTTGCGGAACTAGGCGGGACTCGTACGGAATAGTATGGATGTTTAGGCAGATTGAACCAGTCAGGCATAAAGCCGTCAGGCATGGATTGCAGGACAGCACTCGCCGTGCTTTACTTTGTCCAGTTTTTTGGCATGCATTGGCTTGTCAGGCTTTGACCTAGGATACTGGTCATACGTCTTTCCATTTATGGTCCTGCCGCCGGACTTTGGCCGAATGCCGCCCCACTGCTTGAAAAAGACCCTGACCTTTTGCCTCTTGCACTCCCTTATCAGGTCTGCAACCCATTCCTTTTTGACCGGCCTGTAATTGTGGCCGCTCTCGCCGCCGATTATTGCCCAGTCAATGCCGGCCAGGCTGACCCTGCCTATTGGCCCCAGCAGCGGCTCAAAGCTGACAAAGCGCATGGAGCATTTCACCTGGCGCAGCTCGCGTATGCGCCATGCAGTCTCGCGGTTCTCGACTCTGGTGCCCATCCAGATGTGGCCCGGTACCAGAAATCCGTAATATCTGGAGAAGAGGCGCGAAAACTCTGCCATCTTGTCCGGGCGCTTTGTGAGTACCTGATAGATGTGGTGGTCTGCCTGGAGCATTGTAAAAAAGCACCTGCCGATAAACTCCATCTCTGCCTCCTCGTGGAACATGTCAGACATGCTGTTTACAAAGATCTTTTTCGGCTTTTTCCACCTTGTGGGGATGTCAATGTCGGCCTCGTGCTGGGTAAAGTCAAAGTTGTTGGCGTATTTTTCGACCCCCATGTGCATCAGCCTCTTTGAGAGCCGTTCTGCATAGCAGTTCTTGCAGCCGGGTGAGACTTTTGTGCAGCCCGTGGTCGGGTTCCACGTGGCCTCGGTCTACTCTATTGCCGATCCGTTTGACAACGTGGTCTAGATGTAGTTGGTATTATAAAAGCTAACAAGATTTATTTTTAATCGATAATTTTAACACGTCAAGTTCTCTATGAATCTTATCAAATTCAACCTTAAGATCGTGTCTCATGGCTCCAATATCACTCTCCAGTTCACGAAAACGTTTAGATGATTCTTCATCCATTACTTATCATAGCAGTATAACTACTATATTAAGACCATCTCCCACAAAGGCCCAGTCACGCGCACTGGAAAAGGACGAGGAACTGGCAATATTCAAAAAATTGTCGGGTACGAGAATAACAGAGTTTGGCGGCGAGTATGTCAAGATCTAGAACGATCGCTATCCGACGATAAGGCTTGACCAAGCGTAATCAAAGTCCGTCAGGAGGACTGTTCCTTGATCTCAGAGAGCCTATCAAGTTCTTTGACCACCGCATCCTGCACATCCTTGGGCAGATCGGCGGAGTGGATCATGGTGGATCTAAGTCCCATTATCACTTCATGTACGCTGAGCGTCTCGTTCTCAATGTTTGGTGCAAATGTATTCTTGAACGTCTTTTGACTAGATGAGTCTTGCAGGACCATTCCCGAGTACCTCCATGATGGACATTTGGGAGTACCGCCTTTTATATTTTAAAGCTAGGTTCCTGCTTATGCCAGATATCACGAGTAGAACGTCTCGGTATCGGATTCCTCGTGGATCCGTCCACTGACCCAACATTGCCTCCTTTTGTTCGCTACGTAGCCAGACATATGCCGCTTTGGAGTAATCATCAAAATCACCGGCGTTATCGGTGATCCCGATTATGTATACGGGCTTGCCATTGTTTGTAAACATGTCAAAAAATCTGCGTTTTACCTTGTTGTTTTTCAGATCAATACAGAAGCCGATCCTGTGGCTGTATGTGACATTTTCTAATCTGCTCTGTCTTATGGCCTTGGCACCTTTCTCATATTCGGCATCATATGCGTCGTGTTCAGTAGTAGGTGGTTTAGACATGCCTTTTCACCGTTGCCGCATTGTAGTGTGGTTCAAATTAAATCAATCGCGTGTTAGATCTGATACGTGATCGGGAATTTTGCTAAATTTCCTGCCTAGAAGCCAACGTTGTGAGCAATTGCGGATAATTTCTATCAGGATAATCTAAAGATCGCCATATATCGAAAATGACAGAGTTTAACGGCGGGTACGCCGGGATTTGGAACGACCGCTATTCGACGAGGCTTTGCCAAACATAATCTCGGTACCTGTCCTGCGCCCGGCAAGTGCCAAAGATATCGTCCTCGGTACCGAATGAATCACACGCGTAGGAATTTTCGAGCGCTCAATCACCTTTAGCGCAATTATATCCATCAGGTCGTACCCACCGGCAGCAGTGTCCTCACCGACGAGCATGGATCGCAGCTCAGAGACGTCTATCTTTGGCAGCAGCTTTGCATTCTTGGACTTGTTTGGATTAGAGTCATAGATTCCGGCAACGTCTGTCGCATTGAAAAATGCATCAGCGCGAAGCCTCTCTGCAATCAGCGCCGCAGTCCCGTTGGTGCTCTGGCCCGGATACAGGCCGCCGGCGACCACAATCTTGCCGCTAGCTGCCGCATGCTCTACCTCGCGCAGGGTCTCTGGCGGATGCGAGTGCGCATACCGGCCAAGCGGGTGTATGAGGAGCCGGGCATTGAGCCGCGAGATGTCGATTCCAAGCTCGTCAAGCGTAGACTCGTCGGCCCCTGCGGCCCGCGCATGGGCAATATAGGTCCTGGCAATTGCGCCCCCGCCGGCGACAATGATCGGCTGGCAGGCAGAACTGGCACGCACAAACACCTGCGCATAGTCGCGCAGCTTGCCGATATTCTCGGCGGCAAACGAGCTGCCGGACAGCTTTACCACTATGCGCTTTTTCTTGCGGGCCATACGGATGCGGCCACCTCCGCGACTTTTTTTGTGTTGCTCCGGGCATAGACGCGCAGTGAGGATATGGGGGTCAGCAGCGCCGAGACCAGCGGCAGTTTCGAGAACGGCACCACGCTGACCGCGTGCCTTGGGCCGGAATGGAGTGCGATTGAGCGCATCTGGCGCTTGTCAGAGGTGAGCGGCAGCGAGGATGCGCCCGTGACATCGACTAGCACCCTGGATTCGTACACCCCGGCCCGGGCGGCAATCTTTTGGCGCAGCCTGCCGGCATCGGGGGGCGCACCGGTGATCGGGACATCAAGCACGCACTTTGGAAGGTAGCGCGCCTGGTACTCGTCTACCAGGTTCCCTACACGCCGTGCATCTATAGAATACGGATCGATGTAGTCGGCCATCTTTGCCATCAGCGAACCCTCTGTCAGCTCGAGATAGTCGTCCAGGCTGAGATCTTCCAGATGCAGCCAGTCGGCGGCCACCTCCAGGGCCTCCAGCATTACGGCCTGTGCGGCACGGACGGTGCGGTGGAAGTAGACCGTCAAAAACATCTGGCGCCGCGAGTGCATCATTGACTCAAAGGAGTGCAGCGACGAGCGCGCAAGGACGATCCTGTTTTTACGGATCTCGATTGACCGGCCCAGCCGCTGGTGGTCCACCCGCGCATGCTGGGAACCGGTGAAATAGCCGTCGCGTAGCAAATAGTCCATCGTGTCCGCACCCATCACGCCCGAGACAATGTCTGATAGTGCATTGTACCGCTTGCCGCCAAATGCCAGGTCTGCCACATTGCGCCTGTCGCGCCCGAGCAGGTCGCCTACCTCGGTCTCTTCGAGAACCATCCTACCAATCTCCTCGTGGTCGGCCCCGCCGAGCACCTTGTGCCGGCGCATCACGGACTCGAACAGATGCGAGTATGGGCCGTGGCCTATATCATGGACGAGTCCGGCCAGGCGGATCTGTCTTGCCTGCGACTCGGTCACAAAGCCCCGCTCGCGGAGCGACTGCGCGGTAATGCCGGCAATGTGCATCGTGCCAAGCGAGTGCTCAAACCTTGAATGGCGCGCCCCCGGATATACAAGGTGTGCGCCTGAGAGCTGGCCTATATGGCGGAGCCTCTGGAGCTCCCAGGAATCGATGATCTTTTTCTCGGTCTCGTCTGCCTGGATGACCCCGTGTACGGGGTCGACGATCTCTAGGTTTGATCTGGTCATACCCTCAGCCTCTGCGATATTATCTTCATGACCTGCTCATGCACCACCTTGCGGTCCTGCGTTGCATCAACGATTCCCCACCTGCTGCGTTTGGCCATCTGGCGGTAGACTTTGGCCACCCTTTGGAGGAAATCAGCGTCGCGCTCAAACTTGTCCCTGTTTTTGGACTTGCGGCGAAACGACTCGGCATGGTGCGAGTCTAGGAGTATGACCAGGTCGCTTTTTGGCAGGCCGGCATCAAGGGACTCGAGCCACGGGCGTTTAAGGCCGTTGGCAAGGCCATAAGCAATGTTTGAGTGATAGTACCGGTTCATTACAATTATCGAGCTGCGATCCATAGCTGCATTGATCCTTGGCAGCACCTCCCACCTGTTGGCAGACATTAG
>JAHRAL010000063.1 GCA_020027325.1 Cenarchaeum sp. | reverse complement strand
CTGTATCTTGACGAGCTAAACGCAGCCGAAGCAGACATGCTGCTCAGGCTTGATGAGGCACTAGATGACAGGAGGCAGCTTGTCCTCAAAGAGTCCTCTGGCACCACGGTAAAGGCCGCTGACGGATGGTTTGTAGTCGGAACGATAAACCCGCTATCGCACGCAGGCACCAAGGACATTCCGCCGCAGATCCTAAGCAGGTTTCCGGTAAGGATAAGGCTAGAGTATCCGCCACCTGAAATTGAGGCAGAGATTGTCCGGAGGCATATCAAGTCCGGCTGCCCCGATGACAAGCTAGATGCCGGAATCAGGCTGGCAAACACGCTCCGCGAGGCAGCGGCAGTCGAAGAGATTGCATACGCGCCAAGCATCCGCGAGACCATATCGTACGGCAAGCTGGTCGCAGCTGGAATGCCCGCGGCCGAGGCGGCCTCGATTGTCTTTGGGAACGTGTATGCACAGTGGGGCGACATCGAGCACAACAAGGTCGCCGGGATAATCACATCAATGTTTGGCGAATCAGGCGTTGCCTAGGCAAGTCAGCACCAGCAGGGCAGCTGAAATTGCGACATTTCTTGCCAGATGCTGGTCTGCCCAGCGCAACGTCAGGGTCTCCTTTGGCCAGTCCTCGCGCAACACGGGGGACGTAATCTATACGGAGCCGATGGAATCGCTGAGCGGCAGGCCCTTTGATCGCTACAGGCAGATGCGGGCAAACATCTGGCTGTCGGCTACAAAACGGAGGCTTGGCAGCCGCGGGCTGAGCTCCGATCACGCCTTTGGATTCGTCCTCAATGCGCTCGAGGTCCGCCACGCAGAACTCGTGGGGCTGCGTGAGTGGCGGGGAATGGCCGGCGAGGTCATATTCAACTATGCGTTCCAGTGGACGTATAGGCCGATCCTCAACGCCGTGTATGGCAAGCCGAGGATTGCAGAGGCGTTCCTGCAGAGCTTTCTCTTTGACGACATAAAGGGCGAGATTACAGAGCACCAGCTAGAGTCGGTGGGGCGCGCATGCAAGATTGCAAAGGGGGCAGTAGGCGACGCTGCCGGCGGCAACAGGGACGCAATGAACGGCTCGGTTCCCCAGATACTCGAAGAGCTGGAGCTGGACCCGTTTGCCACCATTCCGATTGCGTTTCCATGGTCAAGGCCCGACATTGCAATGAATCCAGACGACGTCAAAAAGTCGATAACAAAGATCTCCGGGGCAGTCGGCGCCCCAAAAGATGCGGCAAATGCAGAGACTGCGGACTCGAGCGTGCGAGGCGAATACGAGTCGCTTCTTGGGGTCCGGACGGATGCCGGCCAGGCAGTCCACGACGGAATCAGTACGCCCCCGGCAGAGGATGCAGACATCTCGCCGATATACGACTATGATCTCATCTGGCGCCTAAAGACAAAGTTTCGCGACTGGAAGTCAAAGTGGCGCGAGGCAAGGGCCGCGTTTGGCGACGAGTTTGACGCAGAGTCATACATTGAGGATCCTGCAAGCCCTTTTTTTGTCGACTCTAGATCCGAATCAAGCGCGGATCTTATGATGCTGCTTGATCACTCGTCTAGCATTGCGGCGGTCCAGACAAAGTACAAAAAGGCCACCCTTGCCCTCTGCGAGGTTTTGGCACAGCTCTCCACGCGGTTTTCAGTCTATGCGTTTAGCACGTCAGAAAAGTCCGTCGTCTGCTGGGAGATAAAGCGCGCATCCCAGAAATGGGACGTTGTGTGCGCAAGGCGCCTGGCGCAGATTGCCGCCAACGGCTCAACGCCGCTAGCACAGGTCTACTCTACGATGAGGCCCGTGCTGGACGC
Source organism: Cenarchaeum sp. (assembly GCA_020027325.1). Lineage (GTDB taxonomy): Archaea > Thermoproteota > Nitrososphaeria > Nitrososphaerales > Nitrosopumilaceae > JAHRAL01. The sequence goes on along the minus strand of JAHRAL010000063.1, from coordinate 2,115 downwards.
CGAGAGGCCAGAGACGCTGCTGACAATGACAGACGGCGAGCCCTCTGATGCATATGCGGTCCGCAGCTTTGTCAGGCGCATGCGCAAGACGGGAACCAGGATGGCAGCACTCGGCCTTGGCGCCGACGTGCTCCAGGCAACGGGCATTGCAGAGAACCTAAAGGGCCTCGGGTATGAGAGGGTGCTTGCAGTCAGCAGGCTGGGCGACATACCAAGCAAGGTGCTCCAAGTCCTGGGCGAATAGCAGAAATCCTAAATTGGGATGCAAAACCGTGCAGGAACCACATGGAGGCAGGAATCAGCGCAGGCGAGCTGGCATCGGCGGCAGGCTCGGGTGCCATAATACTGGACATCCGGCCCGCAGCAGAGTTCATGGCAGGCCACGTAAGGGGCGCGGCCAATGCCAGATGCGGCTCGATGCAGCAAAAGCAGGTCATAATGGCAAAGATGCCCCGGGGCTCCAAGATCATTATCATTGATGCAGACGGCCAGGCATCAAGGCAGAACGCAGAGATGATGGCAAAGTTTGGCTTTGATGCGCACTATCTAGAGGGGGGCATGGATGCGTGGGGCGGCGAGCTTGTCAGCACGAGCCAGTCCCCGCTGACCAGCGGGTCGGAGCTGCACTCGCAGCTGGGCCCTGACGTCTTTTTGCTTGATGTCCGCGAGCCCGAAGAGTTTGCAAGCCACAAGATTGACGGTGCGGTGAATGTGCCGCTGGCAAGGCTCTTTGAGCCCGGCGCGTGCGACTCGCTGCCAAGGGACAAAAAGATTGTGACGATATGCTCGCACGGCAACCGTTCAATGGTTGCAACGTTTGCGCTGTCAGGAAACGGCCTTGAGTCGACATCGCTTGACGGCGGGATGGCCGGATGGAGCCAGGTTCTTGCCCACTCGGTCATATACGACAAGGCGGGAATCAGGGTGATACAGGTAGAAAAGGTCAGCAAGGGATGCCTGTCATATATTGTTGCATCAGGCAGCAATGCGGTAGTAGTTGATGCCGTACATCCGGTTGGCAGATACGTCGAGATTGCCGACTCTGAGAACCTAGAGATCCTCGCAGTCGCCGATACGCACTGCCATGCAGATCACGTGTCGGCCTCGCGCGAGCTTGCATCGTCTGCGGGTGCAGAGCTGTACCTGAGCGGCGGGGAGAACTATGACATTGGCTGCACAAAGGTCGGCGACGGCGACACGGTTCCGTTTGGTGACTGCAAGCTCCAGGTAATGGGCATACCGGGGCACACGGCAGGCAGCGTTGCGTATATCATAAATGACATTGCGTTTTGCGGTGACACCGTCTTTGCAGACGGCATAGGGAGGCCGGACCTGCATGACACTGCTGCCGAGTCCGCAGACGCGCTGTATGACACACTCCATGCAAGGCTCGCATCACTGCCAGAGACGACAATGATATTCCCGGCGCACCACGTGGAGGATACAAAAGCTGACCCGCAGGGAGCGTATGGGACAAGCGTCCAGGACCTAAAGTCGGCTGCAATGTTTGGTGCAGACAGGCAAGAGTTTGTTGCAAAGATAACCGAGAGTACGCCTCCAAAACCCCCAAACTATTCAATGATAATCAGGTTCAACCGCGGCTCAATGCCGCTCAACCCCGAACTGATACCGGATCTAGAGGCGGGGCCGAACAGATGCGCAGTACGCACGGGCTCTGGCTAAAACGGGCTCGGTTCATGAATGAATAGCAGAAATCCAGAGCAAGACTTTATGATCAAGAGCACATCGAATCAAAAAAGCTTTGGAATGTGATTTTGTCATAATCCAATGACTACGCGAGACGGGGGTAATGCTAGAACATTGGATGTTTACAGTATTGCATGCATCATTCAAAACCAAAGCTGGTAATCAAGGTATCCAGACCACACGCCGAGACTGCCCAACGGATGTGCGATCTTGCATACTCTACAGTCTGCCTTGATTCTCGGCGTAAAGACATGTGAGCGTTGCTAGATCGTTATAATCGCCGGCGGCTATTTTGCAAATGACGATTCGTCTCTCAATTCCCTACCATGTAAGATCACAGTCAAAACAATCCCAAAGGTAATCGCCTTTTCGCTTAGTGATATTCGTACTAGCACAATAGGGGCATTT
>JAHRAL010000015.1 GCA_020027325.1 Cenarchaeum sp. | reverse complement strand
TCCGGTCGTTGCCGCATGGCGTTTTGTGTTTTTGATGCTTTTCTGCTGAAATCTTTTGTCAGACTTGGAAAATGTTCTTGCAGGCGGCGAAATTGTTCCGCGTTGGTTCAATTACCCATAAACTCCTTGGTAGGAATTTTATATGCTTTGTAGGAAACAAGAGTGATTTGGAAACAAGCAAAAAAAGGCAGGTATGACAAGATGGCAGCGCCTGAACCCCAAGACGAAGCAGTAGAGATTCTCAAGATCGTCCAAAAATACTTTCCAAAAATCTTTGAAGGACAAGACTCCATCCGTTGGTTGCATGAACATACTCGCCAGGGAAATCAACGTGAATGGGCGGCAGTATTCTTTGAGGAATATTGTCGACCGTTATTGACAAACTTTCTGGGAGGTTGGTACGGTGTGAGAATAGTCAAGGGAAGTAGAATTGATTATCAACGATATTACAACTGGGATCTCAAGGTTCACTCTGTCAAAGATAGCCGCGGCAAACGCATTAACACGGTAATTCTAAACGACAAGAGCGCAATGGATCGTACAATTGAACTGGAATCCGGCATAGGCTTCATCGTGGCTTCTGTTGAATTCAAGTTTGATGCCGACGGTTCGTTGTTAAAGTGGCGTCAGAAATACGAAAGAGCAGGACAACCCTCACCCAAAACCAGAACAATGAAAAAAAGCGGCAAAGTAGTTGATCTACAAGCAATATTCATCAAGGATGCACACGTTTTAAAAAAAGGCGTAAAAGACGGTTGGATCTCGATCTTTAAGCAAGGCAGACAACCAGACGGTTCTGCAAGAAAACCAAAGTACCAAATTCGTCTAGATCGACTGCCTCCAGACGTAGTTATAGAGCTGGATAACGTAGATCATCCGTAACTCCTCACAATGCCTGCTCTTGGGCACAAAACTTGGCAAGTATCTTGATTACCGATCACCACTCCCGTATGAAATGGCCTCCCAACTTGAGAGTCTCTGCTGTGTCATGTTGCCGAATCGTGCCAGATCTTGCCATACAGCATGTACACATGTCTTGTTTACAGTACTCAAGAGACCAACCCATAAATGTGGATATATGCATACCAGAGCCCGTGCTCAGGGTAAATCCGAAAATTCTTGCACTCGGCGCAGGACTGCTTGTTGGGGGGTTTGTGTTTTTGGGGTACCTGAACCAGACACTCCCCACGTCAAGCTCGGCAATGACTGATGACGAGATTGCAGAGCTCCTCATAGGCGAGCAAGAGCACAGCGACTATGTGACCCTGGCAAGCATACTCATCGGGCTAGGGTTCCTCTTTATTCTGATCAGCTTTGGGACCGCACGAGGCGAGGGCGGGGTCAAGACGCGCAAAGAGTACACGCCGCCGGCCTAGTCGCAGCACTGGGCGCCTCTCATTCTCCTTGCCAGCAAAAACGGCGTAAACACAAGGACCGGTATCGAGACTGCAATAAGCGCAGTCTGGAACTGGGCCAGGGCAACGCTCAGCGTGATCCCGCTTGCAGTGCCGATAAAGACCGACGTCAGCGTTCCAACGCACGTGGGGCATGCGATAAACAGCCCCGTTATTGCGCCTATCCCCGATATGCTGCGCTGTGCGCGTGATATTGCAAATGCGCGCACGGCAATTGCGACGTTGAGTGCGACCAGGTATGATGTTGTGATCTGGAGCACGAGGTTTATCGGTATGACCTGCAACCCGACGTGCTCTGTAATGTAGACCAGGATCTTTGGCATGTATCCGGCAGCATCGCAGCATGGAACTAGCTCGAGTGAGGGGATCTGCGCCCCATAGTGGTATGAAAAGACGACCTCGGGCTGGTAGACCAGCGTGCCCGAGCTCAGCGAAAAAAATACGCCATAGACTGCAAACGTTGCGACAAAGACCGCACGCGACCTGCGGTTCCAAGTATGGCGTGCAATGACTGCGACGAGTCCGCGCCTGCCTGGGTGCGCCATTGCCGCATGATACCTGTACAGCCCTGCGGCAACTGCACCAAGCGAGACTGCAAGCAGGAGATAAAACGCGTGCGCGATTCTGTACAGCGGCTCCACGGCATCAGGTGTGATGTTTGCAGGATCCGATACAATATACGCATACACCACAAACAGGACCGCAATGGAACCAAGCCCTGCTGCGATCAATCCCACACCGCTGTGGGCCGGGG
>JAHRAL010000009.1 GCA_020027325.1 Cenarchaeum sp. | reverse complement strand
ATCACAGTAGAGCTGTTCGCTCGCGTGCTGTGCTACAACCTTACGGTGTAAACCACAACGCCCATACGGATGTATACAGCCACACCGTGTGGTATGCCGTACTGGCATATTTCTGTTGCTACCTGATTGCTTTTTTCAGAAAACGGGCAAAAAAGGTGGCAGAGTAACCCGCGTGCGGTGTTTGGCGACCCGGATTACAGGCTGGAATGGCGGCCATGTGGCCTGTTTTGGACAACCTCAAGATCGCCTCAACAGTTATAATCTGTTGATTTTGACATGTGGTGATTTGCGGCTATACGCAGTGCAAACAGCGACCTTAAGTATCCGTCCCACCATTAATAAGTGGCAGGATGGGAGAATTAAAAATGACTAGAGCAGGTAGACAAACATACAAGTTTGTTGTTGATTGCAATCTTGGGCATTGTGCCGAGATTCAGAAACGTATGAAAGCAATGAAATTTCATAGCGTCAAGGCAGAAGATACGTGGCTGGGTGATCATTACGGCCTTAAAGAGTTTGACACAGAGAAACAAGCAGAAGAGGTTGCAACTAAATTGTTTAACAAGTATTATGAAAAATTAAACCAGATTACTATTCATCCACTCAAGGAGTAATTTTTTGAAACGATATATTGTCATATTGTCTTTTTGTGGATATAGGAATCGCCATAAAGTCGTAACGGGGTTATTTGCACATGATGCCAATGCACTGCCTTTTGTCCATATATTGCCAACAAGTGATAACTCGGAACGAATCATTTTTTTTCTAAATGGTGATATGGAGGCCAAATTGCGCGCACGATTACGCAAGATGAGTAATCAAAACTTCTGCACATTAAACACTACGATATATAAAAAACGAAAGCAAAATGTCATAACATTGATAAAAAATCAAGTCATTCGTAGAATTAGCTCTGATCCAAACGCTCCTATGAATATTGTGCGACTATTAGAATCAATCAACGAGAACGAAATTACGATAAATTTTCCCTGATCTTTACAATCTAGTTTTTATTTACACTAATTTGCGATCTCTGGCAATCCATGAACAATATTCAAAACCATCACTGTGATTGCGTATCGTGGTCTATTCGTAGGGCTGATAATTTTAGGATTGCAAAGCAAGGCTGTGATTGAGTGAAATATACGTGAAAATTTGGCATGAATCCAGCTCTACGTCCGAATCTGCACGCTCGATGCCATTCACAGGCATGGTTTACGTCCATACATTACACGAAAATCTGAGTATATAATAGCGCACGAACCTGGGGCAGGGCACATCTGAGCAACTGTTTTTAATCCGGGTGCAGATTACTAGTACGTGGACGTGCAGAGTGCCTGTCAGGAACTAGAGGTCAGCCAGGATGCCACGTCCGACGTCATAAAGGCAAAGTACCGATCACTCGTCCTGGCCCTCCATCCTGACCGAAACGACGGCAGAAACGAGGCTCGCCTAAAGCGAATAACTGCCGCATACCACACACTAAAGGGTGCAGACCTGCACAGGTCATCTGTCGGTGAGCAGCGCACTGCGCAAAACGCACGAAATACACAGAGAACTACTGCCCACAAGACCCGGCGCAAGATGCAGGGGACCAGGACCCCCGAGGAGGACTGGTCTAGATTTACCTCCGAGTTTGAGCAAGACGAGGCGTTTTGGCGAGAGTATGAACGCAACTTTTGGCAAGACTATGAAAAGCGCCGCAGCGCACAATCAATGTCTGCTGAGGAGATCAACCAAGAGTATGCAGAATCGCAGCGGCGCGCCCGCAAGAACCAAAAGCGCAACACTGACCACGGCTCTGGATTCTCAAAGGCCCGCACGCAGGCAGTGCCGCGCTATAACATCCAGATCGACAAAAGCCTGTGCATCGGATGCTGCAGCTGCGAGACTATTGCGCCAAAGACGTTTTACATTGACAAAAACGTGCACGTAAACCCAAAGTCATCAGTTATAGATCCCGTGGGTAGCGGCGTTGAGACGATGATGGATGCGGCAAAGACCTGCCCTACAAAGGCCATAATAGTTGATGATGCGCTGACCCGGCTCCGCATGTATCCGCTCTAGTCACTCGATTATATCTGCCCATGCAAGACCCTGGCCGTACCTTATGCTCACACTCGTGCCCTCGGCCAGCTGGCAGTTTTCTATCGTCTTTGGAATCCCGTCAGTCGTCTCTACATAACACACCCCGCCAACGCTGCCGAGTATAACGGTCTCCTCGAAGACGTCCTCGCGTATGAGGTTCCAGAACGGAAACACGAGCGTACCGATTACGACCCCCGCCCCTGCAAGCGCGCCAAGAAATATGATCATGTGCTTTTTAGAGCTGTCCATCTCCACTATTACCACATTCCCCCGTCGCCGCCCTTTGGATCAATCTTTTTTTCTGGCACATTGCCGTGCGCCTTTTTTGTGTGCTTTTCTAGGCGTTCTGGCGTTGATAGCTCTAGACCGCACACCTTGCACTTTGTTCCGTCCTGCTTTTTGTTCCTAGAAAACAGTCCCATACGACACATCCCATTCCAAATGTATTATAAGGATATGCACGCATGTCCGCATATGAAGCCTGCAAAGATAACCGTCCTAGGATCAGGAATCATGGGACACGGAATTGCGCAGGTATCGGCAGTCGCAGGCCACGACGTCGTCCTTCGCGACATAAAGCAAGAGTTCCTTGACAAGGCCCAGGAAAAGATACGCTGGAGCCTTGATAAAATGGCCTCAAAGGCCAAGATGACAAAGTCCGATGCCGACTCGGCGTATGCGCGAATCCGTACAGAGACGGACCTTGGCGCATCGCTGGCCGACGCAGAGATGGTTATAGAGGCGGTCCCAGAGATCATGGATCTAAAACGCAAGGTGTATGCCGAGCTTGACGAGCAGACACGGGGGCGCGACATGATATTTGCATCAAACACCAGCACGCTTCCAATAACAGAGATTGCAGAAGGGCTTGCCAGGCCAAAAAAGTTTATTGGAATCCACTTTTTCAATCCGCCGCAGCTGATGAAGCTGGTAGAGGTAATTCCGGGAGCCCAGACAGACGGCGACGTCCTAAACTATACGATAGAGTACGTAAGGTCGGTGGGAAAAGAGCCCGTCCTGTGCGCCCGCGACGTGCCCGGGTTCATAGTCAACCGGCTCTTCATACCGCTGGTCCATGAAGCCTGCTATGCAATGGAGTCCGCCGGCCTCACAAAGGAGGCAGTAGATTCGGCGGTCCGGTTTCGGATGGGATTCCCCATGGGGATATTTGAGCTGGCAGACTTTACTGGCATTGATGTGATACACAAGGCAACTATAGAGATGCACTCCCGCGACGACGGGGTAATCCGCCCGCACCCGACAATCGAGAAACTCTACAATGAAAAGAGGCTGGGACAAAAGTCCGGCGAGGGGTTTTATCCATACTCTGAGCAAAAGTATGAGCGCGTGGAGCTAAGCGAAGAGCTGGCAGCCACGTGCGACCCGGTACGCCTGTCCGCAGTCTTGATCAACAATGTGGCGTGGCTCGTTGAGAACGGCGTTGCCGACATTGGGACAATCGAGCATGCCGCAAAGCTCGGCCTGGGAATGAAAAAGCCTATACTCGAAATAATGCGCGAGTCCGGCAGGGATGCACTGGTGCGCAAGCTCGAGGAGCTGTCTGCCGAGTCTGCGTTTTATGCGCCAAATCCGGCAATATCTGGCCTGTCCTAGGGAATTTTTTTGAGCCACGATGAAAAATCAGAGTCAAACCACAACGTCTTCATCTCGCCGGCTCCTGCCGACAGGTTTATCGCAATATGTGAAAACGTCCTTGATTTAGAGACCGACCCGTGCGTATGCAGTACCTTGGGGGGTATGTAGACGGCCTTGCCGGCGCTGAGCGGCGTGCGCGACACCCTGGCTATCTTTGAGCTTGTCTGCTTGTATGTGACAAGACTCCCGGCACCACATATGGCAACTAGTATCTGCCCGCCAGAATGCCTGTGCATCTTTGTGCGCGCACCTGCATGGAACCTTACCTCCAAGATGCGCGCACGGGGCCGGGCCGTGGTGCTTGCAACCTCTTTGAGTGCCACCCTCCCGGTAAAATACTGCGGTTTGACGGGGGGCCTGCCCCCTTTGATGCGACCCAATATTGGCGCAGGGCCGGAGCATTGCGTATATACTCTTTGAGGACGACCCGCACACCATGATGCGGACTGGGCTTGCCGGGGGAATCGGGCTGGTGGCCGCCCCGATAGTCTTTGCGCTGGCCGCGTATCCGGAGACGTTTGAGCTGAGCTGGAACCAGGGGCGTGGCGGCGCACTCTTTGCGATGGCCTTTGCAGTCGCCGAGCTTGCAATGCTGCGCGTCGACATCACCATCCGACGCCTGATCTGGTGTGCCCCGATTGCCGCACTAGGAATCGTGTATGTGATCCTCTCTGACAACGGCCTCCGCGACTACATAGCCGGCATTGCAACAAGCTCGGGCATCGAGCTTCCGATATCCTGGGTATGGATGTGGGATCTAGGGATAATTACTGTGATAATGGTTGCAACGCTTGCAGGGCTTCTTGGCCGCAGGTGGGTGCGTCTTGCCCCGGCAGGCCCGATATTTCTTGGCGGCAGCGCGCTGATACTTGGTCTTGATGCATACTTTCCATACGACTCGCTCGGGCCCCTCCAGTATGTAGTCCCGTACATGGTGGATCTCAACGTCTGGCTGGTCACCGTCTTTGATCTCGGGACGGCGATCGCACGGGACAACCTGATGTTTCTCAACGGCGATCACGGGCGCTTTGCACTTCAGGTGTTCTGGCCGTCTGCCGGGGTCCACAGCATCATAATCTATTCGCTTGTAATGATGGCGTTTCTGCTAAAGATGCGCATTCCAGGCGGGCGCAAGGCGGCGTGGTTTGCAATCGGGATAATCGGGACAATAACTGTCAATGTAATCCGGATATTTCTCTTGTCCTGGTACGCGCTAAAGGTGACGGCCAATGCAGAAAAATGGGAAGAGTTCCACTCTGTTGCCGGCGAGATCATGTTTCTTCCGTGGCTCTTTGCATTCATTGTCATAGTCATGATACTAGAGACGCGGCGAATCAAAAGGCTGGACGCACAGGCTCAGCGGACATAGTCGTCCATGCTCTGCTGGCCCCCTGCCTCTCCTAGCTCGGATGCCTTGACGCCGATTCGCCGTACCGGGATGCGCTGCGACTCTAGTGCCTCATAAAGCAGGCTTTTTGCTGCGCGCTCTAGCTCTTGGAGCGAGGCCGTCGGACTGCGAAGCGTGACAGAACGTGACTTTGTAACCAGATCCGACTGGATTACGTGTATTCCAACGGTCCGAAACGTCCGCGAATCCGCAAGTATTGCGGCATGAACCTTTGCACACAGACCAGGAATGCTCTTTTCAATGAATGTGACGTCCGTCGAATCGTGCCCTAGTGTGGCGATCTTGCTGTACTGGAGGCTTGCGGCGCGCTCGGCTACGGGCGCCTCGTCGCAGCCTTGCGCCGCATTGTAGATGTATGTCCCGGTCTTTTTGCCAAGCATCTCGACTAGGCTAAAGACGCTGTGCTGGCGCAGGTCCGCCACGGTCTTTATCCCCATGCTTTTGAGCCGGATCTCTGTCTTTTTCCCTAGTCCGGGTATCGCACGTATGCTCATGGGTGCAAGAAAGTCCGAAATATCGTCCGGCTCTACGAGTGTCAGGCCGTCTGGCTTTTGATAGTCTGATGCAATCTTTGCTATCAGCTTGTTTGAGGATATGCCGATTGAGCATGTCAGCAAGAGCTCGCTGCGTATCTCGTTTTTGATCTGCTGCGCAATGTGGAGTGCGGTCTTGTAGTTTGCAGACGACCTTGAGGTTATGTCCAGATACGCCTCGTCCCTGCCCACGTATTCGAATACGTCCGCATGCTTGCGCATGATGGCCATTGCGCGCTCTGATACGGAACCATAGAACCCGAAATCGACTGGGAGAAACTGTGCATCGGGTGCGTCTTTTAGGCGGCGGCGTGCAAGGCTTATCGATATGCCCGACTTTACGTCGTACTTGCGTGCGACATAGTTTGCAGTGGCGACTGCCCCGCTGTCGGTACCGCGTCCAGAAAAGACGCATATGACAAGCGGGACCGTCCGTAGCAAGGGCCTGCGCGTCTCCTCGCACTGTGCATAAAAGTGGTCAAAGTCAACATGGATTACAACCCTGTCCATCAATGGATACTTGGATCATATCCCATATATCTAGTTCCAAGAATTACATGCGGCTAAATAACCCCCCGCCGACTAGCGTGCCGTGAGCCGGGCCCTGAGTGTGGATTCTGACAAGTTAAAGATAAAGCCAGAGCTGATGGTCGAGGACACGCTTTATCACTGCATTGTGGGTGACAAGCTCATGCTCGTATACTGTGACTCGCAAAAGATAATGCACTGCTATGAAGTCGAGGAGACGCGAATCGTTGAGGGTGTTCGTGCGTGTGCAAATTATGATGATGCGGCGCAACTATTGGAGCAGATTGGGGCAAATAGCGTGAATAAAGTTATTAAACAAGTGCGCAAGGACAAGGTATCGATGGGCTCAAACAACGACGCAGCCGACGTATATGCAGAGTATTCTGACCGCCATGACGACTCGGCCTCCGACCCGACACCGTCTGATACCAGCTCTGAATCACAACCCCAATCCGACCCGACACCGTCTGACACTAGCTCTGAATCACAACCATCATCTGATACCAGCTCTGAATCACAATCCCGATACGACACTCCATCATCTGATACCAGTTCCGAATCACAATCCCGATACGACACTCCACCATCTGATACCAGTTCCGAATCCCAACCGTCTTCTGATTATGGCCAATCGTCTGGGACAATGGATGCGGCACCGGAATCCTCAGAAGGATCTGCACCTGACGGCGCCCGTTCACAAAACGGCGAGACCCGGGATCGAAGCATCATACTCATAGGAATAAAGCCCATAATGACATACGTTACAGCCACGCTTACACAGCTGGCAACATCGCCAAAAATTACCATAAAATCTCGCGGCAAACGAATTACACAGGCTGTCGACGTGTCGCAGATGATTGTAAAGCGAATGAACACGGTGGGATACAAAATATCCGACATTCGCATAGATTCGGACAGCTTTACCGGAGATGATGGCCGTGATCGCAAGATCTCTACGATGGAGATCGACATCACCAAAGCCTAGACCGACACATCCGGCGAGTCATACATGTGGACAATGCCTAGATGTTGTTGGCTCGCGGCGCGATCCTAACTCGTATTATGCAGTGTCCTTGGGGGGGGGGGGCGATAACACGGGCATGCTTGTCATTATGATAAGGGACGAGCTATCGATTGATACTATAATTGCCGACGTGGGTGCAAATTCGGGGGGGATAAAGACATGCGAGTTTTTACTGGACACTGTTGCACCATATCTTGTGTGGCGCGGTCTGGAAATGCCTTGCGCTGGTAAAATTCTGTGTGCCACTATTGTGGCCCACATGATAACCGGGCAAATACTGCCAATACTGCTTGAGCGTTGGTGTACGGCAGAACCAACAAAGCGTGGTACGACTAACAATGTACGGTGTTTGCACTGTGCATTCATACCTATGCATATCTTTGTCTGTGGCAAATCAAATGGTGTGAGGTGGCGTGAATCACCATGCACATAACTGTAATTCTTCTTGCCGGCATAATTGCCATGTCACTGGTCTTTGCAGCTGAGGCACAAAGTGGTTCCTCGCCAACGATTCGAGCTGCTAGTGTTGTAAATGTTGGTGATACATCCGGCGTAGTTCTCCGTTTTTCAGAACATTTGAGCGGCCCTCTTAACATCAACGACTGGACTGTTGAAGGAAACACAATCACCCGACTCGTGCCCCCTTCTTTTCTTTTCCAGCGTGCCAGCCTTACGCTTGTTCTTGACGACAGGCTACCCGCTGGTACGGTACTCGAAATAAGATACGAGGCACAAAGACACCCACTAACAACTGCACGAGGCATCCCGCTACAAGACACCATAATAGAATCATTTGATAATTTCTCACCAATATTTAGCCCGGTTACTGCAACACCCACAACCATCGCCGTGACATTATCTGAACCCGTAAACGGCCAAACAGTTGCCGCTGATTGGAGCATCCGCGGCAACACCATAACCGATGCCTCGCCGACTACACTCACAGAGGCCACATCGCTCACACTCACAGTCGGTACTCCACTGGCCACTGATGCGAGGCCTGCTGTGTCGTATAGATTGCCGTTTGTCCCCGTAACTGATGCGGCAGGCAACCCGATTGCAACTGGCACGCGGACTGCAGCTGACGGCATTGCACCCGTGCTCTCTGATGCGGCATTCACAGGTACCAATACGATAACAATCCGCGCAAGCGAGGACATTGTGAATCCATCGCCGTCAGACTTTGCCATCCTTCCAGGCTTGGGCGCAATCACGGTGGGATATAGCCGTGCTACTGACACAATCACGCTAAGAACCGCAGACTCGGCCGCTGATGGCGCATCATACCATATAGACAATCACCAGGTAACAGACACTTCTGGAAACACACAAAGTCCGACCAGACTGACTGCGGTTGCCCCGGGCATTGACACGACTAGCCCGACGTTTGCAGCAGAGACGACCACACCCACAACCATAACTCTGAGATTTAGCGAACCGACGCTGGGCTCTACTACTCCTAGTGACTGGACTGTTGACAACAACAATGTCGCATCCCTGGCAGATGATCCTGCCGCAACGCTCATGCTTGTACTCACACTAGACACACCATTGGCAGCTGATGATAGACCTGATGTGACATACTCGGCACCGACCGGCTCACTAGCTGACGCATCTGGCAATCCACTGGACACCATGCCCGTTACACCGGCTGATGGGATTGCACCAACGTTTAGCGCAGCTACGGCAGCGCCAGCATCCATTACCGTGACATTCTCTGAACCCGTAAGCGGTACAACAGATCCTGCTGATTGGACTCTGTCTAGCTCTATTGCCGTCACAGGTGTCTCTAAAACCACACTCGATGCAGATACTGTTGTCGTACTTGGACTAGACACTGTATTGCCAACTGGTGACAAACCTGATGTGACATACGCAGCCCTTGGAGGTAGGCAGATAACGGATACGGCTACCATTCCCAACCAGCTTGAAGGTGGCACATCGGCCACAACTGACGGCATTGCACCGACGTTTAGCGCAGCTACGGCCACATCCGCATCCATCACCGTGACATTCTCTGAACCCGTTAGTGGTGAGACAGATGCCACAGAGTGGGGCGTTGCCGGCAATACAATTGCCCGTCTTTCAGAGACTGGCCTTGATGCAGGCACAACACTCGTAATCACACTAGACACACCATTGGCACCTGATGATAGACCTGATGTGACATACACGGCACCGGCCGGCCCACTCGCTGATGCGGCAGGCAACCTGCTTGCAACTGACACAGAAACCGCAACTGACGGGATTGCACCGACATTTAGCGCAGCTACGGCCACACCCACAACCATTACCGTGAGATTCTCTGAACCCGTAAGCGGTACAACGGCTGCTGCTGATTGGACTCTATCTGGCTCAATTGCAGTCACCGGCGTCTCTGAGACCGCGCTGGATTCAGATACCGGCCTCACACTGACACTGGGCGCCGCACTGGCACCTGATGCCACGCCCGGTGTGACATATGCGCCACTTGCCAACAGGGAGTTGGCTGATGTGGCAATAATCCAAAACACGCTTGCAGGCGCCACCATAACTGCAACTGACGGCATCGCGCCGACCCTCTCTGGTGCAAGATTCACAGATCCAAACACGATACTGATCGACGCAGACGAGGACCTTGACACGAACTCATTTGGAGGAATTGCCATCAATCCGGGTCTGGGTGCAATTACTGCTACCTTTGATGCCAGCAGTGACACACTCACACTCACAACGGCGGCTCCGTCGGACAGCAACACGCAATACACAATCAACTATCCTGGCGTGACTGATGTTGCCAGAAACGCGCCGGTTCCAAGCTCGCTTTCGGCAACATCGCCGACTCGTGACACGGTTCTACCGACATTTAGCGTAGCCACGGCAACACCAACAACTATCACCGTGGCATTCTCTGAACCCGTAAGCGGTACCGCCGATACCGGCGATTGGACACTAACGACTGGCCAGCTTGTCACAGGCGTCTCTGAGACCACGCTGAATTCAGATACCGATCTCACCCTAACACTGGGCACCGAACTGGCACCTGATGCCACGCCCGGTGTGACATATGCCGCCCTTGAGGGTAGACAGATAGCAGATGTGGCAATAATTCCCAACCAGCTTGCAGATGCCACCATAACTGCAACAGACGGCATTGCACCAACCTTATCCAACCCGAGATTCACAGATCCAAACACGGTACTGATCGACGCAGACGAGGATCTTGACACGGGATCATTTGGAGGAATTTCCATCAATCCGACCCTGAGCGCAATTACTAGCACATTTGATGCCGGCACCAACACGCTCACACTATCGACTGCAAATCCGTCGGACAGCAACGCACCATACACAATCACCTATCCGGGCGTAACTGATACTGCCAGCAACCCGGCGACTCTGGCCTCGCTTTTGGCAACATCGCCGACCCGTGACGTGACTGCGCCGATGTTTATTGCACATACCACTACAACGACTACCATTACAGTGACATTCTCCGAGCCCGTAAACGGCCGGACAGATGCTGCCGACTGGACTGTATCGGGCGCAAATACAGTCACGGCCGTCTCTGATACCGCGCTTGATACCGATATTGCGCTCGTACTTGAGCTGGGCACACCACTTGGACCCGATGCCACCCTCGATGTGACATATGCTGCATCAGACGGCAGGCAGATAACGGATGCAGTCGCCATACCCAACACCCTTGCAGGTGTCACAGTAACCGCAACTGATGGAATTGCACCAACCCTGTCTGATGCAAGATTCACCAGTCCGGCCACGATCGAGATTCGCGCCGACGAGGACTTGGCAGATCCAACATCACTGAACACGATTACTGCCACTCCGACCCTGGGTGCAATTACTGCCATCTTTGATGCGGCCACCGACACGCTCACACTCACAACGGCAGATCCGTCGGATAGCAACACGCAATACACAATCAGTTATCCCGGCGTCACTGATGTTGCAAGAAACGCGCCGGTTCCAAGCTCGCTTACGGCAACATCGCCGACCCGTGACACGGTTCTGCCGACATTTAGCGCAGCTACGGCCACACCAACAACCATCACCGTGACATTCTCTGAACCCGTAAGCGGTACAACAGATGTTGCTGATTGGACTCTTTTTAGCTCTATTGCAGTCACAGACGTCTCTGAGACCACACTGGATTTGGATGCCGGACTCACACTGACACTGGGCACCGCACTGGCACCTGATGCCACGCCCGGCGTGACATACGCAGCACTTGAGGGCAGGCAGATAGCAGATGTGGCAATAATCCCAAACCCGCTTGCAGGCGCCACCATAGCTGCAACTGACGGCATTGCACCGACCCTCTCCAATCCTAGATTCACAGATCCAAACACGATACTGATCGACGCAGACGAGAACCTTGGCACGAACTCATTTGGAGGAATTGCCATCAATCCGGGTCTGGGTGCAATTACTGTTACCTTTGATGCCAGCAGTGACACACTTACACTCACAACAGCGGCTCCGTCGGACAGCAACACGCAATACACAATCACCTATCCGGGCGTGACTGATACTGCCAGCAACACGGCGACTCAAAACCCGTTTTCGGCAACATCACCGGTTCGTGACACAATTGCACCGATGTTTGGCGCAGCTACGACAACTAGCACAACCATCACTGTGTCATTTGACATGGATGTAAGCGGCAACACGGCTGCTGCTGACTGGGACGTTGCCGGCAACACCATAGACAGTGTCTCCCCGCCCACCTTTACAGCAGTCAGATCACTCATACTCACCGTCGATACTGCACTGGCAGCCGATGCCAAGCCTGTTGTGACATACGCGCCACTTGAGGACAGGCATATAGCCGATACTGAGGACATCCCAAACCCGCTTGCAGGCGCCACCATAACTGCAACTGACGGCATCGCACCGACCCTCTCCAATCCGAGATTTACCAGCCCGGCCACGATCGAGATCCGCGCCGACGAAGACTTGGCAGACCCCTCGACAATCACCACGATCACTACCACTCCGACCCTGGGCGCAATTAGTGCCCGGTTTGATGCGGGCACCGACACACTCACACTCACAACGGCAGATCCATCGGATAGCAACACGCAATACACAATCAGTTATCCCGGCGTAACCGATCCTTCCCGAAACGCGCCGGTCCCAAGCTCGCTTTCGGCAACATCGCCGTCACGTGACACGATTCTGCCGACATTTAGCGTACGTAGCACATCTGGCACATCGATCACCGTGACATTCTCCGAGCCCGTAATCGGTACAACAGCTGCTGCCGATTGGACTCTTTCTGGCCCAATTGCCGTCACGGGCATCTCTGAGACCGCACTGGATTCAGATACCGTCCTCACACTTACACTGGGCACCGCACTGGCGCCTGATGCAACGCCTAGCGTGACATACGCAGTGCATGGAGGCAGGCAGATAATGGATACAGCCACCATCCCCAACCTACTTGCAGGCGCCACCATAACTGCAACTGACGGCATCGCACCTACACTCTCCAACCCGAGATTCACAAATCCAAACACGGTTCTGATCGACGCAGACGAGGGCCTTGACACGGGATCATTTGGGGGAATTGCCATCAACCCAACTCTGGGTGCAATTACTGCCACCTTTGATGTGGGCACCGACACACTCACACTCACAACGGCAGATCCATCGGACAGCAACACACAATACACAATCAGTTATCCCGGCGTCACTGATATTGCCAGAAACGCGCCGGTCCCAAGCTCGCTTACGGCAACATCGCCGACCCGTGACACGGTTCTGCCTACATTTATCACGGCTACGGCAACACCCACAACCATCACCGTGACATTTTCTGAACCCGTAAGCGGTACAACGACTGCCGCTGATTGGACTCTTTCTAGCTCAATTACCGTCACGGGCGTCTCTGAGACTGCGTTGGATTCAGTTATCGGTCTCACACTAACACTGGGTAGCACACTGACACCTGATGCCACACCCGGTGTGACATACGCAGCCCTTGAGGGCAGGCAGATAGCTGATGTGGCGATAATCCCCAACACGCTTGCCGCCGCCACCATAACTGCAACAGACGGCATTGCACCGACCCTGTCCAATCCTAGATTCATAGATCCAAACACGGTACTGATCGACGCAGACGAGGACCTTGACACGGGATCATTTGGAGGAATTGCAATCAATCCTACTCTGGGCATAATTACTGCCACATTTGATGCCGGCACCAACACACTCACGTTAGTGACTGCAAATCCGTCGGACAGCAACGCACCGCACACAATCACCTATCCGGGTCTAACTGATATTGCCCGCAATCAGGCGATTCTGGTCACGCTTTCAGCAACATCGCCGACCCGTGACACAATTGCACCGATGTTTGGCGCAGCTACGGCCACACCAACAACCATCACTGTTACATTTGACATGAATGTAAGCGGCAACACGGCTGCTGCTGATTGGACACTATCGACCGGCCAGCTTGTCACAGGCGTCTCTGAGACCGTACTGGATTCAGATACCGGCCTCACACTAACACTGGGAACCGCACTGCCACCTGATGCCACACCCGGTGTGACATACGCCGCCCTTGAGGGGAGGCAGATCGCAGATACAGAAGACATCCCCAACCCACTTGCAGGCGCCACCACAACCGCAACAGACGGCATCGCACCGACCCTGTCCAATCCGAGATTCACAGATCCAAACACGGTTCTGATCGACGCAGACGAGGACCTTGATGCAGGATCATTTGGAGGAATTGTAACCAATCCGACCCTGGGCGAAATTGATATCACCTTTAATGCCTCCACCAACACGCTCACACTATCAACCGCAAATCCGTCGGACAGCAACGCACCATATACAATCACCTATCCGGGCGTGACTGATACTGCCCGCAACCCGGCGATTCAAAACCCGCTTTCTGCCACCTCGCCGGTTCGTGACACAATTGCACCGATGTTTGGCGCAGCTACGACAACTAGCACAACCATCACAGTGAGATTTGACATGGATGTAAGCGGCGACACGGCTGCCGGTGACTGGGACGTTGCCGGCAACACCATAGACAGTGTCTCCCCGCCCACCTTTACATCAATCAGATCACTCATACTGACCGTCGATACTGCACTGGCAGTCAATGCCACGCCTGTTGTGACATACGCAGCCCTTGAGGACAGACAGATAGCAGATACCGAGGACATTCCCAACCCACTTGCAGGCGCCACCATAACTGCAACTGACGGCATCGCACCTACCCTCTCCAATCCGAGATTCACAGATCCAAACACGGTGCTGATCGACGCAGACGAGGACCTTGACACGGGATCACTTGGAGGAATTGCCATCGCACCTACCCTAGATGCAATTGCTGCCACCTTTGATGCAGTCACTGACACGCTCACACTATCGACTGCAAATCCGTCGGACAGCAACGCACCACACACAATCCGCTATCCTGGTTTGACGGACGTTGCAGGAAACACGGCGACTCCAAGCTCGCTTTTGGCAACATCGCCGACCCGTGACGTGACTGCGCCGATGTTTATTGCACGTACCACTACAACGACTACCATCACCGTGACATTC
>JAHRAL010000128.1 GCA_020027325.1 Cenarchaeum sp. | reverse complement strand
CCGCGGTTCTTGTAGATGGGTCCAAAGCGCGTCGCGTTGATCTCTATGGCACTCGTATAGCTGCGCTCGGCTGCCGGATAGTCGTGCACCTTTAGGTAATAGTTTCCCAGTCCGCGGTATGCAAGATAGCATTGCGGGTTTATCTCGATGGCGCGGTTGTAATGCCCGATGCACTCCTCAGATGACGCAGAGTTGAGCATGCCGCCAAGCAGCGAGTGCGCAGTAGAGTTTTGCTCATAGATCCCGAGTGCGTCGCGCAGCATTGCAGTGGCATCAGCTATCTTGTTTTGGACGCTCAGCCTTTCGGCCTCAAAGCACATCCGGTTTGAGCGGGCATGCGACTCGTCGCCAAGCTTTAGCGACGGGCCAATATCTGGCGTTGCAATCGCTATGAGGAGCATCCCGTCCTCGGACCATATCTTTGTAAAGCGCGACTGGGGTATTGCGCCCATCTGGTACTCGCCGTCGCGGCTGGCCTCGGGGATATAGTGGAATATCGCGCCCTCGTCGTCGTCATACCCGGATATGACCGATGCGTGCTGGACGGTATCCTGGACGCCGGGGAGTATGACGATGGGGGGCACTCCGGCATCAATCGATCTCTTGAGCGACTCGAGCGAGGAGTGGTGTATCTGGCTCCACAGGCCGTGCGACTCTGCTAGCTCGATGCCCTCGACTAGGATGCTCCCGCGTATCCGGTCGTACTTTGTGGCGATCTTGCGCGCCTCCTCCATGGGTATCTCGACTCCCCAGTACTTGCAGACTGCGTTGATGGAGAGCGGGAGGCAGATGTTCTCCTCGTTGACCTGGGGGAGGTCCAGATCGTGGCCGCGTGATGACATGGCGCATCGGGGATCTCGCGAGATATTAAAACCGTATCAGGGTCTTGTTGCGCCAAGGTGGCGCCTGGCAAACTCTGCGAGAATCCTGCGTCCGTCATCGGACATTTCAGGGTGGAACTGTGTGCCGTATATGGGCGCGCCCCGGACGCAGATTAACTCGTTTGCACACTCGGCAGAGCTTGCAACCGGGAGAATCGCATCAGGCAGCGTCGATATCTCGTAGCGGTGGCTCTCATAGACGCTCATCTTATCCGTGCACAATGCGTTCTTGCCGGTGGGCCGTATCGTGTGCAGGCCCTGCCGGAGATCCTTCATCTTTCGTATCGTGCCGCCGCATGCGAGTGCGAGAATCTCGGCGCCATAGCACACACCGAGCAGCGGCGCATTGCACGCAATTGCGTGTGCGACCAGCTTGGAGTTTACCATGTTTGTATTTCTGTCATTGATGCGCCGCCCAGAGAGCACAAACGAGTCATACACATGGAGCGAGTCAAGCCCGACCTTGCCTGGTTCCAGCATGTCCATGGCGCACCCCACCTCACCAAGTATCGAGTGGAGCTTTGGCGTGTACAGCGACCCGTTGTCGACTAGGAGCGTCGGCATACCGCAGCCTAGCAGCCTAGCTGCCTATCTCTATTGCGATATAGTGCAGCTCGGTTATGCCGTTGACCGTGGTTATGACGCCATAGTTTATGATCTCTTCTTCGGTCCACGCCAGGATCCTGTCCGTGCCTGCCACATGCGCGTCGATGAATCCGAGCACGTCGGCTACCACCTCGGACTCGTCAGCTGCCGTGTAAAAGAACGAACGCGTCTCCTCAAACGACAGGTGCGCACTTATCGAGGCGGGCCTGACGATGCCGCTGCCCTGCCCGTCAAAGAGCATATCGATTATCTCGATGCGTGCATCACTGTTTAGGACCCGCTCGTCGACCTCAGAAGAGCCGGCATCCGTCACGCGGGCAAGCTTTGAGAGGTATGCCTCAAATGCCTCCTCCTGCGTGTCGCCAAGGCCCACATAGTACTCGCCTGTAAACTCTGCACCGACTGCTGCAATGGTTCCCAGCTGTGCGACGACGCCGCCGGCGCCGGCAGTATAGACTGGGATAAAGTACGTGTCATGGTCGCCGATCCTGTAGAGAATGTTATCACCAATCCTCGGGTTGCGGAGCAGCGTCTTTAGCTGTGCAAAGTCGGGATCGCGGTCGAGGGCCTCGCGCACGGCAGTCGGCCCGATTAGCTTTGTAGTCGAGTCGAGGGGGACCTCATAGAACTGCATCTTGCCCAGGTTTTCGAGATCGTTTTCGACAATCATGTATCCTGCCAGGTTGCGGCCCTGCGAGCCGCGCAGCTCAAGTGATAGCAGGCCGAGGAACTGGGGCTCATCAAACCCCGGCGGCTTTGCCTGGATATAGTACGTCTCCAGACCTCGCGGCGTCTCATAGAACTCGTTTGCCTGTATGAAAGTCTCGACGTCTGTCACGTGGTATGCGTTGTACATCTCTGTCTTCCAGTTAAAGAGCTCGACTGGATAGCGCGTCTGGTTTGCCAGCCAGTCCGGTATCG
>JAHRAL010000134.1 GCA_020027325.1 Cenarchaeum sp. | reverse complement strand
TGCAAACGTTGAGCACGGGACGGTCTTTGCATCAGGAAACAACTCGAATGACGCGGCCTCGCTGTATGCGCCGTGCCTGCCTTGAAACGACACGGTCCCCGGTTGATTACCACTTGCAGACAACTCTGCGCCCCATTGTATGTTTTATCACGGCTAGATATATAGAGATACGCCAGTATATGGCACGAATCCGGGACGCCAATGCCGACTGGTCTTGTGGCGCAGCTGCCAACAGCCAAAAGCACGTCCCTGCAACAGTTGCCCAGTCAGGATTTTGCACAGGACATATCACACTCTTCCAAAGTGCTGTATACGGCTCATCTTAGTGTGATTTACTTGGCCACGTCGTATGTCCGGCTCATGGAGAGTCGGCTCTGACATCTAGCCAGCACCCCGTTAGAGGACGTGCCGCACACAATCTGTTTTATGCGTCATAAATGTGCCAACTCTTTAAATTGCACCAGCCTGAAACGTCGTCTGGTTGGCAGACAAGATCAAAGTGGCCCTAGTCGGAATTGGAAATTGCTTTGCAGGGCTGGTTCAGGGAATAGAGTTCTACCGGCGCAACCCCTCGCAGCAGGTCATCGGGATCATACACGACATGATAGGCGGCAGGTCGATACACGACATAGAGTTTGTGTGCGGCTTTGATGTGGCAAAGAACAAGATCGGCACGACGATCAACGAGGCAATCTACAGGGAGCCCAACATGGTTGACTGGATAGACGAAAAGGACATGCCGCGCACCGATGCGCTGGTTCACGAGTCCCCCGTGCTAGACGGCGTCGGGATATGGGTCCACAACCGCATAAACCCGATCGAAAACACAAAGAGCGAAGAGGAGCTAGCAGAAGAGTCCAAGCGAATCATCAAAGAGACCGGCGCCGAGGTCCTTGTATCGTATCTGCCGGTGGGCTCTGAGCGTGTGACCCAGTTCTGGGCGCAGGTGTGCCTTGACACAAAGACCGCGTTTGTAAACTGTATACCGTCATTCATTGCATCTGATGAACAGTGGGCAAAAAAGTTTACAGAGCGCGGGGTGCCAGTCATCGGCGATGACATAAAGGGCCAGGTGGGCGCCACCATAGTGCACAGGACGCTTGCAAGGCTGTGCAGTGATCGGGGGACCAAGATTACAAAGACGTACCAGATCAACGTGGGCGGAAACACGGACTTTCTCAACATGAAGGATCAGGACCGGCTTGTAAGCAAGCGCGTCTCCAAGACTGAGAGCGTGCAGAGCCAGCTAAAGGAGCGCCTCGATGATGATGACATCTATGTCGGGCCGTCTGACTTTATACCGTTTCTTGGAAACACAAAACTGATGTTTATGAGAATAGAGGGCAGGCAGTGGGCAAACACGCCGTACAATATCGAAGTCAGGCTTGATGTCGATGACAAGGCAAACTCTGCTGGAATCGTAATCGATGCCATACGCCTGGCAAAAGTCGCATTGGATCGCGGAATAGGCGGCCCCGTGCACGAAGCCTCTGCGTACCTTATGAAGCACCCGCCAAGGCAGATGAGCGACGTCGATGCGCGCAGGGCATGCGACAAGCTGATTGAAGACGCCGCCTAACCCAGCGCGCCGCGGAGCTTGTCAGCCAGGCCGGGCTTTGCAGATCTCTGCATTGCATACTCCAAATCCTCTAGCGTGTCGACATCGATCATGATATTGCGCAAAAATGCCAGAGTCGCCGGCGTTTTTGTTGCACGAGCCGCCCTCGTGTGGTTGTTATAGCTGTCCTCATCATAGTGCGTCCCAAACGCATGGGGGGGAGTGCGCACAAGCGCGTTTGTCCCATCAAGCCTTCTAGACGGGACTATGAGCGCTCCGGGCCGCCGCGCTGCCTGCAAGACTGCGTCAATGTCGCCCGGCTCGACTAGGGGTATGTCCTGGGGGAGTACTATTGATGTCTCGTAATCTGCTGCGCTCTTGTCTGCAAGGGATACTGCATTGTTTACCCCGGACTCGGACTCGTCTCTGACTGTGCCTGCGCCCCATTTTGTGGCAATCCTGGCTGCCTCCTCGTCGCCTGTTACGACCAGGGTATCCGTTGCGCCTGATGAGGCTGCGGCCCCTAGCACCTCGTTGAGCATTATAGAGCACACGCGGCGGCGCGAGTCTGGCCGTATTCTGAGCCTAGTCTTTGCTGCTCCAAACGACTTTACGGGTATGATCGCAAGTATGTCCATTCTATCGCGACTTGTTGAGCACAAACGATGCCAACGCGCTTTCTGCCTGCTTGTTCTTCATGACAATGTTGGTGGTGCGGACATCAATGTCCATGTTGGACATCTTTTTTACCATGGCCTTGTCCTTTGTATCAATCACTATTCCAGAGCAGACAGTCGCATACATTTTTG
>JAHRAL010000123.1 GCA_020027325.1 Cenarchaeum sp. | reverse complement strand
TGCTCAACGGAAACCGCGTGTCGCTGATAAACTGTGACAAGATAATGATAAGCGGCAGCAGGGCCGGCGTGGTCGGAGAGTATAAGAAATTTCTGGAAATTGCAAGCATTCTCAACCCAAAGCACGGGCCGTTTCATCCGCGCAGGCCCGACACGATAATCACCCGCATGATACGCGGAATGCTTCCAAGGAAAAAGACGTCCGGAATAGAGGCGCACAAGAGGCTGCGCGCATACATTGGATCCCCAAAAGAGCTAAAGTCGCAAAAAAAGATCCAGTTTGAGAACGCAAAGATCAAAAAGGCGCACTCGCGCTATGTGCGCATGTCCGATCTCTGCAGGACGGTCGGGTGGACATAGATGACCACGCCAAAGACAGAGATCTATTTTGCAACGCGCAAGACGTCGTCTGCACACGTATACATCACCCCGGGGGCCGGAAGGGTGCGCATAAACAACGTCCCAGTCGAGCTCATCGAGCAGGAGATGGCGCGCGAGACGATACTAGTCCCGCTCAGACTCGCCGGTGCCAAGCGCAACGAGCTAGACATATCGGTGCGCGTATCTGGCGGCGGATTCATGGGCCAGGCAGGTGCGGTAGCTACTGCGATATCACGGGCGCTTACAGGCGTGACAAAGTCCAAGGAAAAGCCAAAAAACCACCCGCTCTCAGAATCAGTCCGCAAGGATTTGCGCGAAAAGATCATCACATATGACAAGTACCTTATCAGCGGCGACTCGCGCCAAAAGGAGCCAAAAAAGTTTGGCGGCAAGGGTGCTAGGCGCCGCAAACAAAAGTCATACCGATAGGACAATGAAGGCCGTAATCATGGCAGGCGGCGCCGGAACCCGCGGACGGCCATACACTGACAACATCCCAAAGCCGATGACCCGCGTTGCGGGCCGTCCAATGATCGAGCACATTGTCCGGTATATCAGCGCCTCGCGCAGCATTGACGGCATTGTGATTGTAACAGACCTCAAAGGCATGGGCGGGCAGATACGCAACTACCTTCAGGACCTCCGAGTCGCCTGCCCGGTCACGTTTGTGCAAAACGCCTCGGCCGGTACCGCCGGCGACCTTCTCTGTGCAAAGTCCAAGCTCGGGGGATCTAGGTTCATGCTGTGGTTCTCGGACAATTTGTGCGCAGTCGACATTGATACAATGATTGCGGCCCACAAGGTAGCCGGCCGCACGGCGTGCGTTGCAGTCCGCTCATGGCGCAAGGAAGAGACCGGATTCGTCAGGACAGACGGCATCCTTGTGTCCGAGTTTGTAGAAAAGCCCACGGTCGCACTCGAGATGCAAGAGTGCCTCGGCATCTATGTACTCGACTCTGCAATACTGGCAAAGATCCCAAGGCGCGCATCGCGCAAGGTCGACCTCTCGTATGACATTCTATCACCCCTTGCCTCCTCGCAGCAGCTGAGCGCGTATGACATTGGGCGTGCAGGCTGGCTTGACGTAGAGTCCCCCGTGATTCTTGAGCGCAACGCACCGCTGGTATCTGAAATACTGGCCCAGATGGGGCGGCGTGCTAGGACGATGCGCGCAGGCCGTGCGACTGCTCGTAGGCGTCGATCTCGCTGACGTGCTCTAGCGTCAGGTCAATCTCGTCTAGCCCCTCCAAGAGCATCCTTTGCGCATGATCGCCGATTTCAAACTCCCACGACCTCCCAGTCTCCACGACTGTCACCGTCCTTGACTCTAGGTCTATGGTAACCGGTGATTCTGTGCCGGCAAGCTCATCGACTGCATCCTGGCCCAAGCGCACGGCAAGCACCCCGCTTTTGACGCAATTGTTTGCAAAAATGTCTGCAAACGAGGGCGCAATTACAGCACCAAACCCATAGTCGCGCAGCGCCCATACTGCGTGCTCGCGGCTGGAGCCGCATCCAAAGTTCTCCCCCGTGACCAGTATGCGCGAGCCCGCATATTTTGGGTCGTTTAGTGGGAACGTGCCCACCTTGGTCCCATCAGGCCCGTACCTCCACCCGTAAAAGAGGTGGTCGCCAAACCCCGTGCTCTTTACCAGCTTTAGAAACTGTTTTGGGATTATCTGGTCGGTGTCGACGTTTATCCGCGCAAGCGGCGTTATTATGCTGGTTATCCGCTCAAACCGCTTCAACCAGCTCGCACCGCCTTACATCTACAAAGTGGCCCGCAATGGCAGCAGCTGCTGCAGATATGGGGCTCATCAAATGCGTGCGCCCACGTGCGCCCTGCCTGCCCTCAAAGTTGCGGTTTGACGTGCTCGCACACCGCTCGCCGGCCCCGAGAATGTCGTCATTCATTCCAAGGCACATGCTGCATCCAGACTCGCGCCACTCAAAGCCCGCATCCTGGAATACCTTGTCCAGTCCGGCCTCTTCTGCGCGCCTCTTTACATCCTGTGATCCCGGCACCACCATGGCCCGCACGCCGTCTGCCACATGCCTGCCGCGAACAACGAGGGCTGCCTCAAGCAAGTCGCCTAGCCTCGCATTGGTGCACGAGCCGATAAAGACCCTGTCGGGCCGGATGTCCTGCATCGGGGTTCCGGGTTCGAGTCCCATGTACTCTAGTGCGCGCTGGGCCGACTCTGACTTTTTCTGGTCGCCGTCTCCATAATCCTGCGGGGTCGGGACGGCATCAGTAATGTCGCACGTCATTGCCGGATCGGTGCCCCAGCTTGCCTGCGGGGCCAAGCTTGATGCATCAAGCGTGTGCGAGCGCGAAAACTCTGCATCCGGATCGGTATGCAGCGTGCTGCGCCATTCTGCTATCTGCTCCTCAATGTCTGGCGGCGTGTGCTGCCTGCCTCTGACATACTCGAATGTCGTCTCATCGGGTGCCACCATGCCGGCCCGAGCACCGGCCTCTATTGACATGTTGCATATGGTCATCCGCCCCTCCATTGAGAGCCCTGTTATGGCACTGCCCGTGTATTCGATGACGGTGCCACGCCCGCCTCCTGTGCCAATCTTGCGTATCATTGCCAAAACCATGTCCTTTGGAGTCACCGTGTGTGCAACAAGGGCGCCTTCGAAGACCATGCGCGTCTCTTTTGGTGGCTCGAGCCACAGCGTCTGCGTTGCCAGCACGTGTGCGACCTCGCTTGTGCCGATGCCCAGGGCCAGTGCGCCAAATGCGCCGTGCGTTGATGTGTGGCTGTCACCGCACACGATTGTAGATCCCGGAAGCGTCAGGCCAAGCTCTGGGCCGATAACGTGGACGATTCCCTGTCTATCACTGTGTATGCCATATAGCGGAATCCCGTGCTCGGCACAGTTGGACTCTAGGGCCTGGATCTGTGTCGCAGACGTGTTATCCAGTATTGGCAGCGACCTGTCTGTTGTCGGCACATTGTGATCCACTGTGGCAGTCGTCAGATCCGGCCTCCGGACGCGCCTTGAAGATGCGTGCAGGGATGCAAATGCCTGCGGTGTAGTGACCTCGTGGATAAAGTGCCGGTCGATGTAGATGAGTGCCGCACCGTCTGGGCGTTTTGCCACGATATGCGAGTCCCAGACCTTGCCAAAGAGCGTTCTTGGTCTCTTGCCTGCCATTGTGTCACTCTGCCTTGTATCGGAACAGTCCGCCGGCCTTTATTATCCCGGTTATAATGTCGGGGATTGGTGCAATCTCGTACTCTGTGCCCCGTGTAATGTTGCGGACGCGGCTTTGCGCCATGTCGACTTCTAGCTCGTCGCCATCTGTGATCTCTTTGAATGCATCATGGCCGATCTCTACTGGAAGCAGGTATGCGCCGTCCACGCAGTTGCGGTAGAAAATCCTTGCAAACGAGGGTGCAAGGACTGCGGCCACGCCGGACTTTGACAGCGCAATCGGCGCATGCTCGCGGCTCGAACCGCACCCAAAGTTTTTGCCGGCCACCAGGATGCTGCGGCCCTCCATCCTCTTGTGAAACTCTGGGTCAATGCCCTCCATTGCATGGCGTGCCAGCTCGTCGTGGTCGTGGATCTTTAGATATGTGCCCGGTATTATGACGTCCGTGTCGATATTGTCCTGCTCGTACTTTACTGCCTTGCCCTTCATCATAGATCCCTCGGATCAGTCAGGCTCCCAGTCACCGCCGAGGCAGCCACTACCATCGGCGATGCAAGGTATGTCTGTGACTCTATATGTCCCATCCTGCCCGGAAAGTTGCGGTTAGTCGCACTCACGCATATCTCGTCCTTGCCTAGCACCCCCATGTGTGCGCCGCAGCACGCGCCGCACGTGGGCGGGCCGACTACGGCTCCTGCATCCATGAATATGCTGATCAGGCCGCGGTCCAGTGCGCGCTTGAATATGGATATTGATGCGGGGAGAACTTCTGTGCGGATCTTTACCTTGCGGCCCTTTAGCACGCGGGCAGCAGCTTCGAGATCCTCCATCTTTGC
>JAHRAL010000122.1 GCA_020027325.1 Cenarchaeum sp. | reverse complement strand
AGCTCGGCACTCCCGATGATCTGCTTTTCGAGCTTGTCGGCATCCTTGGCGGCCTTTGACAGTATGCGGTCATACTCTGCCTCTAGCTTTGGCTGCATGGCGTCAAGCTCTTTTTGCGAATCCGCATGCGACTCAGCAAGCCTGCCTAGAACAGAGTCCTCTACCTGCGATATGACGGTATCGACTGTCCGCTCTAGCGAGGCATCAGGTGTCAATGACGCCTGCGACCGGCAATGTGGATTTTAGTGTTTGCTGATCATGTCTTGATGGCCGGTTTTTCGGCTGTTCAGACGGAACCCCGTCTTGCCATATCCTCATATATCTGGGCTGGCAATGTACGGTATGGCCGGTCTAAATACTGCCGACATGGGAACAAGAATGCGGAAGGAGATTGAAGGCCACCGAGCCTATGAGGGGGAATCACTTGACAGCATACTGACCCGCATCTTCAAGGACGATCCGGACATGACCGACGAGGCCGTCTTGGACATTGAAAAAAGCCTGGCCGACATTGAGGCGGGAAGGCTTACCTCGCATGAGGATGTAATGAAGCAAGTCGGCATAGGATAGATGCGGAGCATAACCTGGTCGGATGCCGCGATCAGACCCCGAGGACCGGCGCAAATTCGGAAAGATATTAAATACAGCCAAAATTGCGATCATCAACTTGGGAGTCGTAGAGCTCAAACTTGGCACTCTTTTGCTTCCTCGAAGCGAGTCGCCACGCGCCGTCTCCCGCCTCGCAGAGTTTGAATGGTTCCACAAGATCGACTCAAAGGACGAGCTGGTCACGCCAGAGCTTGACGACCTGCTCCTTGACGCAGAAAAGTCGTTCCAGTCTATTGACGGCGTCGCAACAAGGCTCGGGATTCCAGAGCGCGTCGGGATAATGGAGATCCTCTTCAAGGGAACCTCGATCAAGCGCCGTGATTACAAGCTCTCAGAAATCGAAGGCATGCTTGCAGATATCAAAAAGCGCGCGCCAGATGCCATCGGCGAGGCCCAAAGACTCGTCGACGAGCTTGACGAGACAAAGCGCGGACTAGACGAGTACAATGCGCTGATGGCAGCCCTTGGTGCCACCTCGAACCTTGGCATCGACCTGGGCGGGCTTGGGACGCTCCGCCACTTTTATGCAGACGCATTCATCGTTGCCACCTCGGACGCAGACGAGGTACTCCGCTCACTAGACCACGCAACCACGATAAGGCTAGAGCTTGACTCAAAAGAAAACGTCCTGATCTTTGTCATCTGTGCTGCGACTGACGCAGAAAAGTCGCAAAAGGTGATGCGCAGCTATGGTGCCGCACCGTTCCGCATCCCAGAGGGCACATCGCAGGTGCCAAGCAAGGCGCACATGACTGCAAGGACAAAGATATCAGAGCTCGGCGCACGACACAAGGAGATATCTGCACAGCTCAAAAAGATTGCAAAGTCAAAGCGCGTAGAGATTGCCACGCTCCGCGAGGCCGCACTGATTGCAAAGGACGTAGTCTCAGTCCTCCGCAAGCCCGCCGGGACCAAAAACTTTGCCGTCCTCCAGGGGTACATACCTGCAAAAATGTCTGATAAATTTAAAAAAATATTCACACCCTGGACTGCACTGGTTGAGGATATAGAGGACAAGGAACTTGCAGCCAACGCGCCCACGCTCATCAAGAACCGCCGCTTTTCGCGCACGTTTGACCTCATAACATACAGCCAGGGCCTCCCAAAGCGCGGCGAGATAGACCCGACCCCGATGGTCGCCATTGCCTGGCCGATATTTTACGGGATAATGTTTGCAGACATGGGCCACGGGCTGCTCCTGCTTGGATTCGGCCTCCTCTTTGCGCTAAAGGGGCAGGGAAACGTCTCAAAGTGGGGGATGCTGATTGCAATATCCGGGGCGTCAGCCGCAATTGCAGGCGTGGGCACCGGCGAGATGTTTGGGTTCCACCTCGACCACCTCGCACCGTTTGAAGATCTCTTGCACGAGGGCGGGCCGCTCCACTCGGTCTCGTGGCTCGTGGGAATAATCAGCGTGGCCGAGCTGACATTTGAGCAGGTAATCGACATACTAAAGGTCTCGATCTTTATCGGGATCATACACATCGTAGCTGCAATGCTCCTGCGAATCCACAAGCTCTGGCGCGACGGTGAAAAGATCGGGCTCTACCTCGAGGCCGTCCCAAACCTCGTCC
The DNA here is from genome assembly GCA_020027325.1 of Cenarchaeum sp. Taxonomy (GTDB): domain Archaea; phylum Thermoproteota; class Nitrososphaeria; order Nitrososphaerales; family Nitrosopumilaceae; genus JAHRAL01. The sequence continues at coordinate 7,032 of JAHRAL010000122.1, read as the reverse complement.
TTTATGGCAGCATCGTAGTCATCATAATGTGCGCCATCGGTGCACAGTATGACGTTGTAAACATGTACTCTCGCGTCCATACGGAGCCGGTCCCGTGGGTCACGGTCTTTCTTGGCGAGTGGGCCGAGGTCTGGATAATAACGCGGATATCAATCGTCTTGGCAATATCATCGATGGCAACAATGATGGTCGGTGGGATATTGCATGCAAAGCGCCACCCAGAGCACGGGGGAAGTGCAATCTCTGTCATCATCGAGGTCATGCTGGGCAAGACCATTGAGAGCTTGGCGCACACGCTCAGCTATGCGCGGATTGGAATCATGCTCCTCGTCCATGCGGCGCTGCTGCTGACCGTAAACAATTCGTTTCACTCGCTTGGCGGCTCAGAGGCGCCGGCGGCGCTGGTACTGCTTGTAGGCGGCAACATCGGGATCATGCTCATCGAGGGGCTGATCGTATACATCCAGTCGCTCAGGCTGCACCTGTACGAGTATTTCACAAAGTGGTACGGCGGCGGGGCCACCGAGTTCCGCGGCCTGATACCCGAGGCAGTCTACAACCGCCTCCAGTGGAGCCGCCGCTAGGACTCTGCTGGGAGCTCGGGCCGGTTCCCCCACTCCCCCCAGGATCCAAGATAGACGCGCACATCGTCGTACCCGAGGATCTTTAGCGCCACGTATGCGTGCGCTGCGCGGTACCCGCCCTGGCAGTATGTCACAATGCGCGAATCACGCGGCACGTCGTACATCCCTGCAAGCCTGTCCCTTGCAAGAAACCTGCCGTCATCATCGAGCGTGCCGGCCCAGTCGATGTTTTGTGCGCCGTGTATGTGGCCGCCGCGGGCCGCACGGACCAGCTTGCCCGTATACTCGTCCCGGGACCTTGCATCAATGAGTGCAAGCGAGCCGCCGCCTGCAAGTATGTCGCCGAATCCGGCAATCAGCGTGGGGTTTGGCGCCGTTTTGAGCTCTGATACGACGGGGGCACGCGGCTCTGTCTCCAGTTCGTTTTTCTGCTTCCATGCACAAAGGCCGCCGTCCAGCATCGTTGCATCGGGGTGCGACATGTACTGGAGCATCCAGACGCCGCGGGCTGCCAGCATTCCCGAGCTGTCATCATAGACTATGACCCGCCGTGTCTCGTTTGCGCCGGCCATTGAGAGTATGAGCCTTGTGTGGTTTGTAAACGCCTCTATCCCGCCGGGCGTCGTGTCGACCCAGTGGAACGAAAAGAGGTCGAGGCTCACGGCGCCGGGTATGTGCCCCTTGGCATACGCTGAAAACGAGCGGGCATCGATTACAAGCGTGCGCTCATCGGCCAGCAGTTTTTTGAGCTCGTCCACGCTTGTAAGCATGGATCAAAGCACATTGATGTGGTGCTAAATCTGTTTATGGCCCGCACGTAAACGCCTCTGCTCCCTTGCGCGAATTGCCGCCCATGCCACGGCGGGCGCCGTAATCAGCGCGCCAAGTATCGCAGGTGCAAGCCAGACGGGCAGGAGATGCCCCGCCTGGTGCGTGTGCCTGTCCATTACAAGCTCTTGTGGTATGTCAAGACTAGTGACGACAGAGTTCCACCCGCTGTGCACAAACGTCTGCTCATACCACGCATGGCCAGACGGAAGCGCATTGATCACAAGAAACGCGCCCAACACAACAAGCATTACGCCTGTCACCCACTCTATCCTTGCGCGGCCCCTGACCAGGCGGCGCGTCAGATCGACTCCAAGGATTGCAATTACAGACACAAAGATCAGCGGCACGGCCCTGCCAATGCCGTGCACGACCCCAAGCGATGCGCCAAGCTCTAGGCTGCCAGTCGAGGCCACATGGACCAGCAGCCAGTAAAACATTGGGTTGGGGCACCCGACCCCGGCGTTTCCAAGCAGGATTCCCATTAAAAGCGACTTTGCATAGTCGCCGCGATCCTGCATGAATCCGGGCATCCCGGTGTACGTGGGAAGCCGCAGTGAGATGATGCGCAGCTGTGAGAGTCCAAAGACATACGCGATTGCGCCTGCGATTCCAAACATGACCGATGATGCATCATCAAGCGAGGCCGCATTGCCCAGGAGCGCAGCACCGGACATGTATGCAGTTATGGTAATCACGAGTCCGGCACCAAAGAGGACTGACATCCCGAGGCCCCTGTGCGGCGTCTTGCCCATGCTCATCGGAACGATGACAAAGACCAGGGGCATTGTGCACGGCAGGATTATCATCGAGAGGCCGGCGACATACGCAATGGGGGCCCACGCACCGTGCGCAGCACCGCCCACTCCAACGGTGGCATATATCGCGCCACCGACGACAATCAGCGACAAGAGCACAAAGCCGGCAAGAACCAGCGTCGTCTTTGCAGACCATGCACTGACATTCTCCATGCAATCTAGGGTGCAATCTCGGTATTATAGCATTGTTGCATGGTCAGTACCAAAGCTTGGGTGATCATGGGGATGTCGTCTGGAAGCGGTGGGAACTTTGGGCGGTTCGCCTGGCTTTGTGTGTGTGTGCATCCTTTGAGGTTGCTTCATGCTGTTGCATCAACGACCGGGCGTGGATCCCATTCACGATTATATTGAACCGTCTAGCAGACATACGCACATGGCAATCACAATCTATGTCGACGGGTGCGGCGGCTCTGATCCAAAGTACGGGTTCTTTGTAAAGGAGACGGGCAAGTCGTTTGTGACAAAGTGTGCGGCAGGCCCCAACGACAAGGTTCCCGAATACCTTGCACTAAAGTCTGCACTCGAGTGGCTTGTATCCGAGTCGGCCCAGAACAACGACATTACCATATACACCGACTTTAAGACTCTGGTAGATCAGGTAAACCACGAGTCTGCAATAAACAACGACGAGCTCCGCAATATCGTGACAGAGATGTGGCCCATAATCCAGACGTTCAGCTCGCTGGAGATCCGGTGGATTTCAAGAAAGGAGAACCCTGCCGGCAAGATGCTTGGAAGCTAGTGTTATATCACGGCGCCCCATGTGGCCGCACTGTTGGCATGTTTTTGCGGATGCAAGGAATACATCAAAAACGAGAACGGGCACAAGATAGCATGCGTCAACTGCAACCACGGCCCGCAGAACCACGACGACGAGTTCCGGGCCGCCTCTAGCGCAAACGAGTCCCAGTCCCAAAAGCGCGACGTCGACTTTGGCTAGGAGGGGGGATTTGGCGTGGGTTCAGAACTCAAGATCCAAGTCATTTGCTCAAACGTGATTTGTTCATCACTACCGTCCGCCGTGTCTAGGCACGCCCACCTCTTAATTGGGCTTGTGAAAAAGCTTGATAAATGACATTGCGAGGCTCCGTCTCCATGGTGGAGATAGACGCATCGACGTCGCTAGATAATTTTAGGCGGTTTGTGATAGCTAGCACCTGCGAGTCGTTTATCCCAAAGAGCTACCACGACGACTCGGAAATATTTCCCGAGAGGGCCGAGGAGCCGGGGGTGATATACGTCGAGGCCGCCGACAAGGTGACCCTCAAGGAGCTGCGCGGGATCACGTTTGTCAACGCACGCGACGTGCTCGGGGTGATATACAACTCAAAGAGCGGCAACACGTCGCTAAAGTGGAGGCAGCACGGCAAGTTTACGGGGCACGTGACGGGGGTGGCCTCTGATCACACGATCGTCAACATGGCCCAGGCCGGGGTTGTAAACCTAAAGTGGGTCGAAGAGTATACGCAAAAAAAGCGCCAGCTACATGACTCGGCAAACTCTGTCAGCTGAGCCCGACTGTGCGGCGGTGCGTGCATGATATCCTCGCGCATTGACGACAGGTCAGTCTCAGTCACACCGCAGGAACCCGACGACCTCCTTGCACTCCGGCGAGTGATCCGCATCGGCGACTCTGTCAGTGCAAGCACGACGCGTGCAATCCGCGCAGAGCGCGAGCACATGCGCCCCGACAGGGGAGAGCGCGTCAGGATAAAGGTGACAATTGATGTCGAGGCCATCTCGCTTGACAGCGTCCTTGACAGGCTGCGAATACGCGGAACCATAACGGCGTCCAACAACGAGTCAGTAAGCCACGGCTCGCACCACTCTGTAGTTGTGGTTCCCGGCGAGCGGATCACGGTATCAAAGCGCACCTGGTCGGCCCTAGACAAGAGGCTGCTATCAAGGTCCGCGCAGGACGGCGGGTACGTCCTCATTGCAGTAGACTCGCGGGAGTGCGGGATTGCGCGCCTCACCGGCACGCACCTCAAGGTGCTGCCAAACATCTATTCAGGCGCCGGCGGCAAGCAGTACAAGGCTACTGCGGACCCGCAGACATTCTATGCAGGCATCAGGATGGCAGTCACGGCGTGCGCACAGGCCGGGGACCGCATCATCGTCTTTGGGCCCGGGCAGGAAAAAAAGCGCCTCGCAGCGGTGCTCGCAGAATCTGGCAAGATCGGAGAGCCGGCAGTCGTTGAGGGGATCGACTCGGGGGGAGAGGACGGCGTGTACCTGTTCTCTAGATCGCAGGCGCTTCATGACATAATGTCCGACTCAAAGCTTGCACAGGTACTGGGCATAGTCGAGGACGTGATGCGCCTGGCCGGATCGCAATCTTCCCGGTTTGCAATGGGGTTCACAGATGTAAAGCGCGCAGCATCAATGGGTGCAGTCGAGTCAATCGTATTCTCTGACAAGGTCCTCGCCGATGCCGGCGAGGAGGAGACAGTCGCACTCCTAAACTCTGCAGAGTCCGGGGGTGCCAGGGTCTATGCCGCGGACATGACGACTGACATTGGAATGCGCGTCTCAGGACTCGGCGGCGTCATCGCGTTGCTGCGGTACGCGATCAACTGACACCGAACCTGCAACCCAGTCCATGTACGGACCTGCGGACTCTGCGTCAAGCTCTACCAGCTCTGGCACGTCGTACGGATGGGATTCGAGTATTGCATCCTTTAGCTTTGGTGCCGCCTTGTCTGTTGTCTTGAATAACGCGAGGATCTCGTCCTCCTCGACCACCTCGCCCTTCCACCTGTATATGGAGCTGATGCGCGCCATGTTTACGCACGCTGCAAGCTCTGATTCTATGGCGCGCCTCGCCGCACCACGCGCCGTATCCATGTCCGGATATGTCGAGAGAATAATTGCGAGTGCCATCAGCAAGGTATAAACAATTGTTCTTAAAAGTCATGCCCATACGTTGGTACTAGAAATCATTGAAGAGAACCCCATAGTCTACGTCCTCATTGCGTGGGTCGTCGCAATCGTGTCTGCCAAGGCGCTGCGCCTAGAGAGGTACGGCTTTGAGCTAAAGCCGTACAGCCTCGTGTACAAGAACGCATCCGTCTATTCGGTGCTCCAGCGCCTCCTTGGGCGGACGCGCCGCGCCGTGAGGGTCTTTGCCGATGCGAGCGTGGTCTCGGGGTTTGTAATGATGGGCTTTGTGTTCTACTTTTTGCTGGCAAACATTGTCGCATTCTTTGATGCGCCGTCCGAGTTTGCAGAAGTGACGGTCCTCATACCGGGCATCACGCTGACATCGGCGTCTGCAATCGCGTTCTTTTTGCTGAGCATCCCCATAGTGCTCGTCATGCACGAGGGCGCCCACGGCATCGTCGCAGCACTCGAAAAGATCCGCATAAAGACCGGCGGGTTTGCAGTCTTTATCGCAGTCTTTGCCGGGTTTGTAGAGCCAGATGAAAAAGAGTTTGACAATGCGCGCCGGATATCAAAGATGCGCGTCATCGGCGCCGGTGCCACATCAAACGTCGCATTCTCACTCGCACTCGGCCTCGTCCTTTTGACAAACCCAGTCTTTGCGATAATACTTCCAGACCCGCTAGTCGATGCGTTCTATGAATCACCCGGCGGAGTCACCGTCCTCTCCGTCATGGACGGGTTTGGCGCACAAGAGGCCGGAATCGTAGAGGGTGACAAGATTGTAGAGATCAACGGGGTAAAGGTTGCATCGTTTGTCGACCTGCTGCGCGCAGGAATCGAGCCGGGGGAGACGTCTAGTGTCAGCGTCCTGCGCGACGGGGCCGTCATTGCAATGGACGTCGAGATCATGGCATCGCCAGACGACCCGTCCGTCGGCCTGGTCGGAATCACGCGGGACAATACGGCCGCATTCAAGCCAATCCATGACTATATCACGTGGAGCGATCCAAACGTCTCGCTGTTTTTGCTGTGGCTGTGGATGATCTCGTTCTTTATCGGGATAATCAACATGCTCCCGCTGCCGATACTTGATGGCGGCAAGTTCATCCACAGCATGATCGTGGGCAAAATGTCCGAGCAGCGCCTCAACATTACGATGTGGAGCATCTACGCAGTGACGTTTCTGATATTCGGGCTAAACATCGCGCTTTCATATATCAAGTCCGGCTGGTTTACGATTTGAGCACGGCCCGCACGTTGCAGACTGCTGCGTGCGCGTGCGGCGCGCCGTCCGTGTACTCTAGGCGGTATTCAGGCGAGTCGCTGTGCGGCGCGTGCTTTGCCAAGTCGATAGAAAAAAAGGCCGCAAACGCCGTATCCCGCCACTCGATGATCCGCCGCGGGGATTCTGTCTGCGTCGGGGTATCCGGCGGCAAGGACTCACTCGCACTCCTCCAGATACTGGCCGGACTGTCCGAGAGGCGCGGCTTTGAGATCATTCCCGTTACAATAGACGAGGGAATACCCGGATACCGTGATGAGGCCCTCTTGATAGTTGCAGACTTTTGCGGCTCGCTCGGACTGGAGCACCGCGTACTGTCATACAAGGAACTCTTTGGCACTACACTTGAGGATGCACTAGAGTCGCGCACAACGTCGGCGACATCGTGCTCGATATGCGGAATACTCCGGCGCCGCGCACTGGATTGTGCAGCCGCCGAGCTGGGCTCAGACTCTGTTGCAACGGGGCACAACCTTGACGATATAGTGCAGACGATGCTCATCAACCTAATGTCCGGCGACACTGAAAGGATTGCGTGGATGGATCCAGACATTGCGCCGGGCACCGGCGTTCGGCGGATAAAGCCGCTCTGCGACGTCTACGAGTCCGAGGTTGCATTCTATGCGTTTACCAC
>JAHRAL010000094.1 GCA_020027325.1 Cenarchaeum sp. | reverse complement strand
TGATGACGTAAGTGTCGTGGCCGTCATAGACTATCTTGTTTACGAGGCCCGAGCTTGTCAGGTTTGTTGCCAGCTTGCGGAGGCGCGAGTGGGTAATGTTTGCCTTTGTGAGCAGCGGCGTCGTGGTAATCCCCTCGCGGCCGGACTCGCGGGTGGCGACTAGGAGATCGACGATTATCTGCGAGCTGTTGCGGTACCCCATGCAATGACAAGGGAGGGGCTACAATATAACATTGTCTGAGATGTCGTATATGTGATGTGCGGGAGATGGTGCACTCGGTGTCATATTGCTCCATCTGTCCGTGGTTGTCCCTTTTGATCTGATCGCAGGGCCTGCGCCTTTTGGAGGGCGGCAGGCGGGATTGTGCGTTGTATTCTTGATCCCTTGGGCATGTGTCTTGAAGACCTGTTCAGAGTGTGAACTAGGTTTCATACAAGGCGCGCCTAGCATTGACTAAACATTTAATATCATTCTGATGTTATCTTGACCCATGGTAGTCCCGATCAACTATGAACGTAAGAAGTACAAGTCACCAGAAGAGGTCTTGGATAGCGCCCTTCCAGATCAGATCCTGATCTCAGTGATAGATCCAGACTTTGAAAAAAGATACAAAGAATAGGTGCCGGACATTCAACCACATTTGGAGCTTTTATATGCCGGTCGTTGGGCAACATACGAGAAATGGCAATAACGGTATTACGGCAGAATTTTACATATGACCTGCTCGATGCTAGATCCTATCGCGTTTCACGAGACATTACTATGAAGGTTACAGGCAAGCAGGAGTTCATACTACTACCGGTAAAGGAACATGTTGGAAATTTGAGGATCACAGACTTTGACGGAAAGGAGATGATAATACTGCCCGACCGAGAGATCAAGAAGTGGACCGGTTGGTCCATGGACGCGCTCAGGAAATTATATCTAGAAAAACTGGAGGACTCAAACAAAAGGATAAAGCAGATTACAGGGGGCCACCGGATCATTGCAGTGATGTTCAACAGGATATCCGACGGGCATTATGAAAAGATCAAGCTACAGTGGGAAGAAGAGGCTTCGATTAAGAACTACGGGCCTATCTCCCTTTACTCTGAGATTCCGATCTACATCCCACGCTATGGCTTTAATAATTCGCCGTATGCGATCTATCTGTCGATCAAGACAGATTCAAAACACGAGATTCTTGAGCCTCCAAAGATCGAGGACTGGAAGAAGGGAGAGCCGCCAAAGTTCATCACCATACTTGACGGCATAAACCACAAGGTATACCGGTTTGAGGAGGCCGAAGATCCGCAGCTTGTCAGGGTAAATGTAAAGATGGGCGTCCCAAGAACCGTCACAAAATGGGCGAAATTTGGGCTACTGACGGCAATAGCTGTCCCGACAAGCATGATCATGTCGGTATTGGTAGAAGGCGCAATCCCGCCGTTTGCATTCGGGTTGTTAGCAGGGGTGATAGCGTTGTTGTTTGGTGAGAGGGTGCTGATTTTTCGCGACATTCCTCTGATGAAAAGGTGGAGTGGGGCGTATCTGTATCTAGCAGGGTGGAGCGTGGCAGTCTTGGTATTCCTGATGATCGCCCACACTGTCAACCAATCCGTTTTGAATTGATCACATTAGAGATTATCCGTAATTGCCCACAACGTTGGTTTTTAGGCAGATCCCCCACAAAAGATCTCGGTTCACGCCTAGACCGGGGCACAAGCGTTTAGTATAACTCGGATGTTATTCTTACACATGGGAGTGCCGATCACCAAGGAAATGAAGGAACGGTACAAGAACATGACGGTAGACGAGCTCTTGGATAGTGCCCTTCCGGATCAGATCCTGATCGCAGTGATAGATCCAGACTTTGAAAAAAAGTATGGAGATATGTTCCAAGATTCCCAGTCTTCAAGCAATATGCCCGAATCTGCCCCAAACCCCATAATCCGGCTCATCCAAAGGATGCGGGCGCGGTTTAAATAAACTCGCAGGCGGCTCCATGCCACATGGCAGAGGGCCGCATAAAGTGGAGCAACGACTTTCTTGGCCTCGGGTACAGGTACTATGATCTCCGCATGAA
>JAHRAL010000085.1 GCA_020027325.1 Cenarchaeum sp. | reverse complement strand
TTACCGGATGCACCGTGCACTTTGTTGATGCAAATGTCGATACAGGTCCGGTCATAGTCCAGCGCACAGTCAGGGTAAAGACAGGCGATACGCTCGGGTCACTCACTGCCAGAATACTCAAAGAAGAGCACAGGGCGTACGTCGAGGCCGCCGCACTTGTTGCAAGCAGGCGCGTCGTTGTAAGGCGCGGCAGGGTTGTGCACACGGGCTAGCTGCCAAGCTTTTTTCTTCGAATCTGCCGGTTCTTTGAGACACCAAACCGGTGCGCTTCGTCGCGTGCATGCTGGAGAATGTGCAGTGCCGGACTGGATTTGTCAAGCACTATCGGCTCGTCGCGGCCCGGTACAAAGACCTCCTCGTTGCGCTTTGCCAAAGACGCGCATGCAAGCTTGACGTACACCTCGTCTAGTGCGCCGACGGCCGAGCCTAGCTGTCCGCGCCCCCCGTCGATTAGGACAAGGTCTGGCATCTTTGCATCCTCGTCTGCCAGGCGCATGTACCTGCGCCGGACCACCTCGCGGATCATTGCATAGTCGTCGCGCCCGTCCACCGTGCGGATGCGAAAGTGCCGATAGTTTGACTTGTCCGGTTGCCCGTCCAAGAACGAGGACATTGCACCCACCGCATAGTCTGCGCCGTGGTTTGAGATGTCAAAGCACTCTATCCGGCGCGGGAGTGCGGGGAGGCCGAGGGCGTCCTGGATTTCAGAGAGCCCGAGGGCAGCACCTGCGGTCCGCACAGTCTCTAGGCTGCGCATGATCATCCCGATGATGTCGCCTCGCTTGCCGCGCTTTGGCACGATTATACGTACATCGTGGCCGGCCGATTCAGAGAGCATTGATGCCAGCAGGGATGCGTTCTCTAGTTCCTGGCTTACGACGACGTTGCGCGGGATCTTGCGGGTCGTATAGTATTGGTAGACAAAGTTTGAGAGCGTATTGTCTGCAATCAGGTCAAACTCGAACCGCTCGGTGTCGCGGATCACCCCGCGGACCTGTTTTATCGTCATGACAAGGGCGGTCTGGCCCCCGTTTGTAGCCAGCATCCCGACATAGTCCTCATCGGGCGCAGTGGCCGCCTGCTCGACGCTCTGCCCCTCATAGAGTGCGCCGAGCCTGGACAGCGTCTCGCGTATCCCAAGCGCACGCTCAAATTCCAGCGAGTCTGACGCTGCCTGCATCTCGGCGCGAAGCTTTGAGACAAACTTTTTGGCGGACTCGCCGCCGCGAAGGACGGCGCCGAGCTCTGCAATGTGGCCGGCATACTCGGCCTGCGCACCTGCAAACTCGCACGGCGCATCACAGTTGCCAAGGTGGTACTCGAGGCACGCCTTTTTTGGGAGCGTCTTGCAGATGCGGACCTTGAAGGCTTTTCGAAGCGAGCCGATTGTCAGGAGCTTTGAGCTCCCGCGAGTGAACGGGCCGTACACCCGGCCCCGACCAACAAAGCCGCCGCTGCGTGTGCGCCGTGCAACTACGAGCCGGGGGTACTCTTCGTCTGTAATCTTTAGATACGTATAGCGCTGCTGGTCCTTGAGCTCGATGTTATAGCGCGGCCTGTAGCGCTTTATGAGGTTGGACTCGAGCAGAAACGCCTCGGACTCGTTGCGCGTAATGACAAACTCGACGTCGTCGATCTTTTCGACCAGGCGGACGGTCTTGATGTCGTGGCTGCCAACAAAGTACGACCGCACGCGGTTGCGGAGGTTCTTTGCCTTGCCCACGTACAGGACCCCGCCGCCGGCGCCGCGCATGATATAGACCCCGGGACCCGTGGGCATGTGCGCCGTGCGCGGATCAAAGGTCATCTTCGGTTCAGGTGGCGCGCAAGGTACTTTGCCGTGTGGCCCGACTTGGACGCTGCAATCTGCTCGGGCGTCCCAGTTGCCACGACCCCGCCGCCGCGGTTGCCGCCTTCGGGGCCGAGGTCGATTATCCAGTCGGTGTTCTTTATGACGTCCATGTTGTGCTCGATGACTACCACTGTGTTGCTCCCGCTTGCAAGCCTGTCGAGTATCTTTAGCAGCTTGCCGACGTCCTCAAAGTGGAGGCCCGTTGTGGGCTCGTCCAGTATGTAAAACGTCCTCCCCGTTGCGCGCTTTGAGAGCTCGGATGCAAGCTTTACGCGCTGGGCCTCGCCGCCAGAGAGCGTGGTCGATGACTGGCCTAGGTGGATGTATCCGAGGCCGACGTCGTGTATGGTCTGGAGCTTGCGCGATATGGCAGGCACGTTCTCAAAGAACTTGAGGGCCTGGTCGACTGTCATGTCAAGCACGTCTGCAATGTTTTTTCCCTTGTATAGTACGGAGAGTGTCTCAGAGTTGTACCGCTTGCCCTTGCACTCGTCGCACTTTACGTGGACGTCGGAGAGAAACTGCATCTCGATGAGCTTTATCCCGTCGCCCTCGCACGCATAGCACCTCCCCACGGGGACGTTGAACGAGAACTGCCCCGGCGCGTATCCGCGCTGTCGCGAGACCTCTGTTGATGCAAACAGGTCGCGTATCGGGGTAAAGACGCCGATGTATGTCGCCGGGTTTGATCTCGGCGTGCGGCCTATGGGGGACTGGTCTATTGCAATCACCTTGTCTATCAGCTCGTCACCCCTGATCGACTTGTGCTTTCCGGGCCTTGTTTTCGAGTTGTGGATTCGCATCTGCAGCGCCTTTAGGAGTATGTCGTTGACCAGGGTCGACTTGCCAGAACCGGACACCCCCGTGACTGCGACAAAGAGGCCAAGCGGTATGTTGATGTCGATGTTTTTGAGGTTGTTCTCTGCGGCACCCGAGATGCTCAGCGTCCCGCACCGCTTGCGCGTCTTGGAGCCAAGCTGTATGAGCGAGTGGTCCTTGAGATACCTGCCTGTGACCGATGTTGCGCCGTCAAGTATGGCAGGCAGCGTGCCCTCAAAGACGACCCTCCCGCCGTGGACGCCCGCACCCGGCCCGAGATCAATTATCCAGTCCGAGCCGCGTATGATGTCCTCGTCGTGCTCTACGATTATCACCGTGTTGCCGAGATCCCTCAGGCGCATGAGCGTGTCGATGAGCCTCGAGTTGTCACGGTTGTGCAGGCCGATGGTGGGCTCGTCGAGCACGTACAGGACGCCTGTGAGGTTTGAGCCGATCTGCGTTGCCAGACGTATGCGCTGCGACTCGCCGCCAGACAGCGTGGAGCTCAGCCTGTCAAGTGTTAGATAGTTGAGGCCGACGTTTAGCAAAAACTCTAGGCGCGCATTGATCTCCTTGAGTATCCCCTTTGCAATGTGGTGCGAGGTCTTGTCAAGCTTTAGCCCGGCAAAGAATTCCCTGCACTCGTCGATCGGCATGTGGCATACGTCCATTATTCCCTTGCCCCCCACGGTCACCCCAAGCGACTCGTGGCGCAGCTTGTTGCCGCCGCACTCCCTGCACGGCGTGTCAAGCATGAACTGCTTTAGCCAGTCGCGCTTTGAGTCCGAGTCTGTGTCATGGAAGAGGCGGTGGAGGTTTGGGATTACGCCCTCAAAGGAGTTTGTGTACGACCAAGAGTCGCCACCCCTTGTCGTATATCGGAACCTCATCGTCTTGTCAGTCCCGTGCAGGATTACGTTTAGCTGCGCCTTGTTCAGCTTTGATACCGGCGTCATCAGGTCAAAGTCAAACTTGCGCCCCACCGCACGGAGCTCCTGCTTTTTGAACGGCGATGCGCGGCCCCTCCACGGCCGTATTGCCCCGTCAAGGAGCGTGAGTGAGCGGTCCGGTATCACGAGATCTGAGTCAAACTCCATCTTTACCCCGAGGCCGTTGCACGCCTGGCACATTCCAAACGGCGAGTTAAACGAGAACGTCCGCGGTTCAAGCTCGCCGATGCTTGTCCCACAGTTTGCGCATGCATTGTTTTGCGAGAATATCTGCTCGGCGCCGCCGTCAGAAGATACGCGGACGTACCCCTTTGATGCCTTTAGTGCGGTCTGCACCGACTCGAATAGCCTTGACCTGTCTGGCGCAGACGGGGTGAGCCTGTCGACTACGAGCTCGATTGTATGCCACTTTTGCCTGTCTAGCGGGTCGAGCTTTTCATCGAGGGACACGACCTGAGAATCGATGCGTATGCGCGAGTACCCGTCGCGCCGCGCCTGGTCTATGACCTTCTCGTGCGTCCCTTTTTTCCGCTGTATGAGCGGCGCAAGTACCAGGATCTTTTTGGCTCCAAACTCGCCTAGTATCATGTCGCATATGAGGTCGGCGGACTGTGTCGTTATCGGCTTGCCGCACTTTGGACAGTGTGGGGAGCCGATCCTGGCATACAACAGGCGGAGATAGTCATAGATTTCAGTCGTCGTGCCGACAGTCGAGCGCGGGTTTTTGCTCGTAGTCTTTTGCTGTATCGAGATTGCCGGCGAGAGGCCGTCGATCGAGTCCACATCCGGCTTGTCCATCATCTCGAGGAACTGGCGCGCATATGCAGAGAGCGACTCGACATAGCGGCGCTGGCCTTCTGCGTATATCGTGTCAAATGCCAGCGTCGACTTGCCGGAACCTGACAGCCCGCTGATTACGACAATCTTGCCCTTTGGTATGTCGACGCTGATGTTCTTTAGGTTGTGGTGTCGTGCGCCCCTAACGCGCAGCATGTCATTGCCCATTCTTTTTTTCTAGCTCCTTTTGTATCCCTTTTATGCGTTCACGGCACTCGATGGCCGACTCAAAGTCAAGGTCGGCAGCATGCTTTTTCATGACGGACTCTAGCTCTACCAGCTCGTCGTGCAGCGTGTGCGAGGACTTGTGCCGGAGGTCATCAAGCCTAGCGGACTGTTCTGGAATCGCTTTTGATATTGTGGCAGGCACTATGCCGTGGCGCCGGTTGTACTCTGTCTGCTTTTTGCGCCTCCGATCGGTCTCGGCAATTGCTGCGCGCATTGAGCGGGTAGTCGTGTCCGCATACATTATGACGTGCCCCGACGTGTTGCGCGAGGCCCGGCCAAACGTCTGTACAAGGCTTGTCACGTTGCGCAAAAACCCCTCCTTGTCCGCATCCATGATCGCAACTAGCGAGACCTCGGGTATGTCGAGGCCCTCGCGTAGCAGGTTGATTCCCACAAGGACGTCAAACTCGCCGAGGCGGAGCCGGCGTATGAGCTCTGTGCGCTGGAGCCCCTCTATCTCAGAATGCATGTACCGCACGCGGATCTGCTCCTTTGATAGGTACTCGGCCATGTCTTCTGCCATTCGTTTGGTGAGCGTCGTGACGAGTGTGCGCTGGCCCGCATCAGTTCTTGCGCGTATCTCGCGCATCAGGTCATCCATCTGCCCGACTGTCGGACGCACCTCGACTTTTGGGTCTACAAGGCCCGTCGGGCGCACAAGCTGCTCGACTATCTGCTCGGACTTTTGCCTCTCATACTCGCCGGGCGTGGCCGAGACGAATATCGTGCTCTTCATGTACCCCTCAAACTCTTCAAAGACCAGGGGGCGGTTGTCATAGGCGCTTGGCAGCCTAAAGCCGTACGTGACGAGCTGGTCCTTGCGCGAGCGGTCGCCGGCTGCCATTCCGTGCAGCTGCGGGAGCGTGACATGCGACTCGTCTATTACCAGCAAAAAATCAGATCCAAAAAAATCCATGAGGCAGAACGCCTGCTCGCCGGGCTTGCGGCCATCAAAGTGGCGCGAATAGTTCTCAATGCCAGAGCAGTATCCGAGCTCTTCGATCATCTCTAGATCATACTTTGTGCGCATCTCCAGCCTCTGGCGCTCTAGCTCTCTCAGCTTTGGAAGCCTGTCGGCAAGCTCTGTGCGTATCGAGCCAAGTGCGCGATCCCGGACGTCGTCTGCGATAAGATAGTGCTTTGCTGGAAATATCCTGATGTTTTGCAGCCGGCGCACCTCGTCTAGTGATACTGGGTTGCGCATTGTGATCGACTCTACCTCGTCTCCAAAGAGCGATATCCGCACCACGTTCTCCGAATATGCGGGTATGATGTCGATCGTGTCCCCCTTTATGCGGAACCGTCCCGGGGCAATCTCGGTGTCGTTGCGCTCGTACCTTGCGGCAATCAGCCTCTCGACTATGGACTTGCGCCCCGGCTCGTCGCCCTTGCTTAGCATAATCGACATGTCCTTCCAGTCAGACGGGTTGCCAAGCGAGTAGATGCACGAGACAGTGGCCACGATTATCGTCGGCTCGCCGGAGAGCAGCATCGCGGTGGCTTCTAGGCGCATCTTTTCGATCTTTTCGTTGATCTGCGTGTCCTTTTCGATATAGGTGTCAGTCTGCGGCAGATAGCTCTCCGGCTGGTAATAGTCATAGTATGAGACAAAGTACCCCACGTTGTTGCGTGGAAAGAACTGCTTTAGCTCGGAATAGAGCTGTGCTGCAAGCGTCTTGTTGTGCGAGATGACGAGCGTGCTCCGGTTAGAGCGCGCAACTGTATGCGCTATGGTGAATGTCTTGCCGCTTCCAGTCACGCCAAGAAGCGTCTGCGCGGACTTGCCTGCGCGCAGGCCCTTTAGGAGGGACTCGATTGCCTGGGGCTGGTCGCCTGCGGGCTCGAAATCAGAGGCGATCTCAAATTTGTGCGCCTGGCGTTGCATCATGTTGCAGGACGCCAAAAACTGAATTTAAAGGATCGCCGAATCTACCACGAGGGCTCGGAGACCTGGCAGAGCCGGCCCCCGTCGAGCTCAAAGCCCATGATGCGCAGGGTCTGCTGTGCCGTGGGCGAGCCGCGCTCTAGAATCTTTTGTGCAAGTATGGTGCGCTTTTGGTGTGATAGGTGCTGCCCGATCTTGTACTTTCCGCGCAGGGTCTCGGGTCTTATGCGGATTACGGCGACGTGATCAAGCGTGTCGCTTGCAGGCGTTAGCGGGTCATAGCGTCCCTCGGGCTGGTACTTTGCCATCAGCCCGTTGAGTGCGCGGCACTTTTCTGGCTTGTCCTCGACGATTGCGGCCCCGCCCTTTATGACAATGCTTGCATACAGCGTGTCGGCAAGCGATGCGTCGTGCTCGTCCTCAAAGTAGGAGGGCAGAAACTCGTACTCGCGGTCTATCTCAAACCCCGCCCTGGCGTTGTTTGCAATGTTGTCTAGCTTTTCGCCGCGAGTGTGCGAATGCATGTATATCGCGCCGTCCAAAAAGACAAAGTTCATCGGGACAATCTGGGGGAATCCCGATGCGTCCAGCGTTGCAAGCCTTCCGGTGTGCTCGGCGTTGAGAAACTCTGCAATCTTGGTCTTGTCCCGGATCTCTAGGCGGCCCAAGAGCTGCAATTCTAGAGCCCTTGGAAGAACGTCTTGCTTGATTCAGAGCTCTCGCGGAGGTGCGGCATGACCATGCTGGCAAACTTGTCGATGCTGCCAAAATAGTCCGAACCCCAGAACCGTATGACAAAGTGGTTTACCCCCGCCTTTATGAACCGCTCAAACACCGGTATAATGTCCTCAGGCGCGCCCACTGCGACAGACGAGCGTGCAATCTTGTCGGGAAGGTGCGTTGCGGCCTCGCGCATCTTTACAATCCACTCCTGGTTTGACATCGAGTATTCGGTAAAGTATTTCTTGAAATCAAATCCCTCCATCTCTTTTAATCCGTGGACGCGCAACACTTCTGGCTTGAAGAGGCTGACCTTTATGGCTTCTTTCATCTTGGCCCACGAGGCTTCCGCATCGTCAGAAAAGTAGACGTCGATGTCGAGTGCAAACTGAAAGTCGGCATCCTCGCGCCCGTTCTCCTTCATTGATGACTTTATTGTGGCGGCATGATCCTCAAAAAGTTCCGGCGTGTAGCCTATTGGAAGCCACCCGTCGCCGTACTTGCCGCACATCTTGAGTGTGCGCTGGCCGCCGGCTGCCATGTATATCGGCGGATGCGGCTTTGTTATCGACTTTGCCTGAAGGCACGCGTCTTCAAGCTTGTAATATGTGCCGTCATAGCTTACGCGGTTCTCCGGCGAGGACTCGAAGAGCTTGCGGATTACGTGAATTTGCTCCTCCCACTTTGAGACCGGCTTTTCAAACGGTATGCAAAACTCTTTGAGGTTTTGCGCCTCGCCTGCACCGATCCCAAGCACGCCGCGTCCGTTGGATATGCGGTCAAGCGTAATCGTTGCAAGCGCAATGTTTGAGGGGTGCCGGCGTATGGCATCGGTGACACAGGTTCCAAGCTCTACATGGCGCGTCTGCGCCGCAATGGCGGGCAACATGACCCACGGGTCAAGCACTACGGCGTTTGACCACTGGGGCACGTTTGTGTGGTCCATATACCATATCGAGTCGTACCCCACCCTGTCTGCTAGTATGCACGCGGTAAATATCTGGTCTTCAGAGTATCCGGCACGGGCAACGTTGAGGCCGTTTTGAATGCCGAACTTTAACTTCGTCATTGCGAGCAAAGAGTAATCGGGATTAAATAAGTCTGTGGACGTGGGGTCGGGGGCTAGAGGTTGCCTGATTTTATGTCCTCAAGGCACTTTATCACATCGTCCTTGGATATTGGTATGGGGTTTGGATCGAGGTGGCCCTTGTCAGTCATCACGGTGTCTGCCGCATCAGAGACGTCGGCTTTGAGTTCGAGCTTGTCAAAGCCGAGCTTGTCGATGACCTCCTTGAACTTTGCATAGAACTTTGACTTGTTGTGCTTGTGTGCGACTGTCGTGCACGATGAGAGCGAGTATCCGTGCGGGACGCCCTCGTTTGAAAAGACATAAGAGAGCGCGTGGCCCAGAGTAGTAGAACAGTTTCCAAACCCGATTCCAGAGAGCATTGAGCCGTACGGATAGTTCTCTGGCTTGTCGTTGATGATTGCGTCATATAGGACGTCAAATGCCTTTTCACAAAACATCCTTGTCAGCTCGTTGCCAAGCTTGCTGTCAAAGCCTTCTGTTGCCTGCGCACACGCATCGCATACAGAGTTTTTTATAATCTGCTCGGGCGTCCCGTCCATAAAGTAAGAGTCAATGACTGCCGTGTCTGCCAGAAACGCATCGTCGCGGAGGAGCTTTTTCTTGCCGTCAAACTTTAGGACACAGTATGTGGTCATTTCGGCGCCCGTGCCAAACGTCGTGGGGATGAGTATCTTTGGGAGGGACATCTCCTTGCTTGCATACTTGACGACATCAAGCGAGCTTCCGCCCCCGAGTCCGATTAGGACAGACGGCTTTTTTGCAGAGTATGCAGATACGACTGCGTTTACATCGTCAATCGAGGGCTCTGGTGTGACCTTGTCAAAGAGTTCATAGTCGCTTATACCCATCCTTGAGAGCCACTTTTCTGACAGTGCCGGGGGCGCCGTCGTGACGACCAGTGCGCCCTTTGGGTACTCGGTCTGCCCGAGCGCGTCGGTGCCAAACTTTATCGACTTTGGTATGAGTATGCTGTTCAAGTGCAGACCCCGCAGATTTGATTATTATTATATCTTGCATATTTTGATCATCTGTGGGCAGGGCAATCCGCAACGCAAAAGAGATCTCCACAGGCAGGGCCGCACGTGATGCACTGGGGATCATAGAGGCGGCGCTGGGGGCCGCGGACCCGGCGCGAATCGTGCCGTCATACATCTCGGGCAATACAGTCCGCCTATCTGGGCGCCGCGTGGGCCTTGGTGCGTACAGGCGAGTGTGCCTGATTGCATACGGCAAGGCGGCAGGTCCGATGGCAGAGGCAGCAGAGCGCAACGCAGAGATTACCGACGGGATTGTCATAGTTCCAGAGGGCTCGCCTGCGCCGCGGCTTGGCCGCAAGTACACCGTCATCGAATCCTCGCACCCCGTGCCAAGCGCAAAGAGCGCAAGGGCCGCCGATGCGGTGATCGACTGCACAAGGACGCTTGGCAAAAACGACTATGCGCTGTTTTTGGTATCTGGCGGCGGCTCTGCAATGCTTGCATCCCCGCTAAACGTAAACCTTGCAGACAAGGTGCGCACAAACACGTTACTGACAAAGTCCGGTGCAAGTATTGGCGAGATAAACTGTGTGCGACGCCACCTCTCAAAAGTAAAGGGTGGGAGGCTGGTCGCCGGCATGGCGTGCAGCGGTGCGGCGTTGCTGATGTCAGACGTGCGCGGGGACAGGCCATACGACATTGCATCCGGATGTACGTGCCGGGACCCCACGACGTTTGCAGACGCACTAGGCGTGATCAAAAAGCACCGGCTTGGAGGACGCATGCCGAGGCGCGTAATGTCGGCACTCCGAAGCGGTGCTAGGGCCGGCGGGTCTGTGCGGACCAGACGGATTCCCAACGTCGTCATTGCCTCAAACCGCAACTGTGTCCGCGCAATGAAGACAGTTGCAGGCGAACTTGGGTACGATGTATCGGTGGTGAGCGCATACGGCGATGTGCAACGTGTGGCACAGCAGATAACTGCAAGGCTGTCCAAAAAACCAATGTCGTGCGTCGTCTTTGGGGGCGAGCCGACAGTAAGGGTGGCAGGTCGCGGCAGGGGCGGCCGCAACCAAGAGCTTGTGGCAAGAATCCTAGGCATAATAGACGAGCCGGGCCTGGCAGTAGCGTCTGTTGGAACCGACGGGATCGACGGCAATACAGAGGCTGCCGGCGCGCTTGCAGAGTCTGCCACGATTGACGGGGCCGAGATTGCAAGGTACCTGCGCCACAACAACTCTAATGCGCTCTTTGCCCGGCACGGCCGGCTGGCCATAACGGGGCACACTGGGACAAATCTCGGCGATGTGGGGGTGCTAGTCAGGCGTGGCTAGCTCGCATTGACTCTCAAAAGCTGTGCATTTTGTGTAATTAATTTGAATCTGCGCCTTTTGATCACAGAACAACACAGACCTCAATGGAATGTATCACCGATGCGTTTGTCCAAGTAGTAGACGAGCTTGTCTCGCATTCACAGGATGATGACGAGCTGGCAGCAGGGATACGATGGCTAGATACGCAGGCGCGCGCCCGCGGAATTACGTTTTACGAGATGGTCTTTGAGGTTCTGTACCGAAACGACATTGACGAGCGCGCGCGCAGCTGGATGCACACACGGAACTAGGGCTGCAACGTGCGCAGATCAAGCGGCTTGTACTCGCATCCCTCAGGACCGCAGTACTTGCCCACGTATATCGCCTTTGGCCGATAGAGCGCCGGCTTTGGCGCCGCTTCTGCAAACTTTTCTTCGATAATATGCGCGGCCCATCCCACGGAGCGCGACATTGCAAATATCGGGGTGTTTAGATCCATCGGTATCTTTAGCATATAGTATACGGAAGCGCTGTAGAGGTCGACGTTTGGGTAAATGTCAATCTGTTTTTTTTCCTTCATGAGCGACATTGTCACTTCCTGGACCTTGGCAGTGATTTCATGCCACGGATCGCCTGTCTTTTTGGCAAGCTTTTCTGAGAGCTGCTCGAGTACCGTGGAGCGCGGATCAAACGTGCGATAAACGGCATGGCCCATTCCCATTACTCGCTGGCCCGAATCTATCCTCTCTTGGACCCATCCTGCCACGTTCTCGACTGTGCCGATCTCTATCAGCATTCTCATAACCTCATAGTTTGCGCCCCCGTGGAGCTCGCCGCTTAGTGCGCCTATTGCCGAGCTTGCAGCAGAATACATGTGGGCTCTAGTTGATGCGACCTGGCGTGCGATAAACGTCGAGGCATTAAACGTGTGATCCGCGTGGAGTATCAGGCACGTGTCAAGTATCTTTGCTGCCTCGGCATCAGGGCGCTGGCCGGACATCATGTACAAAAAGTTGGCAGCAATGCCCAGACTCTGGTCCGGATCAATTGCCTCAAGGCCGTTGCGTATGCGCTGCCAGCTTGCAATTATCGTGGGCATCTTTGCAATGAGGTTTATGGACCTGTCATAGCTTGCCTCCTTTGTAGAAAACTCTTCATCATAGTATCCCGCAAGTGCTGCAACAAAGGCCTGGAGCATGTCCATTGGGTCTGCGTCGCGGCGCCAGTTGCTCATGTTGGTCTGCATCTGCTTTGGTATCCAGCGCGCATCTGTAAGCTTTTTGACAAAGGCGGTATATTCGGACGTTGTCGGGAGCTTGTCGTGGAGGAGAAGGTACGCAGTCTCCTCAAAGGTCGACTTTGATGCAAGGTCTGCAATGTCGTATCCGCGGTATATGAGCTGCCCGTGCTCGCCGTCAATGTTTGATATCCGCGTGTCGGCTACCTCGATTCCGCGCAGTCCAATGTTCTTTGTCTCCATTATGCGTGCAATTCATGGCGCATTCTATTAGAACTTTCACGCACGCAGCAGGCGTGAGACTAGCTTAGCATTTAGTCTAAACTATCAAAGCGCCGCCATAAAACTTTGAATCTATACCCATCTACAATGTCAGCTGAAGAGAGACGGCTAATAAAGTGCGTTGATGACGAGGTGTTATCGGCCACTCCGGAGAGGCTCGAGGAGCTCCAAGAGCTTGACATAGAGACGCAGATGTCCGGAGTCTCGTTTTATGAAAATGCCGTAAACTCTGGGATTTTGGAGAATGCGCGCATGATGCGTGCAACGCGCAGAAAATAACCGGACGTGTCTGCTGTGCACCTATGGTAGTTTAAATTGGGCAGAATTGGCCGCATGACAAAATTGGCAGCAAAGACCACACGCAAGGCGTCAAGAACAAAGATAGTCTGTCTGTCGCACAAGGAGGATGCAGACGGCATCAGTGCGGCGGCCCTAATCCGCCAGGCATTCGGCGGCCAGAGCGTCCTAGTCGACTATCCGAGCCAGATGGAGGCACTCGAAGAGATTGCAAATGACGAGTCGTTAAAGCGCCTCTTTATCTGCGATCTGGGGCTGAGCAAAAAGAACCAGGATCGATTCGTAGATATTCTGGCGGGCCTGCGCAAAAAGCGCATAAGCGTGACGTATATCGACCACCACGACATTGCGCCAAAGATACGCAGGCAGCTTGAAAAGATCGGTGTCGTCATGGTTCACAATGTAAACGAGTGTGCAAGCGTCCTGGTCTACCAAAAGTTTGAACGCAAGCTCCCAGACCACGCGAGGTTTGTGGCAGCGTGTGCTGCAATTACTGACTATATGGAGGACCGCCCCATAGGCTCAAAGCTCCTCCAGACATATGACCGGCAGTTTGCACTGATCAGTGCGACCGTCCTGACATACAACATTGTCAGCAGCCAAAAGAATGCAGAGTACCTCCATGGCCTAGTCGACTCGCTTGCAGACTCCAAGTACCCGCACGAGATAAAGGGCGCATTCGAGCAGGCACGGACGGGCGTTGAACGCCTAGCCGAGGTGATGGAGTCAGTAAAAAAGGATCTCAAAAAGACGACAAACTTTGGATATGTAGAGACCAAGGACTCGGGTGCTGGCGGTGCTGTCAACTTTGCCCTGGGCCTGTCGGGAAAAGACGTCGGCGTTGCATACAAGCTGCGCTCGTCTCATGGAATCTATGCGGTATCTGTGCGCGGCTCAAAGGACTGCAAGGTCCACCTCGGGCGCATTGTAAACGCGCTGGCCTCCGAGCTTGGCGGCTCTGGCGGCGGGCACAACAGGGCGTGCGGCGCAATAATCCCAAAACCAAAGATCAAGACGTTTTTGCACAAGCTGAATGCAAGCATCAAGTGACTTCGGCTATTGCGTCGACTTCGGTCATTACACCTAGGGGCAGCGATGCCACCCCGACTGCGACGCGAGCATGGGTCGCCTTGCCAAACGCGGCAGCAAAGACATCAGATGCCGCATCGATGACCTTTGGCTGTGCGGTAAATGACGGATCAGAGTTTACAAATCCCGTAATGCGCGCAATTTTTGCAACACGGTCAAGTGAGCCAAGCTCGGCCTTTAGTTGCGCTAGAACGTTGATTGCACAGAGCCGGGCGGACTCGCGCGCATCAGTAATGTTGGCGTCGCTGACCTTTCCCGCATACATTATCTTGCCGCCACTGACAGGTATCTGTCCGGATACAAACGCCAGCTTGCCCGCAACCGTGACGGGCCTGTACATGCCTGCCGGAGTCGGCGGTTCCGGAATGTTGCCCATGATGAATGCCTCTAGTCTTTGCTCGACTGTCAATGTGAGGGGTGCGATCACAGCGGCAGTATTAGACGTTGCGCAAATTTGTCCGTGGCAATCAGTTCATCTTGATGTGGACCTGCTCGCCGCGCCGGGTGCGGTTTTGGTATACAAGGCGCGTCTTTATGCCGCGTGAATCCAGATACCCTTCGATTATGCGTGCCCAGGGGAGCGAGTGGCCGCTGTTTAGCGCAGAGGAGACGAGTATCTTTGACCTCTTGGAGTCATGCGTGACGCTGCCGGAGCACACCGTGCGCACTGCGGCATCGACTAGCAGTACGACGTCGTCCAGCTTGCGGCCGCCAAGACGTATCCCGCCCTCGTCTAGTAGCGCCATCATGCCGGCAGTATTTCCGGGCTTTGCAGTTTGGAGTGCGGTGTAGAGGCCCGATTTTTCCACCAGCCTAATTGCACGGTATGCCTCTTGGGCCGCCGTCTTTGACATTATTGCTAGTGCGTCGGCGCGTACAGCGCCCCGCCATGCAGACGCAAAGAACCTGGCCTGCTCGTCTGCAAGTATCTCAGAGGACTCGAATAGCGCCGCCTTGCCCCCATTGCCGCCCGTAATCAGGACGTTTGCATCATCAAATACAATACAATTGTGCTCGATTTCGGATATGCGTATGTCGCCGATGCGCGCAATGCTGCGCAGCTCATCGGTGCCAACAGCAGACGGGGGGAGCATTATCGTTATCTTTACGCCCCTTTTGGCAGCGCCTCCAAGGGCGGCAGTACACGCAAAAAGCAGTCCGAGGCCAGACTGGTCGGCCATTATGCGTATGCCAGAGGCGGCCCCTTGTATCATCTCTTGTGTGTGCCGTAGAACCTCAGAGTGGTCGATGTGTGCGTACTTGCGCTCTTGTGTCTTGCGGTGCTGCTTTGCACTGGCGCAGAGTGCCTTTAGATCCTCCACCAGCGCGTTCATTGCGTTTACCTTGTTGATCTGCTCGCCAATGATCTCATCGAATGACTCCTGCGGGACGATGGCTGAGCACATGACGGGCTTTGAGTGCGTCATGGTCACAAGACCCTTTTTTTCCAGGCGGCGCATGACCGGATATACCTTTGTGCGCGGCATTGTAGAATAGTAGGCCAAGTTGCTGGCAGATATCACCCCCTTTGTCAGGAGCGTCACGTAGGCTTGCGCCTCGTACTTGCCTAGGCCAAACTCGGCAAGGCTGACTGTGAGCGCCGTCTCTGAAGGCATGTCAGGACATGGGCGTTTCTCTTGGTAATTGCGTGTGCCAAATTCCTTTAGGCGTGTGCTCAAAAAAGACTCGGGTTGTATCTTGGGCCGGGGTCACTGTGGATACACATCCAAAAGAGACAGATACGTGAAATACCCAGATTGCATCTATGGTATATGGGAGCACAGTCGCACAAGCTGGTACTAGAGACGGCAAAGTCCCAGGGCGCAACGCTGGTGCCGAGGCTGCACCGGGCATCACACATTCTCAAATGCGCCATATCAGAGCTAGAGGTCACGCAACGCAGGGCCTCCCGCATATCAAAAAAGCTCGGCTCACAGGAGGGCATTGATCCGAGCATCCTAGTCGATGCAGTCTCTGCTGAGCGCCTTGCCGCACTCGCAGCAGTCTCTGCACAGATGGCGCATACAGAGCTGCGCGGGGCCGACAGCATGCGTAGCCTTGCATGGGCACTCCCCCCGGTCATATCGGTCATACGGGCGGCGGGTTCCCAGTCGCACTCTGTGGAGCCGGATGCAAGCGCAATGTTGTGCGAGGCCGCAGCCATTCTTGGCAGCATTGCAGTCGATGCCGCCCTGATTGACGGCGCACAGGTACGCTATGACGTGTGCGTGGGCCGCTCTGCGGACATTATAGAGCGCGCAAAGTTGATCGTTGACTCTAAACTATCAAAGTCATATCCTAAACTAGATTTGGCACGACTAGGAAGCGCATGGGCATAGCGGCAAAGAGCGCAACAGCGAGGATAAGCCTGCTCCGCAGGCAGGCCGGCAAGGTGATTGCAGAAAAAAAGATCCCCCGCCGGGACGCACTTGAGGGGCTGAGTGACGAGGAGCTCCAAGACGTCGACTCGGTGCTACAGATCGCATATTTTCTACAGTACAGGCAGGCCGCATCGAGCCGCGCAGAGCGCACCTTGGGCGAGGTGGTAAAGATCATCGAGCAGGCAGCCGCCGACATCGAGGGCTCGGAGCACCGCTCCGAGGAGGCGCTAGCGAGGGCAGAGGCAGCCGTTGGCCGCATGACCGAGTCACACAGGCGTGCCATGCCGCGCCTAGGCACCGACGGCTCCCACAAGTGGTTTAAACAATTTAACAAATATTGAGATTATATCTTACACATGATAATAGCAACTCATGCCTGCTAGTTATGATCAAGATACCCGACCATGAGCCTGGCACCACAAGAACTAGAGAACAGCGCGAGCA
>JAHRAL010000041.1 GCA_020027325.1 Cenarchaeum sp. | reverse complement strand
GCGTTTGGTGAGAAAAAAGTGGTGCGCGACAAGTGGATGAATGCGGGGATCTACCACCTTGCCCGCAAGACAATGCGTGCAATGCCTGCACGGGGCAACGCCGAGAGCACGATATTCCCAAAGATGGCCGGTGCCGGCTCGCTTTACGTAGTGAAATTCCCAAAGGCAAGGTGGCATTCCATAGACTCGCACAAGGATCTGGCCGAATGCGAATCCCAGATACGCTCGATTATGCGTTTTTAGCGCCTGCGTAAACACTAGAATAGACGGCGCATTTTTGCGCCATAATGCGCGTATCCTACAGCCTCGGCTCGCTGCTCACAGTCAACGACGTACTAGAGTGCGCCAGCACGCTGACACACTATGACATTGACACGGTCTGGATACCAGAGACCTGGGGCATGGAGTGCTTTTCGATCATGGGTGCCGTATCGCAGAGGTTGGACGGGCCCAAGATTGGATCATCTATCATCAACGTCTATTCGCGCTCGCCTGCACTAGTTGCAATGGGTGCAATTACAGCAGATCAGCTGAGCGGGGGGCGTACCGTGCTGGGCCTGGGTGCTAGCAGCAGGCCGATAGTCGAGAATCTCCACGGTACCGAGTATGCATCACCGCTTGCACGCATCTGCGAGTACGTCGAGATCATACGCCTTGCAACCTCTGGCCAAAAGATCAACCATGACGGCAGGTTTTATTCGCTGTCGGGATTTCAGAGCCTCATAAAGCCGCGCCGGAAAAAAATCCCAATATGCCTTGCAGCCGTCGGACCGCAGATGCTAGAGCTGGCAACCGAGATTGCCGACGGCGCGATACTCTACCTGCGCCCCCTCGAGGAGCTAAAAGAGACCTCGCACAAGATCGCATCCAAGACCACAGACTTTGACATTGCATGCCAGATCATAACGGCGGTCTCGGATGATGCAGACGCCGCAATACGGCGTGCAAAATCAACAATCTCGTTTTATGTCGCCGTGAGTAGCGTCTATCGCGAGTTTCTGGCAGGCCACGGATACAGGTCCGAGACAGCAGCAATTGCTGCCGAGTATGAAAAGACCCGTGATCCGATGAACCCGTCCCTCGTGCCTGACTCGATGGCCGCCGATCTTGCAATATGCGGCTCACCCGAGTCCTGCCGGTCGCAGCTCCGCAGGTTTGCAGACACGGGCTTGACGCACCCGATACTCCAGTTCAATCCGGTGGGAGATGTTGCCGAGTCGTTCCGCCTAGTGTGCGACACGTTTTCAGAGGGCGCATGACCCGCGTGGCAATAGTCGGCACGGGAATGGGCCGCTTTTCCAAGGATTCAGACGAGGGCATTGAGTCGTTGCTAGTCGGTGCGTCAAAGTCTGCACTAGACTCTGCCCGAAACCTTGCAGGCCGCGACATTGACGGCGTCATGGTATCGACCAATGCGCACGACAGCTATCTTGGAGCCATACTTGCCGAGTCAATAGGTGCAAAGCCGGGGGTTGCCCAGACAGTCGAGAGCCTGTGCGTCTCTGGAACAAACGCACTGGTCTCCGGCTATGCGCACATCCGCGCTGGCTTGGCAGACACCGTCCTTGTTGCAGGGGCGGATACATTTGATGGACCCGGCAGGGTATTTGAGTGGGACTCTTCCCGCGGCGATGATCCGCGTCCCGTAATGTGGGCATCAAGGTTTGCAGAGTCGTACAAGACAAAGTACGGGGTATCTGACGAGCAGACGGCAACAATAGCTGCGCGTGCGCATAAAAACGCCCGGTCAAATCCGGATGCATACGTGCACAACGCATACACGCCGCAACAGGTACTTGACTCAAAGCTAGTCGCCCCATCAATCAGGCTGCTAGAGTGCTCGCGTGCGTGCACGGGTTCTGCATCGCTCATACTGGCATCAGAGCGCGTTGCCAGCCGCTACACCGACTCGCCTGTGTGGGTATCAGGTATTGGTCAGTCAACGCTTGGGGCAAGTATGACCAACAACAAGTCGTTTCATGATATAGAGTCCGCGGGTCTTGCGGCCACCGAGGCGTTGCGTACTGCAGGGGTCGGTGCATCCGAGATTGACGTGGCCGAGGTGCATGATGCGTTCTCTGTGTGCGAGCCGATGATAATCGAATCGATCGGGATTGCCCCGCTCGGGGGCGGTGCAGCCGCACTCTGCGACATGTATGGCACATCGGATCGCATGATAAACCCGCGTGGCGGCATTGTTGGCGCAGGTCACCCACTCGGAGCCACTGGGATAGCCCAGGCGGTCCATGTGGCGCGCCAGGTTGCCGGAACTGCCGACGCGGCGCAGGTGGACTCTGCACACATTGGCCTGGTCCACAACATGGCAGCTGCGGGAACGTCATCGACGGTAGTTGTACTGCGTTCATAGCGGGGTTGCCTGCCCACGAGGGGGCTCAGCTCTCTACATTTTGCACAGCACGCCTGCGGATAACGGG
>JAHRAL010000003.1 GCA_020027325.1 Cenarchaeum sp. | reverse complement strand
CACTGGCGTTGCACCAGTTGCCAACGGGGGGTCCAGCACCAGTGCGAGTTCGGTTGCCGCACTGAGGCTAGTAGGAGAGGTTTCCGTGATGGTGTGTCCGACCACAGTCCAACCGGTAGTAAGATTCAAGGAAGCGTTCATGTCCTCGGAGAATGTCACGGTAATGGTTGGAGCCGTATTACGTGCAGTAAACGTGGGTCTAGTGCCGTCGTCTGCAAGGACCGCCTGTGAATCAATTACGTTGCCGCTGGAGTGGCCTGCAAGCGGGTTGCTTGCCGGGGGCGTGTATGTTATCGTAGGCGTTGCATCATGTGGCAATTGCCTGTCCAGTATTAAGAGGAGCGGATTAGTGTTGTTGGGGGTGGGATTATTGGCACCCGTGACGGTGGCGCCTGTAACTGTCCAATCAGCTGGATCAAAGGTGCCAGATATTGGTTCGCTGAGTAGCAGGCGGATGCTTGACAAATTGGTGTTTGGCAAATTGGGCTCGACTCTCAAAGTGGTGTTTGCCTCATACGTAACCGTACTAGACTGTGCGTCAGCTGCACCAGCCAGTGATACGGCAATCACACCAACAAGCAGAGTTGCACATACTATACCTGCATATCCCAACCTATATCACCTCGTGTGGGCATAAATCTAGTATTAAAGTATTAGGCACAATTTGAGATGCTCAATTGTACGAAATCACCCCCCCCCCCCCCCCGTTTTTCTTGTACACAGGCGCGGATTCTCACACAATGCCCGCCCACTCGTAGATTCTGGCAATAGGCGATCACAGGCGGTTTGGCATACCGGCCCGTACAAAGATCTTGGCAGCCATTTGGGGACACTGGCAGACGACGCTTCATGGCAGCCCCTCCCGCCAATGCCAAAAAGGGATGCGCGATCCTAGTTTACACGCCAATGCCGGCATCTCTGGTTACGGCGCAGTATCCGTCTGCGGGCACAGGCGCAGCGGCACGGGCCACGGTGGACTCGGGTGTTGCACTGCGATGGCAGGGCAGATAGTGCCTGCGGGCGGCGGCATTATCCATATGTTGTCAAGCATTACGACCTCGTCGTCCCCATTGGATCCTGCCACGAACCGTAGGTCAGCCGAGCTGTCCTGTATGCAGAGGCCGATGACGTTGTGTTCCCAGTAGTCGGTGTCCTCGTCGTTGGCCCCCGTGTATGATGCAAGCGTGGTCCATGCGCCGCCGGCAACCCGATATTGGACCAACAGCCCGTCGCGTGGCCCAGCCTTGCCGTCGACATACCTGTCAAACGATGTGGTAAGCGGCACTGTCGTGTCAAGTGGGTCGTCCAGTGTCAGGATGCACTGATCGTCGCAGTTCCTCGATACGAGGGCCGTGTTCCTGTGCTGCCCGCCTGGATACAGGCATAGATTTCCCATGGTGAACCCAGCTTAAAATAACGGGTTTTTCTGGTGCGGGCATTGCAGATCGAGCTCAGCCTACCATCAATGGGAATCGGGGCCGCAATTGCCGCAGCAGTGATTCTTGCGCCGTTTTCCATCCTCTACTTTGTAGAGTCCCCGAGCCAGCAACAGCCGGGCCCGCAGGGAATTCCCACAGTCGGCGCACTGGACCCGCCGCCGCCCCTGCCGACGCGTGAGCTGCTGCTAGAGAACGCATCGCCGCCCCTGGGCGACCCGGAAGCACCGGTCACACTGGTAGAGTTTGGAGACTATCAGTGCGGGTTCTGCCACCGCCACTTTGAGCAGACAGAGCCGGCAATAGTCTCAGAATATGTCGAGACCGGGCTAGTAAAGATGTACTTTAAGGACTTTATCGTAATCGGCCCCGACTCTGTCACTGCCGCACTCGCTGCACAGTGCGCCCGGGATCAGGATCTATACTGGGAGTTCCACGACGCAATATATGAAAACTATCAGGGTGAGCAGAGCGGGTGGGCATCGGACTCTGAGTTGGTGCGCATCGCCTCGACAGTAGAGGGGCTGGATGATGACCAGTGGTTAGGATGCATGCAGGACGGCAAGTACGTCGAGGCTGTAAATGCAAGCTCGCAGGATGCGCGTGATCTCGGCCTGTCTGGCACCCCGGCATTCTTTGTGATCGGCGGCGACGGCGAGATCACGGTGATGCGCGGGGCACAGCCGCTCGCAGAGTTCCGGGCCGTGCTCGATGCGGAAATCGCCGGCTAGTGCACGTGTTCATACACGGAATCTAGCATATCCTTATATGCAAACTTTGATCAGCTTTGGCAATGCCAGCAGGTATCGACGATATTGCGGTGTATATTCCAAAGCTGTATGTGGACGCAACAGACTTTGCATCACAGCGGGGCCTGGACCCTGCAAAGCTCCAAAAAGGACTCGGCGTGTCACAGATGGCCATGGTGGACACGAACCAGGATCCGGCGTGCCTGGCAGCAAACGTCTGCCTAAAGATAATACAAAAAAACAACCTAAAGCCCGCAGACATCGGGCGCCTATACGTCTCAACAGAGTCCTCAATTGACGAGTCAAAGGCGATGAACTCGTATGTCATCGGCATGCTCGAGCAGGTATACGGCAGCGGCGTCTTTGAGCACTGCGGGGGCGTTGAGACAAAGTTTGCGTGCGTCTCGGGCTCGTATGCGCTCTATGACAATGCAAACTGGATACGCGCCGGCGAGGCCGACGGCAAGTACGCCATCGTTGTCGTATCAGACATTGCCAAGTACGACATGGGCTCATCGGGCGAGCTCACACAGGGGGCAGGTGCCGTTGCAATGCTGCTCAATGACTGCCCAAGGCTGTTAGAGTTTGACCCGCGGGTCGCATCCACGTCAATCAAGGACGAGTACGACTTTTACAGGCCGACTGGCAAGTCGACGCCGATTGTACACGGCCAGTACTCCAACCTCCTCTACCTGATACAGGTGCGCAATGCACTAGAGATCTACAAGCGCAAGGCGCAAGAGACGGGCCTCATCGAGATCGGGCAAGGCGAGACCGTCCTCGATCACATTGACTATATGTGCATGCACCTCCCGTACTCAAACATGGGCAAAAAGGCGTTTGCATACCTTTTGCGCCACGAGTGGCGAAGCCTTCCGCGGTGGAAGTCAGTAGTCGACGCAGTCGGGATGGAGGAGCCCATACCAAACAACATTGGGACAATCGAGACAATACTCGAGGACCGCGCATTCATGGAAAAAGACCACCACTTTAACAAGAGGCTGGTAGAGACCAAAGAGTTCAAAAAGGAATACAATGCAAAGCTTGCAAGCTCGCTACGCGCATCAACAATGGTCGGAAACATCTACACGGCATCGCTCTACCTGAGCTTTAGGAGCGCGCTAGAGTTTGAGCACAACCGCGGCACTGATCTTGCGGGCAAGAGGTTTGGCTTTTGCTCGTATGGCTCGGGCAGCTCGGCAATGATATTTTCCGGCGTGATATGCCCACAGTACCGCGAGGTCGTAGAACCAATGAACATCACAGCAGAGATTGGCGAGAGGCGGCGCCTGACGTTTGAAGAGTATGAGATAATACACGAGAACAAGCGCCTTCCAAACAACCCGATGCTAGATACGTCAAAAGAGTTTGTCCTCGTCGATGTAAACACGTCGCCAGACTCGCAGGGCCAGCGCAGGTATGTCTATAACGAGTGACGACATAAAGTCGATAGTCTACGAGCAGATCGACGAGATCGGGAGGGACGATATACGCCAGGCGCTCTCCTTGGGCCACGGCCAGGAATGCATTGACGAGCTTGCAGACAACTCCGCAGTATGGGTGGGCGTTCGTGGCGGCGACGATGAGGCACAAAAGGCGATGCTTACCACCGTCCTGCACTTTGTGCTGAGCCAAGCAGCTGTACCCAGCCACCGCAAGGCAGAGCACAACGGTGTAGAGCTAGACGTCGTGATTCCTGACCTGCGCACGCTCCAAAAGTCACCAGAATCGGCAATGGTGATATTCCTCTCGGACACGGCCGATGTGTCAGGCGTGGAAGAAAAGGTCGCACGTGTGCTAGATCCGCGCACAAGGGTGGCCGTCGCACTGGTTCCCCAAGCCGGTGACATAAAGTACGACTCTTATTCTGTCGAGGATTCCACGTTTCAA
>JAHRAL010000081.1 GCA_020027325.1 Cenarchaeum sp. | reverse complement strand
GCAGCTCTTCGTGCAGCGCGGCATCCAAGTCGTACTGTTTTCCCATGCAGTAATCTGAACGTGCTGATCCATAAGCATTGCTATTGCGACTCAAAGTAGGCGAAATTACTTAGGATCGATGGTATAGCAGGTGTAAAATGAGATAAATAGCCACCATCAGAGCAGATGCCAGATGTGGAAGATCCATGTATTGTGCGGAATTGCATTGCTGTCAATGCTAGGCACCCAGGGTGCGACTGGCCAGGAGGATCCCAATGAAATGTTTACAGAGGCCAATGCCCTGTTTATGCAGGGCAACTATGCTGCTGCCATTGCCATATATGACGACATACTAGACGATTATCCAAGAAACCCAGACGTCTTGCTAAGAAAAGGAATTGCCCAGTCAAACAATGATCTCTACCGCGAATCGCTGATTACGTTCCGCATGGTGCTCCAGGACGATCCGAAAAATGCACTGGCGCTTGCCGGTTCCGGCGTCGGGTTTGGAAACCTTGGCGAATACCACGAGTCAAAGTCATACTTTGAGAGGGCGCTGGCAAGTGATCCAGAGAACCCGGTGTTTGAAAACTATGCAGTTTTCGTTGACAGCATACTTGCAAAGTACCCGTATACGCCGACTCCAAAACCGATCTCCCTGGCTACTGCTACAAAGATTGTGGTGCCTGCATGGACCATACAAGTCACACAGTGGTGGGCCCAAAACCATATCAGCGATGAGGAATATTTCCATCTCCTAAACTACCTGCTAAAAGAAGGTGTCATAGTGGTCCCCCACATCCACAATACGATAGCAGACACTTCTGTGGCCCAGCAACTAGTTCAAAACCTACACCAGAACCTGGGCTCAAAGACCCTCGAGGCAAAGGATCTGATCAACGTGGTCCAAGAGCTGGCAGATATAGGATTCGTCACACTCCCCCAGGATGACACGCAACGCGATCCAGAATACCTCAGAAGCGACCTGTTGTGGTTCAGGAGCTATCTTGCCAAGGTCGTATCGACTGCAAACGAGGAAACTAGGTACATCGAATATCCAAACCCCAGCGGCGAGGTAATCAAAAAGTTCCTACGGGATTATGTGCAATGGAACTTTGAGGCAGAGGCAAAAAAGGCACAGACGGGCTTTGCCGATCCAGAGTTTACCACCGACGGGGGCACCACGGTCATACACTATAACGTGTTTGTAAACCGCCAGCCCTCCGGACTCCCGCTTGACCATGTCAGCACGCTTGCCGAGGCGCTGCGGTACTGGGAAGCACAGACCCTCACCGCAGACGGCAACGATGCAAGGGTAGAGTTTGACATTACAAACTCAAAGCGAGACGCAAACGTCTGGGTGACGTGGGTGGTCCGGGATCTCGGGGAGAGCGTGCTGGGGCATGCACACATCGGCAAGGGAGTAGTCGAGGTGTCACTTGGAGGGTACGGGTGCGATGGAAGCTTTCAGCTGTATGACGTCAACAGCGTACTTGAGATTATGACGCACGAGCTTGGCCACTCGATAGGACTCGGGCACACCGACGACCAAAACAGCATAATGTACCCGTCGCTGACCCCGTCATACGCATACTGCCTGATCTAATAGTCATCGGTTATGCGCACCTTGCGCCGCATTACAAAATAGACGCCGGCTACAAGGCCCGCCTGGTACAGTGCATACATTGTGACATGGAATTCCGTCGGGGCGTATACGCCAAAGCGCCCTGCAAGTGCGACTAGCAGCATGATGGCACTTATCACCAGTATGAAATACCGGACTATTCTTGGGAGCTGTGCGAACCGGAACAACAGTGTGAGGACGATAGCTACAAACACGGCAATGATGGACCAAAACCCGCCGTCAATCCCAAACACGGCAGTCGCAAGCGAGACGGCGCCTTCAAGCGTGTTTGAAACCTCTACGCCGCTCAGGTCGATCTGTCCTAGTGCGGAGAACTGGGCAATGCTGAATATCGCGTTTATTGAAAACATTGCCAGCAACACTATTGATATCAGGCGTGCATGCGTGCGCAGCGATGGAAAGCGGTTGCGCAGGCCGCGGGCAATCATCGAGCCCTGGAGCACGCCTATGCCAAAGACCAAAAGAAATGTAGCGACATAGTGCTCCTCGGCCAATGCCAAAAGATCGGATATCTCCATTATACCCGCACACCTGCTATGGGATATAGCAATTGCCATCGGTTCAGGGGCGCATATTGATCCCAATGAACACTATAATATGCCATACGCCGCGTGCGACTAGACATTGTCAACACGTCTAGAAGCTGACAGATTTACGGTAATGACGTCATGAAGATGCTGCGCTATGTGCTAACCCGCCTGGCGACCATGTTTGGCGTCCTGATTGTGGCATTGTTGATCACAATTGCCCTGGTAAACTCTAGCATGGACGTCATACTAGAGAACGGAATTGCGCACCAGGTGCGCTCAGAGATTGTCGCAGACACTGCAATCGTCGGCTCGTTTGCAACCCCCACCGAGCTGGACGAATACATTGCATCAAAGATCAAAGAACGGACGCTGCTTTTGGGGCTGGACAAGCCTTGGTGGGCGCCTGAACGCGTCTTTCAGAGCCTGTACAAGATAATCCTGCTTGACTTTGGCAGGGCAACGTTTCTGAGCTCAGACACGGGCTCTGCAAGCGTGGCAGACATTCTAGCCGAGCGCCTCCCAAAGACCATACTATTGTTTACGACTGCGACCATTGTAATCCTCTTGATAGGCATAGTGCTAGGCGCACTTGCAAGCAGCAGGGCCGGCTCGGCAGTCGACCGCCTGACGTCAGCCTTTGCAGTGGTCAGTTCCAGCTTTCCGGTGTGGTGGGTGGGGCTCTTGATGATATTTACATTCTCGTTTGCATGGCACGTCTTTCCGTCGCGTGCAACGCCAGACGTGGCAGCCGATGACCCCTCGTACATTGGCTCGCTGCTGTACCACATGACGCTGCCGCTCATTACAATCGTCCTCATCGGGTTTGGATCGTGGTCATACATCGTGCGGAATTTCATGGTCGGAATACTACAGGAGGACTTTATTGCAGCAAAGCGCGCAATCGGACTGAGCCGGCGCAAGATAGTCTATTCGTACGCACTTCGCAATGCAGCGCCGCCGATAATCACCGTGATGGCACTAAGCCTGTCCGGTTCGCTCGGGGGCGCGATAATAACCGAGGCAGTATTTGACTGGCCCGGCATGGGGCGCCTCTACTTTGAGGCAGTCACCGTGATGGACCTGCCCGTCATTATCGGCGCAACGTACGTGCTCACGGTGCTCTTTTTGGCGAGTGTCTTTATTGCAGACATTCTCTATGTGCGCTTTGATCCTAGGACGGGGACGCAATGAGTGCAGATGACAGGGTGTCCGTGCCCGCAGCACTGCTTCATTCGCGCATGGGGGTGGCAGGTATAGTCATACTCTGCATTCTAGTCGTGATCTCGACATCTGTCATCGGGCACGGGTTCTCTGAGCACGTCCGCAAGTGGAACGACCCGTCGGCATGGCTGCACTATCCAAAGTCCGCAGTCCCCGTATGGGCAAACTCTGACAGGCTGGCAGAGCACCTCATCGTGGCAGACTCTGAATCCGA
>JAHRAL010000118.1 GCA_020027325.1 Cenarchaeum sp. | reverse complement strand
GCGGGTACGTCGAGGCATCAAAGATGATGGGGGAGCGGGATTCGTTTACCATAATACGCCACATCATGCCGCAGCTCTTGCCGTATGCGCTGGCCAGCATTGCAATATCGGTGCCGGCTGCAATCACGA
Organism: Cenarchaeum sp.; assembly: GCA_020027325.1. Classification (GTDB taxonomy): domain Archaea; phylum Thermoproteota; class Nitrososphaeria; order Nitrososphaerales; family Nitrosopumilaceae; genus JAHRAL01. The sequence goes on along the minus strand of JAHRAL010000118.1, from coordinate 3,500 downwards.
CCGAGGCGGGCCTGAGCTTTCTGGGCCTTGGCGATCCCGAGTACCCCACGTGGGGAAACATGCTCCAGGATGCAAACAGCCACGGCGCTGCCGCACGCGGGCTGTGGTGGTGGATAGTCCCGCCGGGGATGATGATTGCAATTACCAGCCTCGCCTTTGTCTTCATAGGCGGCGCCATCGACTATGCGATAAACCCGCGCCAGTTGCGCATGCGCTAGCCGGAAAACCCGCGGATGGCCGCAAGTGTCGAATCGCTGAGCTTTACAGTGTATGCCGCTGCCAGGTTTGATCCGTTGTGGTCCTCGGCGCCGGACTCTAGGTCTTCTGCAAACGTGGTCTTGTCACGCCCCCTCGAGTACTCGCCGCCTGCCTCCTTTATGCACAGTGGGAACTTTTTTACCGCAATCCCCCCGTCCAAAAGGTGCCGGATGAACGCCTTGTACCTTGCAGTGTCATACCAGTCAGACTCGCGCTCTTGGCACAGTGCAATCCACGTGTCAATCGTGTTTTGATATATGGCCGTGTTGCGAAGAGACTCTAGTTGCATTTTGTAACTATCTCAAAAATGGACACTGGTTGCACGCGATCCACACGTAGGACATACGCTGCCCTTGTAGACCTTGCCGCAGCGCATGCACGAATACTGTGCTTTCTCTGTCTCGCGGCTCTGCCCGAACAGGCCCGCACCGAATCCCCCGCCGGCCCTGCCGCCCATCCTTCCAATGTATCGGCGCCTGAGCAACAGCGGGAAGATGATAAAGATTGCCAGCGCAACTCCCAGTCCGTACGGCGGAGGAAGTATCATCTGAAGGCCCAGGGACAGCCCTAGGGATGCAAAGAGGATAATGAGATAATGCTTGTATGTGAACATCGGTATATCAGTGGCCTCATTTGAATATAAGGCTTTGTCAGATCGTGTTCAGTTGCACAACCCATGAATGAACTCTAGCGGCGGTTCATTCAGGCCACACACCGGCACCAGTATCACATTCCGGCCACCTCTTCTGCAATGCCTCGGAGCATGTTGTACACTGCGATTTTGATCTTGATCTCCTGGACAATGTTCTCCCATTTTCGCGCAGCAACCGACTCGCCAAAAATGCGCTTGAATGCCGAAAAGATTGTCTCAATTATCCACCTCTCGACGTATCCTGCCCTTTTGCGCCAATCCTTCTGATTTTTGTACCGCATCTCTGTGGATATGTCCGATACGCTGTTTGGGCGTTTGCTACCGCCAAGCTGTTCTAGAACACACTGGGCGCGAGTATATGAACCTCCGCGGTTTTTTGCCTCAGAGTTTACCCTGACCTTGATCAGTGGGACCACATTGTTCCGTTTACAATGATCAAAGTTGCGTCCAGAGTCATATGCGCCGTCTGCAAGTAGTGACTTGTCACAGCCGGCAAGATGCTCGTTGTGTTTTATGGCGTCATCTAGCAGCTCAGGCAGCTGTGCGCCGTCTCCTTCCTTTTCGTTGGTGAGCTTGAATGAGAGTATGCGCTGTGTCTTGACATCCACAAGAATGTGCAACTTGATAAATCCACGGTGTACTTTCCATTTTAATCGGATCCACTCGCCGCGGTTGGACGGCTTTAATCCACTGCTGTCTATTGCAAAGACAAGCGTGTTATTTTTGCTTACGACTTTGGCCACACCGCCGTTGATGTCAACATTCATCGAGTTCATCCGCCTGTATATTGTCGTATGATCCGGCGCAACCTTGAGCGCCTTGCCTGCTATGCCCTCGCATAACCTGTATGATATTCCCGTCATTGTTTTGATGACGCAAATGGCTGCAAACAGCGAGTCTGCATACTGGAACGGACGGCCGTTCTTTTTCTTGTTGGCCCTGCGCAACTGTTCGTGGCGCGCCGGGTCATCTAGTATCACTAGTTTCTCACCGCGCATTACGTATTCCATGTCGCCCATGCGTATCCATGCGACGTACTGATCCTTTTGTCTTTCGGGCAACTAGGCACGATATCTGATTATCCGGCCGCAATCTAGGCCATTTTAGGCAGGGTTGTGCAACTGAACAGCATGGAGTAATGACATATATACTCCAACACTTGGCACCCCGTCGTGAACTACCTACATAGCCTGATAATTGCAGTGCTGGGGATTGCAGCAATAGGCGTGGTAGGACTGGCTCAAGAGGCCGACGCACAGGTGACAGGCGACATCCACGGGGCATCGGTGAGCATTACCGCTGACTCGTTTACAGTCGATTTTCCTGATGTTGCAAACGCAGACGTGTATAGGTGTATAATTTGGACCGGTAATAATAGCCGTGACAACAGAACCGTGACCAGTCCCACTGATTCAATGTGTGAGTTTGACAACCTTACAGCAAATACCGAATACAGCTTCAACATACGAGCAAAGCCAGGCGGATACATCTATCAAAGTGCCCAGACCCTCACGACGCTGGCATCTGACGGAACAAATTCAAACCTCCTAGATGTCATGTCCACCACGCCCCAAGACGTACACGGCGGACAGACGACTATTGGCGCTGACTTTATCGAGGTAGACATTCCGGATGCAGGTGATAGGTACAGGTGCGTGATTTGGCAGGGTGATGAGGACAGGAGTGCATTTACCTCACGTGACTCGGAGTGCAGGTTTAGCGGCCTTACACCAGACACTGAATACAGATACAACATACGCGTATATAATGAGGGTGACAGGTTCAATTACTATACCCCGGCTCGAACCGTTACCACGACACCAAGTGCCAGCGACAATACTGATCCAAACACATATCCAGATTCTAGTACCACAGAGAGTATGCTACCCACCACGCTAGGCACCGGTTCTATGGCCACAATAACTAGGAGCACGGATACAATCACGATTGACTTTGATGATGTCGACAATGCCAGATTCTACAAGTGCTTCATAACCGACGACACTGGAAGAGAGCAGATCAAAGTACGCACATCCCTGTGTGTATTCGAAGGCTTGGAGTCTGGTACGGATTACGACATAAACATACGCTACAAGGCAACTGGCAACTCTGGACACGTCTTTGACGGTGCCCAAACAATAACTACCCCATAGACTATGCCTTTGTGATATGCGACTCTATCTATCTGTGGTCTAGGCTCTAGCTGCAATCAGGCCGTGCGGCCCCGTCTTGATAATCTCTACATCAATCGACTCTCCCAGGCTCTCGTCGCCCGGCTCGTCTAGGACTACCTGCCTGTATGCATAGTTGCGCCCGATCTGGCCGTGCTCGCCCTTCTCGACTAGCGTGACCCTGCCGCGCCATCCAAGCCATTCTGCGCTGTTGGCAGCTGCAATCTCTTTGGCAATCCTGTGTATCGTGCGGCTGCGCCGCTTTGTCTCTTGCTCGTCTATCCTGTCAAGCTCTGCGGCCTCGGTTCCGGGCCGCGAGCTGTACTTTGAGAGGTTGATAATGTCGGGCCTTGTATCCTCTAGCATCCTGACGGTCTCCTCAAAGTCGCACTCCTGCTCAGTCGGGTACCCGACTATGA
>JAHRAL010000048.1 GCA_020027325.1 Cenarchaeum sp. | reverse complement strand
CTGAGCACAACGATGTTGGGGATGCGAATATGGGTAGGATCCTACTTTTCGATGCCCTTTTTCTTGTCATAGACGTAGATCCCGTCAAGAAAGACCCTGTGATCCTTTTCCTTTATCCTGGTCGCCTGGTGGATGTTTGCAGCAGTCTGCGTGACCTCGGTGAGCACCGCGCCTGTGATTATCACGTCGTCGTCCTTTGGCACGACCTTTGTGCCGCCGACTATCTTTGCCCTTCGCGGGGCGTGCTCTCCCTGAAAGTTTTCGACTAGAACCTGACCGGACTCTACCTTTACAGAGACCGGAAAGTGTGCAAACACGATCTTCATCTTTATGGTATACCCGTCGACGATTCCCTCAATGAGGTTGCGAACAAGCGAGCGCGACGTGTTGAGTATAGCATAGTCTTCTTTTCTGTCGGCCTGCGCGTTTAGCAGCACCGTGCCCTGCTCCACCTTGAGGTCTACTGGGATCTTTCTAAAGCTCTTAAACGTGTGTCCGAGCGGGCCTTCGACCTTTAGGACGCCGCGTCGCAGGCCCACGCTTACGCCCTCTGGGACCTCGACTTTGGTTGAGAGCTTGTCGCTTCTAATAGGCATATCCGACTAGAAACCCCCCTTGGCCCTGCTTTATCGCATCGTGGTGCGACATTACGCCCGAATTCGTAGTGACGAGCAGTATTCCGCGGTCGTATGACGGCAGGTAACGCTGCTCCCAGAACGTATACTCGTCCTTTTTGACCTTGAACCTGGGCGATATTGCGCCGCACTTTACAATCTTTGCAACGAGGTCGATGTGAAACTTGCCCCCGCGCCCGTCCTCTATGCGCTCATAGCCCCCGATATATCCCTCCTTTTTGAGCGTCTCGAGCACCGCGGTTCCGATCTTTGATGTCGGAAATATGGTACAGCTGGACTTGCGCCTGGACTCTGTGTTGTATATGGTCACAAACAGGTTTGCTAGAACGTTGGTTGCCGGCATCAATCATTCACCTGTATTTCCTGAATCCCAGAGAGTTTGCAACCTCCCTAAAGCACCGGCGGCATATCATCAGGTTGTACTTTTGTATGACCGCAGTATAGTCCCCGCATCTTTTGCACCACCTGGACCCGCGGCTAAAGTTGTGCTTTTTGCGCCCCGTAAACTCGTATGACCTGTCCTTCATTGCTCAATCCTTGCCCCAAATGACTCTGTAATATAGCTGCGTGCCTCGTTGGCAGTTATTGTATGCGACTTGCCGACGCTTGCCTTGTGCTTGCTGCGCGTCCTGATGCCAAATCCCGGCCTTGCAAGCGTCACGCAGACGTCTAGGCCGAGTATGCCTATCTTTGGGTCGTACTTTACCCCGGGTATGTCGATGTGCTCCTTGATTCCAAACGAAAAGTTGCCATAGTCATCAAACGACCTGTGCTTTATCGTGTTGTCCTTGGCCTCGATCAGGCGCGTAAAGAGCGTGCGCGCATCATCGCCGCGGCTGGTCACCGCCACGCCTATGGGCTCGCCCTTGCGGACGCCAAAGTCACGGTGTGTCTTTTTTGCATTGCGCGCACACGGGCGCTTGTTGGTTATGTGTGCTAGCGCCAGCTTTGCCGTCTCGATTACGTCCCCGGACTTGCCTATCCCCATGTTGAGGACCACCTTGTCTACATAGATCTTTTTCATAACGTTGGGGTCTTCTGCCATGACACTCACTCTACCTGGACTGCGGGCTTGCCCGTCCCTATTGCCACTACCAGACGAACCGGCATGTCGATCTTTCTGTCTCCTAGCGTCATCGTGGCCATCCTTGGAAGCACAAACGTGCCCTCCTTGATCGCATCAATGGTGCCTGTCTTGCCTGCGTTTGCACCGTGCGTGACCATGACTAGGGCGCCGGCGTCCAGACGTATGACCTCTAGTATCTTTTGCTCTGGTACCTGCATGAGGCACGAGTCGCCCACATTTACCGCCGTGTCCGTTATCATGGAACGGCCGTCGTGGAACCCGAGCTGGGTCTTGCCCCCGCGTATGGTGTCTTTGGATGTGACCTTGCAGATCTTTTTGCCTGCGTCTGATGCATCGTCCATCTTTACCGGATGGAGCAACCTAGACTCTGTTGTGACCATCCTGAACACGTCTCCCGTGCCCTCTAGGGTCACCGTATCCATGAACCCTATCCCGTGGTGCAGCGACTTGCGGGTCACGCCGTCTACCTTTACCCGCCCAGAGTATATTGCAGACTTTGCCTCGCGCAGTGTGCGGACGACCTTGAGGACATCCCGCAAAAACACTCCCGTGGGCACTGCCAGGGCCTTTGGATGCTGCCCCGGCTTTACCGTAAGTGCAAAGCGGTCGTTCTTGCGGGATATTCCCCAAAACATTGGGGCCATCTGCCGCTTTAGCTTTTTGCTTCCCGCTATGCTGACCACTAGTTATCGACCTCTCGCTTTGCGCCCGGCTTGTCCGCCCCGGCGTCTGCTGCCTCGTCCATGTCTGGGGATCCCTGCACGTCTGCCCCTGTATCTTTGGGCTCGTCGGACACCGACTCTTGGCTTGCCGTCGGCTCGTCTGCTGCGTCGTCGGTCCTGGTCCCCTGCGCCCTGTCATGTGCAGGCGTCGGCTCGCCCTTTAGCTTTTTCATCCTCCAAGAGTCGTCTGTCTTTAGCGTGGTAACTAGGACGTTTGAGGCGTGTATCATTACATCAAACTTTTCACCCTGTCCCTTTTCTTTTTTCACGCCCTCGACTGCGATTCGGCCGCTGATCGTGTCTACCTTGGATACCTTGCCTTCGACATCCTTGTACTCGCCGCGGACAATCTTGACCGTATCGCCGACGACCACCCTGATGCTGCGCCTCTCGTGCTTTTTCTGGAGGTCCTTTGAGAGTGATGCGCCTAGCTGGAGCGAGCGCACAACGTGCGATGCGCCATAAATCTGCCTGTTTCTCATCTTTGTGGGCTTCATCTATGCCACCATCGACGCCATGTTTGCCAGGCGCGGCCATTTCTCTGATGCCTCTGATGCGACGGGTCCCTTTATCTCGGTGCCCTTTACCTCGCCCTCCTTGGTTGTTAGTATGCCGGCATTGTCCTCAAAAGTAACCCTGACACCGTGCAGGCGCCTGATGGGGTACTTTTGGCGTATGATTACTGCACCGTGTATCTGCTTTCGAAGCTCGGCAGGTCCCTTTTTGACTACGACGTTTACAAAGTCCCCGACTGCGGCAGCCGGAAGCCTAGAGACGCGCGTCTTTGTCTTGTGAACCATTACAATCTCTAGTATCTTTGCACCCGTGTTGTCAGCGCATACGATCTGTGCGCCCACCGGAAGTGCGCGCGTGACGTACGGCCTAAACTCTTCGACACCGCGTGCCTTGCCGCGGCTTCTACCCTGCGACATTAGCCCCTAACCTCCACTACGACGAATGCGACTGACTTTGATACCGGCCGGCATTCTGCTGCAAGCACCTTGTTGCCTACGGCAACGTCGATGTTTGAGGGGACGTGTGCGTGTATGCGGTTGCGGCTTCGCGCATACCTCTTGAACTTTGTAATGTATGCAGGCGAGTCGCGCTCGACTACAATGGTGTTCTTTGCGCTAGCAGATATCACGACTCCCTCGACAAGCTTGCCGCGTACGGGAAGCGTGCCGTTAAACGGGTTCTTTGTGTCCCCCTCCTGGGGCTCGCGGGCCGGCGCGCTGACGTCTATGCCGATGTTCCTGCTCATCGCCTTGCACCAAGCCTTGCATGCGGCCTGCCCAGTATCCGTGACCCGTCCAGGCTCACGGTTGTGCCCCCTACCGGCCCTATCTCAAATGTGGTGTGGGCCTTTGGAACCTGCTTTACCCCGCCAGACGTGCGAATACTGACCATTGATTTTGTCTCGTCAATTATGCCTCCATTTAACCCTATGATCCCGGCGCACGGCGAGCTCATCACGCGAGCATACAGCCCTACCAGCTCATGGCCGGCAATGTTCGTCGACGTGATCATTTGCCGTCTCCCTCCCCGAGAATGGTCATGATTCTTGCAATGTCGCGTTTTTTGGGGCGGATCTTGCCGCTGTCCTTGCGGAGCGTCCCCTTTGCAGAGGACATGCGCATCTTGCCCACGTCCACCCTGAGCTCCTGCAGCTTGGACTCTAGCGCCTTTTTGTCCATCTTGCGCAGGTCTCCGGTCTTCACTGCGCATCGCTTCCGTCTGCACTAGCAGATGCGTCCTTGGCCTCTTTTGGGTCGATCTTTTTCTCCTCGGCCTTTTTGATCTTGATGCTGTCTGACTTTGGCTTTTTGGATACCATCTCAAAGCTCTCAAGCGAGTTGTAGACGTCGTCTTTTGCTATTCGGATCCGTATGCCGATAAGGCCCATCGGCGTCTCGACGTGGACGATATCCTCATCGACTACGAGCTCTGCAAAGTGCCCCGCCCTTGGGAGGATGCCTGCCGAGTGCTTTTCAAATGCCGACCTGTCCCCACGGAGCTTGCCAGACGTTGTGATCTGCACCCCCTTTGCGCCGGCCGCCATTATCTGCTTCATGGTCCACATTATTGCGCGCCGAAACGCAGTGCCCCGCTGTATGTGGGATTTTACCCTGTTGCACATGACAGTCGGCGAGAGATCCGGCTTTGTATTCTCCTTGACAGATATCCGGGGCTCTTTGAACTCGAACTTTTCTGCAATCTCGTCTGTGAGCTTGCGAATCCCCTCCCCCTTCCTGCCTATGACGAGGCCTGGGCGGGTCACGTGGACGGTAATGTTTGTCCCGGTGGGCTTTGCATCAATGTCTGCCTTTGAGAACCCGGCATCGCCAATGTTCTCGCTAAGATAGTCCATGAGGTGCAACATGCTATAGTTGTGTTTTATCGCATCTTTGATTACCGACAATTCATGCCTCCCTTGCCACTAGCTCCACGTGTGTGAGCGTGTTGTTCTTTGGCGACGCCCTGCCAAATGCGCGCGGCGTAAACCTCTTTACAATCATCCCCTTGTGGACCGTTGCGTTTACGATTCGCAGCCTTTCAATGTCCATTCCCTTGAACTCGGCGTTTGACTCTAGGTTGTCTAGGAGCTTGATAAACTCTGATGCCGCCTTTGCCGGGTACCTCCCCGCCATAACACCTGGGTCTGACTTGTGGCCGACCTGTTTTTTGTACCTGCGCATGGGCACCGCACGCTCTAGCCTGATCACCGCGTTGAGATAGTCGCGCGCCTTTTCCAATGTGAGATCCTTGATGCCCACTGCAATCTCGCGCGCATGCTTGTGCGATATCTGCTTTTCGCGCAACGCGGCGCGGACGTGGCGCGTTTCATCATAGTTTTGAAAGGAATAGCCGTACATAACAATCACTTTAACGGCACATACAGGCTTGACCTTGACGCACCCACGCCGGGTGCCCCGTGGTTGACGCGCTTGTTGGTAATTACAAACTCGCCGACATACCGTCCTATCATCTCGGGAACCAGCGTGATCTCGCGGAACTCTTTGCCTGAAAAGACGCTGATCTTGGCGCCCACCATATATGGCAGCACGATGAGGTCGCGGACGTGCGTCTTTATGGCGCCCCTGCCCTTCCCGGCCTTTGCCTCCTTTATCTCCTCAATGAGCTTGCGCTTGTTGTCAGTTATGCCGCGCTTTAGGGACCGGCGCTGGCGCGAGTTAAACATCTCGCGCCACTTTTCTGACTGCATCGACTCTAGTTCTTGGAGTGGGACCCCGCGATACTCGAATTTTTTTACCAATTCTGTCTCCTAATCGCAAAGTGCCGCGTGGTCATATTAGAGCATTCCTATTTTTGTGGCCAGATCACGCGCCTTCTCTGCGGTCTCGAGTCGGACAAACGCCTTTTTCCCATAGAGCGTGCGTGCTGTGTTGATGTTTACCGTCTTTGTGTTGTACAGGGTGCTGATTGCCTCTGATATCTGCGGCTTGGTCGCTGAGCGATCGACAATAAAGCATATCTTGCTCTCGCTCTCAATCATCGCAAACGTCTTTTCCGTAATGTACGGCTTTATGACGATGCGGGATGCCTGCTCTATGTTCAATTCATCATCTCCATGATGTCCAGGTGCGGGAGGTGCATCTTTGCAATCTCGTCTAGTGCGGACTTTGTGTATATGGTGAGCCTGATCAGTGATGCACCCGGCGCAAGATCCAGCACGCTGAGATCGCGCGCATTGCAGACATCGACACCCGGAACTGCGCCGCATGCCTTGGAGAGCTCGCCACGATCCTTGACTACAAAGAGCACGCTCTTGCCCTCCTTTTTGCCCCTGCCCCTTAGTGCGACCTTGCCCGTGCGCCGCTTTCTTGACTTTAGACGATCCAGATCATCGGCTAGCCCCAGCGTTTTTAGCGTCTTGATTGCGTCCTTTGTGCCAGAGATCTTTTCAATATCGTCTGCGACTACAACCGGAAACGTCTCAATGCCGCCCACCTTGTGACCGCGGGAGACAATGAGCGACCTGTCCGCAGTCGCCGCTATTGCAGAGCAGAGTGCGTAGCGTCTCTCCTTTTTGTTCAACCCCTTGTGAATTACGCGCTCTGCTTTTGGCGGGTGCGCCTGTCGTCCGCCACGGACGGATGCGACTCCGGCCGCCTCGCCCTGGCGCTGCCCGCCGCTTGTCCTGATTCTTGCAATTCTTGACTGTCCCTGTCCTGTAGGCGGGTTTGCAGTGCGCGCAACCACGTCCATGCCGGCAGTCGGGTGCGTTCCCTTTGGCTGAAAGTGGTGCGTGTTGATGTTTGTATATGCGCGCGATATGACGTCTGCGCGAACCGGGGTGTCGAATACTCGCGGGAGCTTTACGTCTCCGTCCTTTGAGCCGTCGGCCCTTAGCAGGGGGACGTTCATCTTATCACTACCTCCAAGACGTTGGGCTTTGTGACCTTTTTGACCTTGGGCCTGACAGGGGATCGCATCTTTATCATGCGCCTGACGGTCCCCGGGATCGAGCCCTTGATTATGACATAGTCGCCATTTACCATTCCAAAGTGGTTGTAGCCGCCGTCGGGGTTTATCTTGTGCTTTGTCTCGTCCGTGTTGTCCATGACCATTATCCGCTTGTTGTACTCGGTTCGCTGGTGAGATCCGGTCTGGCCGGCCCTTGGAACGGTATACATTACATACTGCGGCGATATTGGCCCAAGCGAGCCGAGCTCCTTGACGCTCTTTCTTGATTTGTGCTGCTTGTGTTTTGCACCGTACCTCTTTATGACGCTCTGCCAGCCCTTTCCCTTTGTTATTGCGGCCACATCGACCTCGCCCCCCGTCTCAAAGACGCGGCTTACGCTGATCTGTTTGCCTAGCAGGTCTGTTGCATACTTGAACTGGTCCTCAATGCTGCCGCCGTCGACTGCGGCCTCGAATACGTACGGCGTCTTTTGGCCAGTCTTTGCCTCTTCGGGGGTGACTGCCAGGACTATGAACAGCTTGTTGATTCTCTTTAGCATGTTTTCTGCCTTTGCCTGCGCGTCGTCTGCGCTTTTTATCGAAATGTACTTTGAGATCTTTTTTGGAATGTCTTTGGCATAGATGTCAAACTCGGCGTTGAGGCCGCTGTGGCCCCTAGAGTAGCCGCGAATTCCTACTGCCGTTGCCGGCGGAGTCGCAAGCACGGTTCCAAGACTTACAAGCTGTTTGCCGTGGTTTGGCGTATGCTCGCGATCATCAATGCTTACAATCTGAACGCATCCCGCCTTGAATCCGGCATGCGCCTGTATGTGGGGCTCGCCGCCGTCCTCTGGCCAGGTGCGCACCCTGCCGTCTAGCCGCCCTGCGCGCTTTCGCGGCAGATATGCGAGGCTCCCGCGGCGGGGCTGACTGTGTTTACGGTGTCCCATTGTAGTGTGTTATCGCAAATTACCCCTTTTAACTATTTTCGAATTCTCGGCCGGTACGGAATCCATCGGGCATACTGCCAGCCTGGCCGTCTCAAAACATGTGTACATTTCGCCGGCAAACAGTCATCGATGCGATACTGTACGTCCTAGCACTAGCTCAGAAGGGAATCTAGGGCAAACCACAGGAACACAAGCCCCGCTGCGACCCCCGCTCCGCCTGCTAGCATTGCAAGAACCAGCCGACGTCTTGGGCCCGTCATTGCTTGGCCTTGTCCGCATTTGGCACCGAGTCTAGTATCGAGAGCACACCGAATATGGCCTCCTCGAGCCTGACTGTCGCTGAGCGCTGGTTTGGAAAAAAGTTGTACATTGGAGCTTTTTGGATCTTGCCAAGCTGCCTGCCTAGGATCTCTGGGAGTCCCTTGTCCCTTGTCCCAAAGACGACTAGCGTGTGCTCCTTGTGCGGGTGCCTTGCACTGTCTGTGTTTATGCGACCCTTGCGCGAGGTGATGATTATGCGCCCCTCCCATGTCCGCAAGAGATCAACGAGGCTTGCGCGCAGCTTTGTCTCATAACCCCAGTATGCGCCAGTCTCGCTGCGCTCTATCTCTTTTATCTTGTATTCAGAGGCGTCCGTCTTGAACTTGACCGTTATGCGCGTGCCAGGACGCGCCTGCCCGTGGTATGTGATGAGCCTGCCTAGTCCGACGTCTACAAACTTTGCCCCGCGTGAGAGCGTGACTACGCCGTCGCGAATGTCGCCGACTTTGAGCCGCCGTATGTCTGATGTGACCATGTGGCTCGGTATCTGGAGCGGGTGTACGACCCCGGCGTACTTTAGCTCGTTGACCCTTGGAAACAGCCTCTTTCGCAGGTACTGCGGCGTCTCTGCATACCGCAGTATGGTGGTCAGCAGCGAGACATCACCCTTGTCTGCGCGGTTGCCATAGACATACACATTCTCTGCGCCAAATACGCCGCACGCCCTTGCAATGACGGATGCCTTTCGCGTCTTGTCGAGGCGCGTCGTCTCGTCGTCTAGCGCCGAGTCGGGTATGGCAACTGAGAGCCTCATGACGCACGTTGCGTTTATGAGCAATAAAAGGAGTGTGCCTCCGCACTAGGGCGTTGCAGGATACTTTGCAGACGACTTTGCTGCGATTCCGTCTATTTCCTTGTCGCCGATTAACTCGAACTTGCGGGTGCTTGTAAGTATCCGCGCCATCTTGATCTTTGTGTTTGTGTCCGACTCGTTGCGACCCTTTTGAATTGCGGCCACTGCCAGCACCATTGCCTCCTCGATTGGAATGTCCGGCTTGTACTCTTTTTCAAGGAACTTTGTGACGTCCTCTGTGCCAGCACCTATTGCCACTGCCTCATACGACGTGTATGTCCCGCTCGGATCAGTCAAGAAAAGCCTATTGTTGCCATCCTTGTCTGCCCCGATTATGATCAGCGCGACTCCGAACGGGCGGACACCTGCAAACTGGGTGAACTGCTGGCACTGGTCTGCAATGTGCCTGGCCACGGTCTCAATGTCCGTATCCTCGTCATAGATGAGCTTGTTGCTCTGTGAAAAGAACCGCGCATTGTCCACCTGGCTCCGTGCATCAGGGATATAGCCTGCGGCGGCCACGCCGATATGGTCGTCCACCATGAATATTTTCTGGAGTTTGTCTGAAATCTGGAGCTTGCGCGAGCTCTCCTCGACTGCAATCACGGTTCCGTCATTTGCCTTTATGCCTACTGCTATCGTCCCGCGTTTGACAGTCTCGATTGCATATTCGACCTGGTAGAGGCGGCCGTCTGGGGAAAAAACCGTAATAGCTCTGTCATAGCCCTGTTGTGCCGGTAACATATTGGCACACCCTAAGAAAGTTTAATTTAAGTCTAGCCACACGTTTAGAATCTTGAATTTTGAGGTCGCGTTCTCTGGACACAAAAACATACGGTCCTTGCACACGGGGACAATAGAGATCACGCGTGACTCTGATCTTACGCCTAGTGGCGACTGCGTGATAGGCGTCAACGCCGATCACGCGTGCTCTGATATCCCGCATGCGATAAAGGCGAGGCTCCAGGACGCCTCCACAAGGGTCACACTCAAGATCACCGTAGAGGACATGGCATTTGAGCTGCACGGGCGCGGGGATCCGGCCATAAGCCTGGGCCATGAGCGCGACATTGTGATACGGCGCAGCATGTTTGTGTGCCCGCGCACACTGGCAGTGGGCGCCGATGCCGCAGCCGATGCAATCTCGCGCAGGATGGTCAGGGCCCTGCGCAACCCTGACTCTGGGGGCACCCTCCTGATTACCGTGTGATGAGGGTATATACTATGGACTGCCATGACCGGTGCTTGTGAGCCCGCTGCTCTCAAAGATACTTGTCATCGGCCCGCTTGCAGTATTTGCTGCCATCATATTTGGAATAGGCATATACAACACGCTCTGCAAGAACGCAAACATCCAGATCGGGTGCTAGTCATGCGTTTTTTGTCCAAGTGTGAGCTGTTGCGCATCATATTATGAGATAAGCGCTGGCACCGTACGTCTGCCGTGAAGATAGAGTTTGAAATGTACCAAAAGCCCACCCCCGAGCAGTCCGCTGAGCTGTCCTCGTACCTTGGCACCATGCCCGTGTCTGAGATTCTTGCAGGGCTGAAATTTGCAAAAAAGCGCTGGGAGTTCAAGGACTCGGGCGTCCTGCGCGTAGGGCGCAAGAGCATCGTCCAAAAGGAGGTTCACGCAGTTACACTCGAGCAGGCAAGATGGCGCCTTGCAAACTGGAAGCTCATGGTATCAAACTACCGCAAGCGCGGATACAGCTATCCGACAATCAGCAGGATCAAAAAGGAGCTTGTGCGCATCTCAGGATAGGGACTTTTTGCGCCCGCCAGTTATCCCCGAGCCGTGATCCCAGGTCGAATAGTATGCCGGCGCAATCTCGATTAGCACGGACAGCCCCTGCCTTACGCCGTCAAGGAGGGCCGCTGCAATCTCGTTGTCCAGACTGCCGGTATACTTTAGCATGATACTCTCTGCAACCGGCAGTGAGAATGCGACATCCTCGTGGATCTTTGCGTCCCCCTTGCCGCGCACGCCCCGGTACGGCATCTTTTCGTCGTCTATGGAGAAATAGACGCGCGGGCGGGTTCTGATATTTCTGACCTTTTTTGAGGCTTTTGCGGCATCTATGAAGAGGCGGCCGTCTTTGTAGATATACCAGACTGCGTGGACGTTTGGCTCACCGTGCTCGTCTACTGTGCCCAGCTGCAAGTTGAGCGGCGGGCCTGCAAGAAACTCTAGCGTCTGCTGTTCTGTGAGCGCATCGCCGAATCCCGGGCTGGCATGATAGAACTTCAATGCATGCAATGTATGGTGCGGCGGTATAAGCGTTGTTTTGCGCCTATGTGTATACCTTGTCTGAAATTATGTCCTGCTTTAGGTTTACACGGGACGGGGGATTGACCCCGCTCTTGAACTCTTCTGGCAGGTCCGGCAGCTTTGAGCTCGCACTGTCCTCGATTACCCGCGCTGCCTCTTGCATGATGCTCTCTGATTCCGGGTTTGCAAACGTGGATTGCGGGACCGGTGCCGCACCCATTGACGCGCCGGCTAGTACCTCGTTTATCGTACTTGCAAACTCGTTGAGCGACTCGTTTGCTTCGGGCATTATGCCCCCGACAGAGTCTGATATTCCCTTGATCATGGACATGCACGGGCTCAACGTCACGACAATGTCGCCAAACTCGGACACTGTGCTCAGACGCGTCCTGACCTGCTCCATTGCAAGCCTTGCATTTCCGATTACATTCTTTATCTTGCGTATCTCGTTGAGCTCTAGTGCGTATGTGTGCGCGGACTGTGTGTCGTGCGTTCTCTGCGCGCTGACTATTCTGTTAAAGAGCGCGGTGTCCTTTTTTTGGAGGTTGGAGTGTATGCTGTCTAGCCGCAATATCTGCGACTCTAGCTTTTTCTGCGTTGCATCTATCCTGTTCTTGAGCGGCGCCTCTGAGCGCATCCCGCCGAGAATCTTTTGGGAGATGCTTGTGCGCTTGTTTGACCAACCAGAAATCAAGTCAACTGGTATGTTCAAAGAACCATTAAAGCGCGGTGTATCTACAGTGTATAGCTAGCGCAGATACACGTGCGGGCTGTGCCTAGCCGAAGGTGAACGTGAATATCTCAAAGCCCGGGTCTGATGTGCGCAGCTCCAACACGTGCCTCTGGGAGTCCGGGCTGGAGACTATATTGTAGAGATCGTGCTCGTTAATCATTGCGGTGCCGTCTGTGACGTCGTCGCCTGCATGGACTTGCGTTATCGGCTCAGAATCAAGGTATACCTCTAGCGTTGAAGGCGTGCCGCTTCCTGCCACAATGTTTACCTGCTTTGCGTGAAATGACAGCTTTACAGTGCCCGACTCTGAGATCAACATCATGCCGTCGGCCTGGTTTGCCCACGTGCCGGTAAGATAGAACTTGTTGTCGTCAATGTCTGCCGGCGTTGTATATGTGACATCTGACCCCGGTGCAAATCCTTCCGGACTGCCAAGCTGGTTGCCGCGTGCCAGTATGTATCCAAAGTAGAGCTCCCGCGTAAATCCCTCGTTGACATACTCTTCAATGTCGACGACGTTGGTGTCTGTGTCAATGACCATGTTTAGTGCGTCGGCGCGCTCGCGGAGCAGGGTCTGTATTACGCGCTCTGTGTTCTCGTAATCGCCCTCGCCGATGTGATCATAGCGTATGTTGCCTGTGTGGTCTGCAATGTACTTGCGCGGCCAGTACCTGTTTTCAAATGCCTTCCATGTCTCCATGTCGTTGTCCATGACGACCGGATACGTGATTCCATACTTTGCGATTGCAGTCTCTACATTGGTGCGGTCCTTTTCAAACTCAAACTCTGGTGAGTGCACGCCGATTATCAGCAGGCCCTCGTCTGCATATTTTTCATTCCACGACGTGATATATGGAAGCGTGCGTATGCAGTTTATGCAAGAGTATGTCCAGATGTCATAGAGAACCACGCTGTCATCAATCTGGGCTGCGAGTGCCTCCGGGGTGGTGTTGAGATAGTGTGCAATGCCGACTAGGTCCGGGGCGGGGTTTGACGGACGAACCAGATCTATTGGGGATGCGCCCGGCGGGCCCTCTACTGCGGCATCAAGCGTCGTGAGCACGACGCTGATTCCGCCGACCCCTGCTGCGATGACTATGATGAGCACGATGCCAATCTTTACGTTCGGGTCTACCATGCAATCACCCTAGCAACACCAGCTCGTTTAGGAGCGGAAAGTTTGCAATGTATGCCAGCTGCCCCGTCAGCACAAGCACTCCGAGTAGGATGATAAAGGCTCCGAGTATTGCAGAATAATACTTTAGGTGCTTGCTCATTGCCCTGACTATTCGCGTTGCGCGTGAAAAGAACGCCCCCATCAAAAGGAACGGGACTCCTAGTCCTAACGAGTATGCCAGGAGCAGGCCGAATGCAGCTGACGGCGTGGTAGCTGCAAGCGTCAGTATTGTTCCAAGAACCGGCCCAACACACGGGGTCCATCCCACTGCAAATGCCAGTCCGAACACAAACGACATTAGAAAGCTTGCACGTGCCCTGTTTGGAATGATCTTCTTTTCCATGTTGAGCGAGGCAATCCTAGTTGAGAGCAGCATAAACACACCAAACCCGATTATTATAATTCCGCCAACCGTGTTTAGCGTATCGGCTAGCTCAGAGGCGGCCTCGGACAGTACGCTGTTGATAAGCACACCCAAAATTGAAAAGACGACAGAGAATCCAAGGACAAAGAATACCGTGTTGAACATGATGTTGACTCGGTTGATCTGGAGCATGCCGCCGCTTTTCTGGGCCAGGTCTGCAACTGTGGTTCCGGATATGTATGCCAGAAACGCCGGTATGATTGGAAGTATGCATGGCGCCAAAAATGAACCGACGCCGGCCAGCGCTGCTATTGCGATCCCGATTTCAGCCAATTGGGTGCTTTGATGTATTTATGGCATTAAAGGGTTCGCTCATGTCCGGTTTGCGAGGGTTTGGCATTTGGACTCGTACGCCTTTTGGTGCGTGTATGAGTGTGGGAGTTGCAGTTACTCGGGTTCTGGGAACAAGGATTGGTGATTAGCCTGCAATACGTCCAAATACAAAAAACCTGTGCTGGATTTGACCAAATTATGGACAACAAGGTATTGGTTAAATACTATAACTGCAATACCTATGCTAAAATGCATCAAGCTATATGATTAATTGTCGAATGCCATACTAAACGTCAACAAGTTTAATATATGTGAAATATAATGTAATATAGTTGAGAAAAGAGAAATCTGGCACGTTTACTACGATTGATGGTAACGCACAAGCATTCATTCCGGCATTATTGCCCCCCACACTGAATAAAGAGAAATTCTTTGTGTTGGGAGTCGAAGCAAGTAGGCAAATTGGCCTGCTAGATGGTCTGGGTAGGAAATTAAAAAATCCGCGTTTATTGATGAAATCTCAGTTGATGAAAGAAGCCGTTCAAAGTTCAAAAATAGAAGGCTCACAAGTCTCTTTATCCGATCTTTATCAATACCAACTAAGTCGCAAAGTTGAAAATGAGCAACAAGAAGTGATAAATTGTGCCGATGCATTAGAAATGGCATTACACAAAGTATCCAATGGTCAAAATATTGATCTCGATTTACTCAATGAATGTCATAAAATGTTATTTCGTGGTGTCAGAGGGAATGAAATTCTTGTAGGGAAATTAAGAAAACGACAAAATTGGATTGGCAAGGTACTTTCAAATATTGAAACCGCTCGGTATGTGCCTCCACCACCTGACAAAGTTCCGAAACTTATGGAAAATTTGATCATGTTCATAAATTCGTCTCAAGAATTAAACCCATTAATACGCTGTGCAATAGTCCATTCCCGATTTGAAGCAATACATCCATACGATGATGGCAATGGAAGAATAGGCCGATTACTAATTCCGTTAATGTTGTCAGATCTTCAATTGCTCCAGACACCGTTACTTTACATAAGTGAGTATATTTATGCACACCAACAGGAATATTATGACTTGCTTTTGGGTGTATCCCATAATAACGACTGGTACAAGTGGATAAATTTCTTTTTAAAAGCAATGATTCACCAAGCTAGAATTTCTGTTGCTTTATTGGACGAATTAGACGAATTACATGCTAAATATATCAAAACAATCTATGCTGAAAAACGCACATCGACAACTAGAATAAAGATTATCGACATGATCTTTAAAACACCATTCATAACTAGAAGCTTGGTTAGGGATGAATTAAATGTTAATGACGAGACAGCAAAAAATAATTTAGCAAAATTAGTGGATCTGGGAATTTTAGAAATTTTGGATAGAGATACTAGATCGTACATGTATTTAGCTAGGGAAGTCTATAATTTGATAAATCGATGATGTGTCCTGCATGATGCAATCGAACTTTTCTGCGCTTGGTATTTATGCACAGGCACAATCAAGCCCGCCTGTGAACCAACGCTTTGTCATCGTCGGCATAGTACTTGCCATTGCCGTCACTGCCGCGTTCTTTATTGGCTCGCCGATGTTTGGCAACTTTGACATGGCCCGCTAGCTCATGCAACGCCGAGACGCCGGCATGCCCTGCCAAGCATCTCTAGCCCGCCGCCAAGCTCGTCGCTTGTCGGCCATGCAGTAACAGAGATGCGAATCCTTGCAGCACCCCGTCTTACGGTGGGATACCTGATCGCCTGTGCTAGCACGCCGTACTTGTAGAGCAATGCGCCTAGCTCTAGTGCGCGCTTTTCGCTATGGACTATGATTGGAGCAATATGCGTACGAGTACCATCGATTCCAAGTCCCAGCGAGTCAAGCGTCTCGTGGATCTGCCTGACGTTTTGTGCCAGTCTTTTTTGGCGTGCTTTTTTGGGGGTGCGCAGCCTTTGTGCAATGTGCTCGACTATGAATCCGGGTAGTGCAGACGTATAGATGAGTGTTCGTGCACGGTTTATGCACAGATCAATTACCTGCGAGTCTGCTGCCACATATCCGCCAAACGAGCCTAGCGCCTTGCTCAGGCTGCTGGTATGGATGTCAATCTTGTTCTTTGTGCCGGGTACGTGTGATGTGCCTCTTCCGCCACGTCCGAGTACAAAGTCGCCGTGGGCGTCATCCAGTATCGTTGTAGCGCCGTGCCGACTTGCCACCTCTGCAACCCCCGCAATATCTGCAACGTCGCCGTCCATGCTAAAGACCCCCTCTGTTACAATGAACTTGTTGTGACCGCGCATTGCAAGCTTTGAGTTCAGACTCACAACATCATTGTGCGCATATATTGCGACTTTGGCACCCGACATCTTGCACGCATCGATTATGCTTGCATGATTCTGCGAATCAGAGACTATGAGATCGCCCTTTTTGGCAACTGCGCAGATTGCCCCAATGTTTGCCATGTATCCTGTCGGAAATACAAGCGCACCCTTGTGGCCGGCATGGGATGCCAGGGACGACTCTATCCTGTCATATTCGGGCGTGTTGCCCGATAGCAGGCGCGATGATGATGCTGACTGTCTGGCACCCAGTGTGTGTGGACCGACTAGCCCCAGATAGTCGTTTGATGAGAGGTTTAGGAGTCTCTTCCTGCCCACCGTCACATATGCGCCTGCCGGCGATGCGCGGATCATTCTTCGCAAGAGGCCGTCGCCGCGGATCTTTTTCAGCTCGGCTGATGCCTGCTTTGCACTAGGCTTCAAGCCCGATGCGCCTGATCATTGCCATGTCCTGCGTAGAGCTCTGCCCGCTGGTTGTCAGGTACCCCTCTGTTATTATCGCGTTTGCGCCTGACTGCAACACCGACTCTCCTGCATCCTTGAGCGCGTGCTCGCGCCCACCCGAGAGGCGTACTGTTGCACGCGGCATCAGGAACCTCAAGACTGCAAACATTCGGACGATCTCAGACTCGGCAATCTCTGCCTGGAGCTCTAGGGGCGTGCCGGGCATCGGAGTCAGTATGTTCATAGTCACTTCCTGCGGGTCTATTGCCGCAATCTCTGTTGCAAGCTCGAGGCGCTGCGCCCTCGTCTCACCCATGCCGATTATGCCGCCTGTGCAGACTCCGAGGCCCACGCTCTTTACAATCTTTAGCGTGTTGATGCGGTCATCGTACGTGTGTGTCGTGCAGATCTCGGCAAACTTTGAGCGCGCCGTCTCTAGGTTGTGGTTGTACTTTAGGACGCAGAGATCCTTTAGCCGCTGCGCCTGCTCCCGGGTGAGAAAACCCAGGCTACAGTCAACGTCAATGCCGACAGTCTCGTTGATCTCGGATATTATATTGCATACGCGCTCAAACTCTGCGGGGGGCGGCTCCCTCCATGCCGCAACCAGACAGTACGAGGACGCGCCGTCCATTTTTGCCTTTGCTGCCTGCTCTACTATTGTGTGGTTTGGTGCAAGCTTGTACGTGTCGATCTGCGTGTTGTACAGGGCCGACTGGGCGCAAAAAGTACAGTCTTCAGAGCACGCATTCTTTTTGATGTTTCCTAGCTCCTCGACGTCTACTTGGCCCCCAACAACCATGCGAGTTATGCGGTGCGCCTGACGTGCCAGCTCGCCGACATCGTCCACATCCATCAGCCATGCAGCGTCGCTGTCTGCAACTTGCCTCCCGCCTATGACGCTGCCTGCTAGCTCTTGGATCCTTGCCGACTCCACGATACGCCGGTGCCAATGTGCGGTTTAATAAAATTGGCGTGGTACTAGAACCGCTTTTCCAGCTCGTCAATTAT
>JAHRAL010000038.1 GCA_020027325.1 Cenarchaeum sp. | reverse complement strand
CCAAGACTACGCCCGTGAAACTGCACGATGGTGATCAATATGGAGACTAGGATCAAAGAGATGGAATCGGCAACGGGTGGGATGGAAAAGGACGAAAAAGTGGGATGCCTGTCCAAGCTGAACGAGGTTAGCGTGGAGGTCAACGATTCGGCCGTCGACCCGATAACCGTCACGGACTTTGGACGCCGCAAGATTGCACAACTGACAGCGCGGCCCCGGCGTCAGGAACGGCGGCAGGCTACCATAGCCGAAACAACGGAGCACACGGTCAAGAGGTTCCAACCAAAGCCCGGGGAGGAGCCCCACGATGAAGGGTATTACTGTCGGACTATTACAAACAAAAATGTCCGCACCAGCCCAGGCGACAATGCAAAAAAGGATGTAAAAGATCAGGCTCCTGCCTACAGACCGCCGGGGAAAAGCCTCCTGGGTAAAATCCTAGACGATAGTGACGACCTTGATGGCAAGATCAAAAAATTAAACCCCCACAACCTGCCGATAGACACAGATCGTGTGAAAAAGCTGTTTGTCAAATATTCCAAAAGTGTAGCTTTATACAAACATGCCCCGAAACGGCTCATCCGCCGTCTTGATTCGGTATTTACCAGTGCTGAAATTAGAAAGGAATTTTACAAGTATTTTCTCAAGGGTGACTTTGAAAAATCAGACAAAATATTCATCCAAGAAGTGTTCAAGGTCAAAAAAGACGCCTTTTTGAAAAGAGAGGAAGAACGCATTGCATTTATTCTGGCATTGGGCCAAATATTGGATCGTGTCACAGAACTTGCCCGATTTATGGATGTGGCCGAGTTGGACGACTGGAGAAAGGATGGTAATATTGGCAGATCCACGGCTGGCGTATCCCCACATATTCGTATAAAGTGTTTTACAGTGGACAAAACCAACCCAAACTTTGAACAGTACAGAGTAATGGTCACGTTTCCAATATCTGACATAAAGGACAAATGCCGTCCTTTGGAATACACACAGTTGCCGCGCCGTACCAAGCACGTCAAAGATTACAAAAAGGGTATGAAATGGACGCCCGAGACAGAGATCGCAGTCGACGCATATCTCAAAGTGCCCAAGGGCAAGCTCAAGATCGTCATTAAAGCGGGCCCAGATGAAGACACTGCCCAGTATGAGACCGCTCACGGCGAACTAGGCCAGATAACCTTTAAAAGGGTAGGAGGACTGTAGTCTCACATGGGCACGACAACCACGTCAACACTCAAAGAGCCAAACAAGGCATTTAGGTGCATAAAACGTTACGGCGAGTGCACCCGGGAGGAACTGGCGTTGCATATAGGGTCGTGGTCAAGCAAGGATCCCGAAGCAGAGATCGCCGAGGCCGTAAAAAACAACGAGATCAAGATGGTCGAAAAGGGCAGTTATGACGATCTGGACGACATGTTTGATCTGGCATCCAAGTCAGACGGCCCACACAAAAAAGACGCAGATACGCGGGACGTCAAGGAAGACGAGGACTAACTGCGGTTCTAGTATGCTAGTGTACCGGGCGCCTAATTTTTAAACCGGTAAAGGAACGAACAACCGCATGAACGCCGCAACCGACGAACAGTATGATGGGGATGAGAACCCGATAATTACCATCCTAAAAGTGCGCAAGAATTGGACGCGCAACAAGCTGCTTGGACGCGTGGGTGCATGGACATCAGTTGATCCCGACGTGGCACTCAATGATGCACTCAGGACCGGTGCCATCAAGATGGTTGGAAAGGGCAGGTTGCCAGCATTTGACGTGTTTGCGCTGGCGTGTTAATCCCGCACATACACCAAAACTGCCAAAACACTTCTTTAATACCAGACCCCGTATCCACAGCGCAATGGCAGACCGGGACAAAGACGACAGCCTCGTTGAACTGACCGCCAAGGTGTCCGCTATGGGTGACAAGAACGAAAAGATGGAACCGGCCAGCACGACAACCACTTCAACACTCAAAGAGGTAAATATGGCATGGAGCTGTATAAAATATAATGGTCAATGCACAAGGGAGGAATTGGCGTTGCATATAGGGTCGTGGTCAAACAAGAATCCCAAAGCAGAGATCGCCGAGGCCGTAAAAAACAACGAGATCAAGATGGTTGAAAAGGGCGAATATGATGATCTAGACGACGTGTTTGATTTGGTATCCAAGGCAGATGACCCGTACAAAGATGTCGAGCCGTTAGAAATTGATGAGGACTAGACCTAATTGAGGCTCTAGCCAGCTGATCAGGATCGCCGCCGAGCCAAAGATCACGTGTCTGGCATCAGTCTATGGGCAGTAAGGCGTGGCCGGCTACATGTCATAGCGCCTGCGCCGGCGACCATAGACGATCAGTAAAAGCCCAAAGCCGACCATGGCAAGCGATACCTTTTCGTTTGTAACCTCGGCATTGATGACATATTCTACAAAAAACTCTGGGCCGACGAGCGCCAGCTGGCGTGCAAACACGATACCGGCCGACACGATAAAGAGCACGCCCATCGGCATGTGCCAGTTGCGGCCTCGCGGCGGCTGGTTGGGCATGGCTAGGCGATCTTTATTCCGGGGCTTTTGAG
>JAHRAL010000027.1 GCA_020027325.1 Cenarchaeum sp. | reverse complement strand
CACGGTATGATTCTTTTTGTCAGCGGCATGCCGCATCCCTTGCCTCGCGTATGCCAAGCGTGTTGTCGTATATGGCGCGCCCAAGTATTGCCCCGTATGCGCCGCACTTTTTGACTGCGGCGACATCGCCTGCATCAGTTATCCCCCCGCTTGCAATCACGTTTGCCTTGCGCGTGCACGCATCTACAAACCTGTCCGTTTCAGGCCCGCCCTTCATTCCGTCCCTATCCACGTCCGTTATCATAAACTCTGTCATGCCCCGTGCCATCAGCGAGTCCATCGCATCAGTCAGCCCCAGGCCGGTCGTCTCGGTCCAGCCGCGTATGGCAATGACGCCAGCTCGGTGGTCAAGCGACACTACGACCCTGGAGGGCCCAAGCCTGTCGCGCAGCGCCATTGCCGAGTCGGGGTCAGTCAGCGGCATCGTTCCAAGTACGATGCGGTTGTGATCGCCTGCAGCTGCCAGGGCCGCGTCAATGCTTCGCAGGCCGCCTGCTATCTCTACGGGTATGCCAGACTCGGCAGATATCTGCCCGATGATCCCCGCATTTGATCCCGTGCCAAGCGTTGCGTCAAGGTCTACAATGTGCAGCATGTCTGCGCCCTCTGATGCCCACCGCCTTGCAAACTCTGGCGGGTCGTCCCCGTAGACTGTGGCGTTTTTGGGATCGCCCTTCTGGAGCCGGACCACCTTGCCCCCCATGATGTCAATTGCCGGGATTATGATCACCGGCGGCACGCACCAAGAAAGTTTTCAATCATTTTCCGGCCCGCGTCGCCGGATTTTTCTGGGTGGAATTGGGTTCCGACATAGTTTGAATGCTCGATTATGGCCGGTATCTGCGTGCCATAGTCGGCCACGGCAGTCACCGTGCGCCCCTCTTTTGGGTCGGCCATGTACGAGTGGACAAAGTACGCCCACGCGTCCTGCTCTATTCCCTCTGTGATCATCGAGTCGGCGATCATCCTTAGGTTGTTCCATCCCATGTGGGGCACCTTTATCGTGTCAGGAAGCGATACTATCCTGCCGGGGATTATGCCCAGTCCCGGGCTTGTACCCTCTTGGCTGTGCTCAAAGAGCATCTCCATTCCAAGGCATATTCCAAGCACCGGCACGCCGCCTGCCCACTCTGTGAGCTGGTCGCGGCTTATCTTGGCCACTGCGGGATCAAAGCTTCCGACTCCGGGCAGCACGATTCCGTCGTGCCCGGAATTGCCCGGCCCGGTTACAATCTCTACTGTAGCACCTGCCCGCTCTAGTGCGTTGCGCAGGCTAAAGAGATTCCCCGCACCATAGTCTAGTATGGCTATGCGCATACTACATCGTGCCCTTTGAGCTTGGCGGGCCCGTTCTGCGCGGGTCAGGTTCTGCTGCTTCGCGGAATGCCAGTGCAAGCGCCTTGATTGCAGCTTCGAGCCTGTGGTGATCGTTTGTTCCCCGCGTAACCGTAATGTGTGCACAGCATGACATGCTCTTGAGCAGCGACTCTACAAAGTGCTCTAGATCTTCACGCGGCACGCCCTCTACCACATCCCCACGGATTCCAAGTGACGCAGAGCAGTACTGGCGTTTTATGAGATCGAGTGTGGCCTCTGCCAGTGATTCGTCCATTGGTGCGGTCTTTGTGCCAAAACGCCTTATTGCATTTCGCTCGGCCAGCGCCTCGCTGACCGTCTCGCCCAACGTTATTGCAATGTCTTCTGCTAGATGGTGCGCAATCCCGTCCTTTGAGACGGCATCCACGGTGACGTCTAGGAGCGAATGTTTTGAGAACGACTCTATTATGTGGTTGAGAAACTGGTTGCCCGTGTTGACCGCGGCGTTGCCACGCCCGTCAATGTCCACCTCTGCGGTAACCCGGGTTTCAGATGTTTCACGCGTCCTAGTTGCCGTGCGCGTAGCCGTCTTTGACATGTGTGGCAGGCGGTGCCTATTGATTTAAAATCTTTGCAAGCTCGTTTACTGTGGGAAACAGGGCGTGTGCGCCTGCCCCCTCCAACAGCTCAGCCTTTGCATGCGGGTCAGACGATGTGCCCGTAATTCCGCAAAAGATAGTCGGGTACCCCCCCTCTGTTGCCCTTTTTGACATGATTAGGTCCTCTATCGAGTCACCCACATAGATGGCCTCGCCTGCGCTGATCCTTTGCATGGTGGAGATTAGTGAGTCCGGATTCGGTTTTGCCATGGAGCGCGGTTCGTCTTCGAGAAATACAGAGTTTCTAGTGTCAAACTCTGATCTGAGGGGCTCGCAGACAGTGTACTCAAACGATGCCCTGCCGCGGCCGGTAACGACCGGCGGTTTTTTTCCAAATATCGAGCAGAGTGTGCGTATGGTGGGTGCGTCGACTAGGAGTATGTCAGAGTCTATTTTCCCGGGGTTTTGAAGCGTTGGTTCCTTGTTGAACAGTTTTTTGTATAACGAACCGCCATAGAATATTTGGTTGAATGTGTCGTGTATGGTGCTAGAGTTGCGTTTGCCCGGATATGCTAGCTCTGCAATAACGTCTGAAATATCCGCCTTTTCTAGTACGTATTGCTCAATGGCGGCAATCCCCGTCGAGTCAATTGTTCTGCACGCATTAATCACAAACTCGGCGGGGTTTTGATTGGTCTTGTTTGCGGCAATGATGCATATAATTGCGGCATATGCCAGATCAACCTCGTCATTGAATCCGCCGCTAGCCTTGAATGCGTCAATAATGTGCTTGTCGATGACTAGGGAGTTTTCTGCATGCATGCTGGCAAGTGTGTGTGCAACTGTTTGTCGGATGGTGGCATCATACGACTCTGAAACGTCGACAAGAACACCGTCACAGTCAAAGATTATTGCATCAGCTTTGCGCATAGCCTCAAGAGTCAT
Source organism: Cenarchaeum sp. (assembly GCA_020027325.1). Lineage (GTDB taxonomy): Archaea > Thermoproteota > Nitrososphaeria > Nitrososphaerales > Nitrosopumilaceae > JAHRAL01. Next base: position 323 of record JAHRAL010000027.1, on the reverse strand, counting down.
CGTACTAGACAGGACTGGAGGCAAGAACAGCTAGGGTTGGCACGTCTAGCTGACCGTGATTGCCAGCTCTTGCGGGGGTGAGAGAGCCGTCGGGTTGTCGATTGACTCCCAGACAAAGACGGTTGCATTGTACTGGCCTGCGGCAGACGGCTGCCACGATACTGCGGGCGTGGCGAACCCGCCTGCGTTGAGCTGCGTGACTACCAGCGAGAGTGAGATTGTGACGTCGTTTGCATCGTTGATCTGTACAATGTATGTGAGATCCTGATCAATCGCCTGGCCGCTTGTAATCTGACCGCGTATGAGCACCTGCTGGCCGACTG
>JAHRAL010000110.1 GCA_020027325.1 Cenarchaeum sp. | reverse complement strand
GATTCCCATCTAAGCTCAAACGTGTTGCCCAGCTCTGTATCATACACAAACACTCGATAGTCCTCCAATACCGGAGGATAAATGACCCTGTCGTCAAATCCGTCGGCAAGCCTCTGCATGGCCGCTTTTGCCGCTTCTAAAGTGAGTGGAAATTTTATCGGATTGGGATCAACAATCGGGCCGGTTTCAAGGGATTTCAGATTTATCCTTCCGCCGAGTATCAGATATTTGTCGTCGTCTTGGTCATTCTCGTCATCAGTTGGATTTTCACCTAGTGTGGATTTGTCGTCCAGTGTTGTGACAGGTATGTCCATATCACTTGTTTCATGTGGCTTGTCTGCCGAAGCTGCAGGAATATTGTCTTTTGGTTCATCGTCTTGTGGATTGTCATCCATGGATGTGGGCATGTCGTCTTTTGGTTCATCATCTTTTTCATTGTCTGCCACGGATGATATGATATCTATGATCTTCCAGCCCCTCTCTTCCATCCGCTCTACGGTGCCTTCAAACACGCAGGCGAACCGACCCGTAGGCGACTCTATCAGGGTCATGCCCGTACTGCACGATAACTTGTCTAGGGACGTGACTTTTTTCATTTGTTCAGACTGTGTCTCTGCAAACGCCGGCATTGCCAATACAGCAATCACCACAAGCAAGCCAAGTGTCACATACACAATACGGTCTTGCTGTGCCCGGGTTTTATGTGATCACGGAAACTCGGCTCTATTCATGAAGAATGACCCATTATCAGGGAAACACCGTGTCTGAAAAAGATGCGATCTCACGCCTTCTTGTCTCTGCGACACCTCTTGCACCAAGACTGGCTACGGATTATGCCGTCCATGTTCCTGAACCCAAACACCGAGTCGATCTCCTCCGTCCCGCAAGCGCTACTGCCACAGTAGGGGCATGTCGCCGTCTGCCAAGTCATCGACGTCATGCGGCCAGAATGCGCCTTTTGTATGGCGTCTTTTAGCTTTGATGATATGGTAAGGCCGGTCATGAAAAAATAGTAACAGTTCATGTCCATGGCTAGATTTTGAACAAACAACAAAAAATCGTTGAACATATAGAACCAAACCAGTCATGCACTTCCTCATGGGATCCAATTGAGTCAAAGGAATGGAAGGAAGAATACACGGAGGCGATGACCGAGCTTGACAATACCAAACAAGTCAGCAAAAGTCAGGCCGAGGCATAGGTAAAGAGGATTTTCGTAGCGTGCGTGCATGGGGAGTCAGCTATTTTGGCTCACGTTTGTCAGAAATTCTGCTTATTTTCCAAACAAGTATTATTGACGTTGTTATTATAATCCCAAACATGAGTAGTATTATGATCAGACCAGAGTATGTGTTCCACTGAACCGCACATGTTTGCCAATCCATACTCCATCTTAAGAAAAATGGACAATAGAGTCGATCCGTAATCGGGAAATTCGCCAAATTTTGTGCCTAAAAATCAGCATTGCAGGCGATTACGGATAGGGTCTAATATGTTTGGGCGTAAATACGACAATGGATATTATAGCAACATAGACAAATCTTGAAAATGAATTAGTTGTTAGGGTTGATCCATAATCAAGAAATTTGCTAAATTTCGCGTCTAAAAACCAACATCGTAGACAATTACGTATAATCGCCATTATTAGAGTCGATCCGTAATTGAGAAATTCACCAAATTTCGTGCCTAAAAACCAACATTATGGCCAATTACGGATAGACTCTATTGTATATACAGAATATTTTGCTAGATTCCAAAATTTACGCATATTAATTAGAATAGGCATCCTATCTGGCCTGAGAAGCTGCATGGTCTAGAACGGCGGCCATCTTTTTGAGCCTCCCCAGGACGTATTTTTGCCCCTCCTTTTCGGGCATGTACCTGCGGCACTCCTTGAGGTCTGCCAGGTACTTTGAGAGCACCCGATCCATGTTCCGGTCTATGGTACGGGCGGCCCTGTGAAAGTTTTGGAGGTTGAGGTCCTCGGGACGATCCTTTCGGCCCAAAAAGTACTGGGAGCTGCCGGCCAGCATGTACACGTACTCGATCCCGCCACGCCGCTTGATGAATATGCCCATGTATCAGCCTACATGATACCTTTAAATAAAGCTGTGTATCATGTGGCATGATACAACATGGAGACGAACAAGATGCCCCCCAACGGTAAAATACCCTCAAGGGTAACTGGATTTGATGAAGTCGCCGAGAGGCCGACCGATGTGGGAAACATAGCGAAGGCAAAGACAAACGCTGCCAAACAAAAACAAACCAAAAAGTCACGGCTTTTGGCAAATCAGGACGTCAGGCGGTGGTACGACAACCTTGCAAGGGGAAGCGTAAACACCGCAGAAGGTCGCCTGAGAAGGCTGGGCCGGTTCTGTGAGCTGCATGGGACGACCCCGGCGGGACTCGCAGATCTTGCGATGAGGGATCTGCGCACGGCAACTGATCTGGTTGAGGACCACATCACCATGATGGAGTCCGAGGCCAAGTCACCAGGCTACATCGAAGAGCAGGTCAAGACGGTAAAGTCGTGGCTGAGGCACTTTGATGTAGAGGTCAAGCGCAAGATCAGGGTCCGCAAGGGCATCTATGCGCCGACACTCCAGAACGAGCGGGTGCCAGAAGGACACGAGATGGCCGAGATATACAGCTGGGCCGGGCTACGCGAGTCGGCGATAATATCGCTGATGGCAAAGTCGGGCCTCAGACCCGAGGTCATCGGCAACCATGACGGGACCGACGGCCTGCGGATGACAGACCTGCCCGACGTGGTGATCCACCAGGGCGTGGCAAAGTGCGTCAGGGCGCCCAACAGGGTGATGGTCAGGCCGCAGCTCTCAAAGGCAAGCCACCGGTACTTTACGTACTGCACGCAGGCCGGCACGCAGCACATCCTGGCATACCTCAACGACCGGATCACGCGGGGAGAGCCGCTTGATGCGGACTCGCCGGTGATAGCGCCGGACCACGTGTACAGGACCAACCGTGGCGCCAACAGCTCCAAGAGGTTCCTGCCTACACCACGCGTCTCAAGGCTCGTGCGCGAGACGTTCCGTCCCAGGTTCAACTGGAGACCGTACGTGCTGAGGGCCTACTTTGACACGCAGCTGCTCATCGCAGAGTCAAAGGGCAAGATGGCCCACGACTTTCGGGTGTTCTTTATGGGCCACAAGGGATCCATGGAGGCAAGGTACACCACCAACAAGGGCGTGCTGCCAGAGTCGCTGGTCTCCGAAATGCGCAATGCATTTGCACATTCCGAGGAGCACCTGGATCAGGCAGCCGTCGACCCGTTGCTAGAACAGCGCCAGGACATACAGAATGTCATTCAGGAAGCTACACCTGAACAGCTTGGTCGAGTGCTAGAGGTATTACAAATACCGGCAAGACCGACCAGGCCTACAGGTGGCAGTCTCCAGTGGTGAGGCAGAACGTATGATCGGGTCAGGGTATTCGTTTGTGGGCTGTCTGCCCAACGGCAAGGTGGTCCTGCAAAGGAACCCGGACGCATAGTGGAGGCGGGTCTGATGGGATTCGAACCCACGACAACCGGATTAAAAGTCCGATGCGCTACCTGGCTGCGCCACAGACCCACTCTGATCCACACAGAAAATGCGCTCATAATTTAGGCTTTTCAGGGAATGCTCGCAAAACCATCACATACATGACAAGCCGGCATTTGGCCGGCAACCAACAGGTATGTTAAAGAGCCGCAGGATGCCGCACTGCTACCAATGGACATCAGACTATCAGAGGATGACAAGGCCCGTGTAAAGCTCCTAGATGTGGTGGCAAAAAAGGGCCTGGACTCACTAGACATTGGCCAGCTGGAACACCTCCAGGCCCTGGTCGAAAAGAAGGACTATACCCACAACAAAAAGGCGCAAAAGTCCAAGCTCCGGCTCTTGGCAAAGATCAATGTGGCAATCTATGAGCGCTCTGAGGGCAGGCAGGGCATCTAGGTTAGTGTTGACTAATTTTGATACCGTTTATGTGGTATTCCACCACGCACCACCGCCATGGGAGCATGGGGACGCTTTTGGGGGTGGTACGAGGACAAGGTACTAGGCAGCATAATCATTATCGCCATAATCCAGTTCATCCAGATACCCCACATGGTCTGGAATGCCGACCTCTACTTGCAGCTGGGAACAGTCAGCAGGGTGCATCCGGTCATAGACTGGCTACTCTACGGCGTTGATCTCATCGAGATAGTCTCTATAATCAACGTCGGAATGATAATGTACAGCATGCTCAAAAAAAGGCGCGCAAAGCCGCACACGCGTTATTCCACCAAGGCTTTAACCGACTATGTCGAGTCATTGACCGTGAAGCAGGTAATAGTCGTGAGGATCGACCTTGGCATGGGCAAGGGCAAGATTGCAGCGCAGGCGGGCCACGCATCGGTCATGGGCGCACTCGACGTGCAATCATCGCACCCGGAATGGTTTGAAGAGTGGGTGACGGCGCAGCCAAAGATCGTGCTCAAAGTAGACAGCCTTGACGAGCTAGAGGAGGTGCGGCGCGGCGCTGCTGCAAAAAAGCTCCCATGCTCAAAGGTCACAGACGCGGGCCACACCCAGCTGGAACCTGGAACCGTGACGTGCATATCTATCGGACCTGCGCCAAGTGACACCCTTGATGCAGTCACGGGCAAGCTAAAGCTCCTCTAACCCACTAGAGATAATAATCGGCAGATTGACCGATCGCGCATGAACAAGCGCCTCAAGGGAATTCTAGCGTTTGCGTTTCTTGGCGGAATCATGCTCACCTCCGGTATAGTTATAGGCATACCCGGAATCCTCCCCCAGCAGCAGTCGACTATAACCAACACGCCGCAGGACAGGTTTGCAGACGTCGACCGCCCCAGGTACTGCGGGACAGGCGAGGCCGAGTCAACGCCCTACCTCAAAGAGTACAAGATTGAACGCCTGTGCACGCAGCCGCTGGCCATTACGACGGATGATGCCGGCGATGTCTGGTTTACCCAGTCAAACACTGGCAACCTTGGCAAGTTTGAGCCAGACACTGAAGAGTTTTCCGAGTTTTTCAATCCGTCCTGGCCGCAGAGGCACGCCATGATGTGGGGGATAATACAGCACGAGGATGGCAGCATCTGGTATACGGAGGACGCATTTGACTCGATATGGAAGTATGAGCCGGACACGGGTGCATACCTGAGGGTAGAGTACGGCCTAGGCGACTCTACGCTGCCGCACAGGCTCGTCCCCCTAGAGACGCTCCTGGTGATCAACGACTATACCGGCGGGCGCATCAGCTTTGTTGCAAAGGGTGAGCAGGAGGGCAACGTGGGGTATTGGAACCTGTTCTCACCCCTCCTGACAGGGATAACAAGCGAGGTTGCATTTGACTCACAGTTTGACATGTGGTATGCAAACTGGCGCGAGGGCGACGGCGGATATCTCATCAACTTTGATACGGCGGGCTATTACGGCGCGTTTGATGTCGAAGAGGGTGCCGAGATACCCGACGTTGATGACCGGGATTATGTCACGACAGTCGAGCTCCCGGGTGATGACCTGGTGGTAAACGGGATCGCAATAGATGTGTTTGACAACATTTGGTTCACAGACACAAACACCAACGACTTTTACAGGTACGCATCTGGCACCCAAGAGTTTACCCGCTACTCTACGCCCCCGCCAAGCAGGGCCGCATACGGCAACGCCACGGGCATCATCGAGTCGCCCCAGAGCAGGCCATACTTTGCAGAGACTGACCAGCTGGGCAGGATTGTATTCAACGAGTCATCTGCAAACCGCATCGGGGTCTTTGATCCTGCCAATGACTCGCTCACAGAGTATGTCATACCCTCCAAGAACCCGTACTGGTCTGACTGCGACGAGGAGGACACTGAATGCGGCATTGCACAGGTACTTGCGTTCCATCTTGACGCAGAAAAGATATGGTTTACAGAGTGGGTCGAAAACAACATCGGCGTCATCGACACCGCAGTAGAGGTGCCGTATACGGTCTCACTAGAGCCGCAGGCCATATACACGGACGCAGGCGCAACAGAGACCGTCACTCTGACAATTGATGCAGGGGAGCTCGGGCCAAATGCAGGGTTTGCAATGTCTGACATTTCCGGTATTCCGGGCCTAGAGCTTGCAATGGGGGAGATAGAGATTCTTGCAGACTCTGAGGCAAGCGTCGAGATCGATGTCATTACGACAGAGATTGAGGATGGCACATACACTGTGGCACTCGGCGTCATTGACGACGAGGTGGGCCGCTTTAGCTATCTCACAGTCAATGTGGGGATTGAAGAGCCCACGCTGGCAGACCAGTTTGCAGGCGCGTTCTCGGGCCTGGTCACAGAGTCCGGCGAGCCGATCTCAATCGAGTCCATTCAGGTCACACCGGCCGAAGGTGAGGCCGAACCAGGCAGCTCCGACGCGCCGTGATGCCGGGACTTGATGCCGACATTGGAATCCGCATCTATACAACAGGGTCTGCAGGGTGCGGCGGCAGGATCAAGGAAAATATTGGCGACTTTGCAGTAAGCGAGGAGCTAAGAGCGCATGCACTGGACCACATATCGCAGGATTCCGGATATGCAGTCTATGTCATGCGCAAGGCCGGAATTGACACGGCGCATGCACTCAGGCGGGCCCAAAAGCAGACAGGCCAGAGGCTAAAGGCGCTTGGCCTCAAGGATGCGCGTGCAACGACCCAGCAGTATGTCTGTGCCACATCAAGGTCTGCACGCTTGGCAGAGTACAGCGATGGCACTGTATCGCTTGACCCCGTGGGGTATGTCCCGCGCCCGCTCAGCGGCAGGGACATGGCAGGCAATGCGTTTGCAATAAAGGTGACCGGACACGACGGATCACTTGCAGAGTTTGCAGAGTGGGAAAAGATTCTAAACTTTTACGCATACCAGAGGTTTGGCTCCGCGCATGCAGTGACACACCTGGTCGGCAGGGCGATCGTCCTCAAGGACTGGAGGCGCGCAGCGGATCTCTTGCTTGGGTTTAGCGCGCCTTACGAGCCAGAGAGTGCTGCCGGACTACGCCGCCGCATATCAGAGTGCAAGACGTATGCAGAAATGCTGGAGGTGATGCCGCACTCTATGGATATAGAGAGGACGCTTGCAGGCGAACTGGGGCGCGGGGCCGAACCGCTGGACGCACTGCGCCGTCTTCCGGTGCAGATTCGCAGGCTCTATGTGCAGGCATACCAGTCATACATATTCAACTCTGCACTATCTAGTCTGGCAGAGTCCGGCGAGCCCCTAGAGCCGCACCAAGGCGATGTCTGCTATGGGGCCGATGACAGGCTCTGCCGTTACGGCAAGAAAGGCGACATGCTGGCAATGCCACTAGTCGGCCACTCGTACTACCCAAAGACAAGGTTTGCAGGTGCGATAAGGGACGTTCTAGTCGCCGAAGGCATCACCCCGGGGGACTTTGCAGTACGCGACATGCAAGAGGCCGCAGCCGAGGGCGGGTTTCGCACCGTTGCAATCGGTGCTGTGCGGCCCACGATCGACTCCGACACCATACATGTGACGCTCAGGCGCGGCTCGTATGCGACTGCGCTCCTGCGTGAGGTCATCAAGCCCGAGGATCCAGTATCTGCCGGCCTTGCGGCATAGAGTTAGACAATATTGCCAAATCATTTTCCCGTTTTTGGATATAATCCCAGTACGCAAGGCGGGGGTGTTGACAAGCGTATGGGATGCAAGGGAGCAGCACTCTGGGCTGCGGGGCCATCCAAACCTCGTAATCTTTTTTGTGGCAGTGGCAGGCGCCATGGTCGTCTTTTTTGCGTTTCATCCGGTTATAGAGTCCGTCAATGCTGATTCGTCGGTGCTGATTGCCGCAATGTTTGTGCCGGCAATGGTCATAGGGTTCATCTATGGCACAAGGATTACGGGGAGGGCAGTCAATGCAGAGTCCGCCGAGAGTCCCAGGCGGCGCGCAATCACAAAGGTCTTTTTTATCGTCTTTGTAATGGGGGGGCTTTTCAGCTCGGTCAGCTTTGCGCTCAACAACGGGAGCGTCGATACCGAGGCCACGATACTTGATGACGGCCTCTTTGCTTGGATGACAGAGTTTGTAAACGTAAACGGCGGGGTGACGTTTCTAATAGTGTCTAGCATCACCATAATGGCAGCTGCGACAAGGCGGATAATAAAGATAGGCGGCAGGATTAACACGCTCTTTACGTTTGTCGGCACGTTTACGTTTATCATGATGCTGCTGCTGAGCCTCACGCAGGGAAGCCTGACTGACAGCGAGGTGTATTTGTACACGTTCTACCAGGCAGGAATCATCAGCGGCGCGTTCTTTGAGATGAACCGGCTTACAAGAAACCAAAACTATTGGCAGGATTATTTGAACGGGTACTAGTAGATGCCTTCATACTTTGCACACTCTGGGCTAGTAGAGTCGCGCATTGCCCTGCACTCTTCAAAGATTGCAGACTCTACCCACGTCGTATAGCGTTCGCACTCTGGACTCGTCAGGTCGCGATCCGCGATGCAC
>JAHRAL010000078.1 GCA_020027325.1 Cenarchaeum sp. | reverse complement strand
CTTTAACGGCGTTCCGGGCTTGTGGGTGTATTTTTCATCAGGGTATAAAAAATCGCGTTTGTCAGAATCAGGATACTCCCGTTTGCTTGAATCCATCGACTCTATATGCCTTCTGCGCACTGCCATTGCACCCAATCTTTGGGCGTATTTTTATATATATTTTGGGCGTATACAAATCATCGGTAATGATGCAACATTTATCATAATCGTCACTCTAGGGCGCAACGGATATCGTGACACGGGAGCCGTCGTCAAGCCCCAGCTCTTTTCGCAGGTTTGTCTCTGCGACCAGCTCTACGATGGTCTCGTCGTGGTGCGTCCGCTCCAGGCGGAGCAGGTCGCATGATGCACGCGAGTTTATCATCGCAGTATAACACCTGACCCAGCCATATGTGCGCTGTCCGTCAGAGAACCCGTCGATCAGCGTGCCCCCGACAGGGTCTAGCTCGACGACAGAGTCCGCATCCAGCCTTACGTTGAGCGTTCCTGGAAACGGGACATATCCGATTTTTTTGCGAAACTGTTTTGTGTATCCGTCCAAGGCCATATAGTAGCGGCCCTCGCCAGAGCCCGAGACAAGCGTGCCGGCAAGCTCTAGTGATGCGGGGGCAGACTCGATGCAGGCGCGCAGCGATTCATAGAGTCCCACGATGCCGTCATACCCCTGCGGCGTCACGCGCACCGACATCGACCTGCCCTGGACCATGCGCCTGATGAACCCGTCGCGCTCCAGCTCGCGGAGCTGATCGGAGGCTGCCTGTTGCGACTTGTGTATGTTGCGCCCAAGCTCGGATGTCGTGATGCGGATGTGGTTCTTTTTGGCACCGCGCAAGAGCAGGTATGCAAGTACCGGCACGTAGCGGCTCGGAATCCCTATCATCAGGTGTTAGAATATGCCTAGCTCTGAGAACGTCCTCAGGCGCATATTCGGGGCGTTCTCAATGTGTGCGGAGCGGTGACCCACCAGCGTCTCGACGCCTGCCTTTTGCGCCCCGTCTAGCAGCCTCTTTGTGATGATGCCGTCAAGGACGATGTACTTTATGTCGTTCTGGTTTTCCAACTTGCCGACCAGCTCGCTTATCGGGGTGTGCAAGACCTCGTTCTTGTTGGCATCTAGTGCCACGGCCTCTAGCGTATCCTTTAGTTTTGAATAGATCGGCGTGACCAGCTCTATGAGCGGCTTGTCCTCCTCTTTTGGCGGGGGCGGGGGCTGCTGCGGACTCTTGAACGGGTCGCGCCTGCCGTCGTCGCGGCCGCGCTGCCTGTGCCTGTCACGGTTGTCCCTGTCGCGTCCCCTGCCGCGGTCGCGCCTGTCATGCGGATGCCTTTCGTGGCGCTCGTATCCTGCAAACTGTTCCTTGAACTCGCGCACTGCCGGATCCAAAATGTCTGCCACGCGCTGCGGCGTAAGCTCTTCGACTTCGACTCCCTCATCTGCGCGCAGCTCTACGTCGATGTGGACAAGCGATGCAAGCTCGCGCATCAGCATTCCGCCAGTCCTGTCGCCGTCCATAAACGCGACAATCTTTTTCTTTGTCTTGCACATTGAGACTATGGACGGATCGACGCGTGCGCCGTCTATTGCAAGCGTGTTGTCATAGCCGGCGCGGATCAGGTTTACAATGTCGGCACGCCCCTCGACTAGGATTATCCACGGGCAGTCGTACATGCCGGAACCGCACGGAAGCTTTGATGGTCCGTACGTCTCGACTGTCGCGCCGGTCTTTGTGCTCTCGTTGATCTGTTTTAGCATCGTGTCCCCCTCACTGGTGGCCTTGATGGAGATCTTGCGCTTTATCTCCTGGGCGCGGCGCACAATCTCGTCCTTTTTGGCCGCACGGATGTCGTCGATGATCTGGAGCTTGAACGTGCTGTCAAATGCGCCCACCTTGTCGATGCTCTCGATGGATGCGGCAACGAGCGTGCACGTATCAATGTCCACACTCATGGGTATGAGTACCTCGCCGCTTGTTGCGTTTGATGTTGTCTTGGTAGTGACGTCAATGCGACCTATCTTTGAGATCTTTTGGAGCTCGTTTAGGTTCATCTCGGGGCCAAGCAGACCTTCTGTCTGCCCGAATATCGCCCCGATTATATCCGTCCTACCAACGAGTCCATCGACGGTATACGATAGTCTGACGTGATACTTGACGATGCCTGATGATGGCAAATTGAAATCATCTCCTTAAGGTTCAATGACCCGATACACTTGCGGCATTATAATAGCTTAGCGAAGGATATGTCCACTAGGAGGGCTGGGCGTTCGTGGCCGGACTGCCCTGACACGCCTGCGGGCGCCGTGGGGCCTGATTAAATATGCCCCGTGTCAATTCTGGGCACGATGAATACCGCACTAGGATGCGTGCTCGGGGTGATTGTTCTTGGGATGTGGCTTGGTTCAGCAGAGGCGCAGCTCTGGGTGTCGGTCCAAGATGGGGGCGGGGTGTTTGGAGGCGCGCAGATTGTCCAGGTTATCGTCGATGGCGACGACGAGCTTGCAGAAGTCGAGGGAGAACCCGCCGTCACGATAAACGGAAACGCGCTGCGGATGGTCCAGGTGACAGATGCCAGGTGGCACGCATACTTTGCAGACATCAACGCCGCACGCGCAGCCGATGCAACGGCAGATATGGTCGGGACTGGACTTGACTTTGGAACAATCTGCGGCGGTGACTCTGATGCCAACACACTGCTCGGTACATTGACCCAGGTTCCGCAGGATTATTTTGATGGAACCGGCGGCGTTGCATTCCCGCTCGGGGGCGTATGTGATGCGACATATGGCAATGGGGAACAGGCGGTTGCAGTGCTAAACAGGAACCGCGATGCAAATGTCATACATGGAATCGGACAGAGTATTGATGCTGCCAGTCCGGCAGAGACGGCGCCGATGATCTGGCCGTTTGTACAGCTGTATGACTTTGGAAGTGGCGTCACGATAAGACACGACGACCAGAGTGTCGCACTAGAGTATGGCAGCGCACAAGACCATGCGGCAATATCACTTGACCGCACGTTCTATCCCCCCGGTGCGGACATTCACATCGAGATAACAAACCCGCTGTTAAACATCGACCCGACAGACCGGGACTCGTGGACGTGGGATCTCGACGGGGACGACCGTGGGCGTACGATATACCGGGCGTTTGACTCCCGCGGGGAGCCTACTGGAAACGCCGCAGACATTTCTGGTTCTTTTGACGAGCTCGGGTGCCAAGAGACATGTCTTCTTGATGTTGAGCTTGGCGGCGGCATACTAGAGGCAGTCAGCAACGGCAACGGGGAGACGTCGCTGGACGGCACCGGCAATGCCGGCCTCATCACGCTTGTAGAGACCGGCTCCAATACCGGCGTCTTTGTGTCGTATGACTCTGGCAACGAGTCGGCACTTCAAGCCTCGGCCGGGGCGCCTCGCGGCTCGGTACTGGATATTACGTATGTGGACAGCCAGAGCATCACCGTTGGCAGCTCGGATGCGACACTAGAGTTCGATGACGGGGGCGCCTGGGTCTCGGGCACGCGCAAGCCAGTCATCCTCCATGACGGGGACGTAAACCGCAACACAAAGCAAAAGGACGAGATCAGTGTGACAGACCCGCTTGCAGTTGTCCCGACAATCATTACCGGCTCGCCGCTGACGCTTGTGGATGCGGCAGCCATTGCCACCACCGACCAGCACTGGGCGCTTGGAAATACCGAGCATGCAGAGATTGACGCATACGGCGCAAGGGCGCTTTACACCCCAGAGGCGCAGTTTGACGGCGTGATCGTGGATTTTGGCAGGATGCGCGACGGCATGAGCATATCCCCGCGTGTGGACAGCCTGCTAAACTATGACATGCGCTCACTTGGCATCAGGACGCTGGACATCTATGTCCTGGCAGGCAACACGCCGATAACTGAAGGGCGGGATCCTGCGCATAGTGCAAAGATTCCAATCGCAATGGGTGCTGCGCCGCGCAACCTCATAGAGATTACAGGTTCCGGTCTTGATGCGATTGCCTCACACGAGTATGCCGGACTAGAGTTTGAGCTGCCAGGGATTCTGATGCCAGTGGGCACGCTCCCCCTAGTGGCCGACATTGTCTCGTTTGGCATCAATGATGACGGCGCAAGAATAACAGACCAGGTCATAAGGCTGGAGCTAAAAGAGACGGGCAGGGACACGTCAATGTTTGCAGGAACGCTAGAGTTCATGCTGGCCAGCCAGGCAGCTGCCACAGCCGGGGCTTATTCGGACTTGGCAACGATCAGCGATCATGCGATGATGGTCGCAGACAGCGCCCAGGACGACGTGACACTTGACTATCTTGACCGCGCAAACGACGGCGCAGACAGGATAGTCTCGGGCACGTCGGTCCCAAGGGTGCATACTGGCACAGTCTCCTTTGACCGTGCCGAGTATTCGACATCGGACCTTGTGCGCGTGACACTCTATGATGCGGATCTCAACACAAACTCGTCTACAATCGAGTCATACTCTGTCGGTTTTGGAGGCGGCGAGCTCTTGGTCCTTACGCTAAGCGGGATTGTGTGGACGGAGCATCCGGGCTGCGATGCGCCCGGTCCCGACCTTCGTTTGGTGGAGACGTCGGAATCTAGCGGCGTCTTTGCAGGCGAGCTAAAGCTTCCCCGCCACTGGTGCGACGGCGAATCCACAACTCCAAGAAACGTTGCAGGAACAAAGATCGGGATAACATACGCAGACTATGCGACAGACACAGGACACATGGATAGCACCGTCTTTGAGCCAGGAGACGGGCCGCGCATAAACCCGTTTCCGCTGGTAATCAAGAGTGTAAAGTTTGCAGACACAGACGGCGGACGCATCGACGTTACAGTGTCCCCGTACGGCGAGTCATTCGAGTTCATCGTCCAGATAACAGGTGATGACGGCATTGTAGAGAGGATCATCGAACAGAGTGTGCCCGGTGCAGAGGTTTCAACGCACATTTACATAAAATGGCGCCCCGGTGCGGGAACCGACAATACCGTAGAGGCGTTTGCGCTGGATGGCAACGGGATCTTGCTTGCCAGTCCGTACACGATCATGGCACCGTGATCTGACTAGACAAAATAATGCATAGACTGTATGCGTCTATTCGGTGTTAAACGAGTGTCCGCAAGAACACGACTTTGTGACGTTTGGGTTGTTTATCTTGAACCCCGATCCCATGAGGCTCTCGATATAGTCGACGTTGGCGCCTTGGAGGTGGTCTACGCTGTAGCTGTCAATGAGGATCTTTACACCGTTCTCCTCGATGACCTTGTCGTCTTCCTCGGGTGCCTTTTCAAAGCCCATTCCGTAGGACAGGCCCGAGCATCCGCCGCCCTGAACATAGACGCGAAGGTACTCTGGCTTGTTCTCCTCTTGGGACATGAACTCGTGGATCTTTTCAGCGGCCTTTTCGGTCACTGTGATGAGTTTTTGAACCTGTTCGGTAGCCATCTGA
>JAHRAL010000061.1 GCA_020027325.1 Cenarchaeum sp. | reverse complement strand
CACTATTTCAACAGGGTTGCAGAGACCACTCGCGAGTACTTTATCGACATTTACAAGATCAAGGGGCTGATTGTGTCCGGTCCGGGCCCGACAAAAGAAGAGTTTGTCAACGGGGGGTACCTCGAGTACCGACTCCAGGACATGATACTCTCCACGATTGACGCCTCGTATGCCGGCTCTGAGGGCGTCCGCGAGGCGTTTGCAAAGTCGTCTGACACCCTCTCTGACTTTAGGATGGTCGAGGAAAAAAACGCAGTCGGCGCGCTCTTTCGCGAGATAAACTCGCATTCGGGCAAGGGCGCATACGGTCTCCGCGAGGTGGTGGACTTTATGGACAACAACATTGTGCAGACGCTTCTTGTAGCCGACACCATCGACATCCACAGGCTAGCCGCAAAGTGCAAAAAATGCGCATCAGAGACAGTCGAATACGTAAAGCAGGCAGAACTCATTCCAAAAAAGACCAAACTCTCTAGCTCGCCGTGTCCGTCGTGCTCGTCTGCGGATATCAATGTCACCTCGCAGGACATTATCGACTATATGTCGCTTGTCAGCACAAAGATGGGGACAAAGGTCGAGGTAATATCCGGAATTACAGAGCACGGCGCAATGCTGTCGAGTCTCGGGGGTGTGGGTGCAATACTCCGGTACAACCCGCGCCACTCCTAGGGCGCCTGCGATATGCGGACGAGCTTTGAGACTTTCAATAGCTCGGCATCGTCAGTTATTGTGCGCTTTGACCACCCGAGGGTCTTGTTTGCCTGGCGCGGTATCACATGGACGTGCATGTGCGGGATTATCTGCATTGCATCCCGGCCGTTGTTCTGTGCGACGTTGAATGCCACGGCACCTGTCGCAGTCATTACGGATCGCGCAACGGGCGACACGGCGGTAAATACTGCTGCGACGTCCTCGTGCGGCATGTCTGTTATCCGCTCATAGTGCTTTTTTGGGACGATGAGCGTGTGCCCGTCGTCTATAGGATACTTGTCCAAAAATGCAATGATCCGGGCATTCTCATAAAGTATGTGCGCGGGCCTCTTTCTTGCAACAATGTCGCAGAATATGCACTCCATGACGCCCCTGCGCTGCTGTGGCGTCTTATTATTCCTACTCGAATCCTGCGCCTACCTTAATTAGGGTGATTGGCGCCGATCCGCCAAATTGGGCAAGAAATCACGCCGTGAGCGCATCGAAAAGCGGGAGAGCTTTGCAGCAAAGCGCGTAAAGACAAAGCGCAAAAACCAGCTGATCGCCGGCGGGGTACTGAGCGTCGTAGCGGTGATTGTGGCCTTTTCTGCACTAATGTTCGTCGAGAACGCCGGCAACCTGCCCGGCTCGCCGCCCGGTGCCGGCCCGCTCGGCAGCGCGCACGAGCACGCATCGATTCTCACAGTCATACACGGGGACACGTTTGATTATTCGGGCGAGTCGTACCAGATCCAAAACAACTGGATACACTTTGAGAACCAGGACGGAACGACAGTGCACATGCACGCAACCGACGTCACACTCGGTTACCTCTTTGACTCGCTTTCCATAAACCTGACTGACGAATGCTATGTCTTCCCTGATGCCACACGCTCGTTTTGCACCGATGAAAAGTACAGCCTAAAGTTCTATGTCAACGGCGACATGGCGCCCGGCATTGCAGACTATGTCATAAACGACGGCGACCGTGTCCTCATATCGTACGGCGACGAGTCCGAAGACGGCATCTCCGAGCAGCTTGACAGGCTTAACGCGCAGTCAATACTGAGCTGAAATGTCTAAACCGTCTACGCGAGCCCAGATATCTAGCCGCAACGTGGTCGTCGGCCCATCACGCGCCCCGCACAGGGCAATGTACAAGGCGATGGGCCTCGATGACGACAGCCTGGCAAAGCCGTTTGTCGGAGTCTCGCATACTGCAAACGAGGCGACCCCGTGCAACATACATCTGGGCCGCCTAGCAACAAGCGTCAAAAAGGGAGTCGCGGACGCAGGCGCCACGCCCCGCGAGTTTTCGACTATTGCTGTCAGCGACGGGATTGCAATGGGACATGAGGGAATGAAGTCCTCGCTTGTAAGCCGCGAGGTTATTGCGGACTCGATAGAGCTCATGGTCCGCGCACACCAGTACGACGCGCTAGTCGGAATCGCCGGATGCGACAAGAGCCTGCCGGGTACGATGATGGCAATGGCGCGCCTTGACATACCGTCGGTCTTTGTCTATGGGGGCACGATAATGCCCGGAATCATTGACGAGCGCCAGCTAACGATACAGGACGTCTACGAGGCCGTCGGCGCCTACAACGCCGGCAAGCTATCTGCCTCTGATTTCAAAGAGATCGAGGACAATGCGTGCCCGAGCGCCGGCTCGTGCGGCGGGATGTTTACTGCAAACACAATGTCGTCCATCAGCGAGGCGCTTGGGATCTCGCTTCCGGGCAGCGCAAGCCCGCCTGCAGAAGACAGTGAGCGCGAGGCAGTCTGCGTCAGGACCGGCGAGGCATGCGTCCGGCTCCTAGAGTGCGGGACGCGCCCAAGCGACATCATGACCTTCGAGTCCTTTGAGAACGCGATTGCAATACTCAACGCGCTAGGCGGCTCGACTAACGCGATACTCCACCTCCTTGCGCTCTCATCCGAGCTTGGAATAGATCTGACATATGCGGACTTTGAGCGCATACGAAAAAAGACCCCGCACATTGCAGACATGAAGCCCGGCGGCAACCACGTAATGATTGATCTCGACAAGATAGGCGGGATACCCGTGGTGCTCAAGCACCTCCTAGAGCGCAACCTCTTGCACGGGGACTGTCTTACAGTTACGGGAAAGACGATGCGCCAAAACCTAGAGTCGGTCCATATCCCCGATGACCAAAACATTGTACGAACGCCCGACTCACCCATACACTCGTCGGGCACCGCGGTGATACTCGAGGGCTCGCTTGCGCCAGAGGGTGCTGTCGTAAAGACGTCCGGTGTGACAATAACCGAGTTTATCGGAACTGCGCGGACATTCGAGTGCGAAGATGACGCATTTGAGGCCGTATCACGAAAAGAGATTGTCGCAGGCGACGTCGTAGTGATCCGTTACGAGGGTCCAAGAGGCGGACCCGGAATGCGCGAGATGCTGGCAGTCACTGCGGCGCTCGTGGGACAGGGTCTTGGTGAAAAGGTTGCAATGGTGACTGACGGGAGGTTCTCTGGTGCCACACGCGGATTCATGATAGGCCATGTCGCACCAGAAGCATTTGTTGGCGGCAACATTGCACTGGTAAAAGAGGGTGACAAGATATCGATAAGCACAACTGATGGCAAGATCGACCTTTTGGTGGCAGAGTCCGAGCTAGAGCAGCGGCGCAGCTCGTGGGTACGGCCAGCCCCAAACTACAAGACCGGTGCGCTGGCAAAGTATGCGTCACTTGTAGGATCCGCGGCGCGTGGCGCCATAACTAGGCCCGCAGCATAACGTCACAGAATCTATCCTGCTGTGTTGTGCTGGTCGCAGAGCATGACTCCCATGTCTGTTGCCGTGATCGCAGTCCCGTTTCCGGGCTCGCGCCTGCATATTGCACACTCGAATGCAGCCGCCCTTCCAAAGGCATGCCTGGTCTCGTACCTGTGCTTTTGGATCATCATCTGGCTCATGGCGTGCCGCCGGCCCTGGGACTATAATAAAGTACCGTACCATACGGTATAATGGACGTGCCTAGCGGCTCTTTGAGGAGCGCCTGTACCTAAACGTGTCAATATTGACCAGCTCTGCATACGAGCCAAAGCGCGAGGCATCCTCGAGCCTGTCCAGGGCACCGGTCTCTGAATCATAGACCTTGGCATACTCTTTTTCCAGCGTATAGTCGGTCCGCCTCTGCGCCGGTGTCCTTCCGGCATCGCGTATGGCCCTGCGAATATCTGCGGGCCTGAGGAGCTGCCCGTGCTGTGCGCCGGCCGACGTCGATATGCTCTCGTTGATCAGCGTTCCGCCAAAGTCGTTTGCACCCCAGAGGAGCAGGATGCGCGCCATCATCGGCCCGTCCTTTACCCACGACATCTGGATGTTGTCTATCTGGCCTGCAAGCATGATGCGGGCTATGGCGTGTGTGAGGAGGAGATCAGTTGCGCCGGCGCCCTGCTGTGCGCCAAGCTCTGCGCGGCTGCCAAGCGGCGCCTCGTTGTAGACAAAGTTGAGCGGAACAAACTCGCTAAAGCCATGCGTCTCCTTTTGGAGCTCGCGTATGGTTGCAATGTGCTCGGCCCTGTCAAGCGCTGACTCGACGTGGCCAAACATCATTGTAGACGTCGTACGTATTCCCGCCCTGTGCGCTGCGCGTATCACGCGAATCCAGTCGCTTGTGCTTATCCTTCCGGGCGATATCTTTTGGCGTATGCGGTCGTTGAGAATTTCTGCCGAGGTCCCCGGAAGCGAGTCGACCCCGGCGTCCTTGAGGCGGACGATAAACTCTTCGACTGTGACGCCGGCAGTCTGCGCGCCATAAAGGACCTCTTCTGGCGAGAATGCGTGTATGTGAATCCCGGGTGCGGCGTGTTTTACTGCAATGCATATGCGCTCATAGAGGTCCGGTGCCATGTCCGGCGGGAGTCCGGCCTGTATGCACACTTCTGTGGCCCCGAACTGTTGGGCCTGCGCGGCCCGGCGCGCCACCTCTTCGACTGGCAGCATGTACCCCTCCTCTGTGCGGTGGTCGCGGCTGAATGCGCAAAAGAGGCACCGTTTTACGCACACGTTTGTAAAGTTGATGTTGC
>JAHRAL010000023.1 GCA_020027325.1 Cenarchaeum sp. | reverse complement strand
ACCACGCGTGTGAAAAAAACACAAATTTGTTGATCTGGAGTGGACTAAGCGAGCCCGCACGTCTAAGCAGGTACTGTGCTACAAGGTATGCATTGTGTCCATCTGTCATAACATGAATAGCGGGTCTGGGCTTTTTAAGTGTTAATTATGAGCCTTATAATCCACCCAGACAACACAGTTGCAAGTCTGGGATCTGCACGTGTGGATCAGGTGGCCTATTTTGGCGGAAGGAAGTCTAGCAGTCGCGGCATCACTTCCAACACCTCACCGAGTTCCGGAAGGTCATCTACTGCCAGCCTCTCCATTTCCACGTCCCAATATTCATCCAGTGCCGGGCGCCTTGCTGGGTCGAATATTTGTGACGGGTCGTACGTCTGGTTGTTGTTTTCGCACTTTTGTTTTGTCATCCTCCCTACAGTCCGTACGTCTATTCCGTGGTCGTCTGGGCTAAACAGCTTCCAAACATCGTAATAGTCCCTCACCTTGATGCGCTGCATCTGCCCACGGATCTTTTCAGATACCGTCTCGTTGAAGGAATAGCAGAGTATGGGAAAGTTCCCAAGATCACCATAGTCAGTCGTCACCATCTGCCGGGTCATCGGATCCACCAGCCTCTCCCGTCTTGACATGTCCATCTTTATCTTGTTTCTTGCGCCCAGCGGACCCATAAAGCGTACGTGCGCAGTAATCGCATATCCAGCCTTGGGCACGCGTATCTTGTGGTCGTATGTGATCTCGGTTTCCTTGTGCAGGATTTCAAAAACCCTCTCAAATCCGGCAGAGACGGCATCCGGATCCGCATCAGGTATCAGGGTAAAGTCAAGGTCGTCTGAGAACCTCCATGACTTTGGATAGAAGACCTTTCTTAGCGATGTTCCCCCCTTGAATGCCATGAGGTCTTTTAGCGGCGAGTCCTTGTGATAGATTCCATATAGCAACCATTCCAAGACATAGTCCTTTTCAATCATTAGTTCGGGTTTGTTTATTCCCGTAGCAATGTTTCGTATGTTTTCTTTGGTAAGCATGCATATCACCTACGTATCCGACTTTGCCTCCAGTATCTCCTCCTCGGTCGTATTTACAAATAGATTCCACCTTGTGTTGATCTTTGCATCCAACTTGGAAAAGGGATTAAGCTTAGAGCGTCCTGCCCCGATTGCGTCAAGCATCTGCCTGTAAATCGGACGCGGAATCTCCATCTCAAGCACGTCTGACAGGTATCCCAGCCTCTTTATTATGGCGCTGTTTTTCATTCTCTTGGAATAGTCAAAGATCTTTTCAATCGATACCTCTTCCCCCTTAAACGCTACCTCATCGCGGGTATTCCACAGGCACTTTGCAACCTCGTTTATTCCCCCACAGTATTCCGGATGATCCAGGGCGTCGACTATGGTCTTTTCCCTGTCTGATATGAGGGCCTTGGTGCCCCCAAGGAACAGGTTCATTGTGCCAAAATACTTGTGCTCGGCTAGTGTGATAAACTCGTACCGTACCCCGTGGACCTTGTTCTTTACGACCCTTGACGTGGTTGCCGCGGTCACTACAAACGGAAACTGTTCTGTGAATCCGTAATGGTTTAGCGCCGTCCAGTATGCGATATAGCACCCCTTTTTTCCGGCAAGTGCAGACGGGATCAGAAACGAGCTTTCCGTGGTACGGGACTCTAGTCCGGCCTCTAGTGGAGCTATAATGTATTTGCCCGGAGTCAGCGGTACGAGCCACTTTTTTCTGACCAGCCTCTCTACTATCTTTCGTGCATTCTGATAGCTGGTCTGCGTCACGTCTAGAATCCGGTCGTATCCGATTATGGGCCGATTCCCATCTGCAAGCTCGCACAGAAAGACGGTCTCCCGGTCAGAGAGTCCGCGGCGTATATTGTGTGTCTGTTTAGTGACCATTGGCAATCACGTTTCATACATAGATTATACCTATAAATCTTCTCCCCGAGGCCCCGTTATCCGCAGGCGTGCTGTGCAAAATGTAGAGAGCTGAGCCCCCTCGTGGGCAGGCAACCCCGCTATGAACGCAGTACAACTACCGTCGATGACGTTCCCGCAGCTGCCATGTTGTGGACCAG
>JAHRAL010000131.1 GCA_020027325.1 Cenarchaeum sp. | reverse complement strand
CGCAAGAGCGCCCCGGCCTGCGGCACAGAGAGCACGGGCTTTGGAAACGGGTTGTCAGTCGATATGCGCGGGCACGCAACCTGGATGAATGCGTCGATTCCGCCAAGCGATTCCAGCCGGTCCGCCGTTATGCTTGTGAGCCCGAATAGCTGGACGCTGCGCCCCTCTGCCTCTAGCTCGCGCTTTAGCTTTAGCGCCGTGACCTTTGATAGCTGCCCGTCCTTTAGGCCCACTATAATCCCAAACGTCTTGGCATCGGCCGCCTTGTAGATTGCCAGTGTTGCGCGGCGCCGGAGCTTTAGTGCAAACTCTGTCACATTGCGCACCTGGCCAAAGTAGGGATCCAAAATGTACGTATCTAGCCCCGTTGCAAGGGCGACACCGGATGCATGAAACGCGCTCTGGCCCAAAAACACATTGGCATCGACCTTTGGTGCCGATTCTGTTGCCGGATAAAACTCGCACCCAAAGACCTGGGCCTCGTTGAGCTGCCCGCTCCCGGAACCAAGGACCGTCCGGACGCCGCCGTCCTCTAGTATGCGGCGCACGGGATCCAGCTCTTTTAGATGCTGGCTGTCAGTCAGCAGGGAGACTGTCTTGCCCCTCAGCATCGAGGCGCACTTTGAGGCCACGCCGTCAAACGCAATGTCATCAAAGGCATCGACCATGACGACGTCCCCGCCTTCAAGCTCGCCCATGCTTATCGTGTGCCCGATGTTGAACAGGATTTCAGAGCCAAGCGTCTTGAATCCGCCATAGTTTAGATCGCACGAGCCCCATGTCGTGTCTGCCAGGACGTATGCGGGTATGCCAAACTCGCCCGTTATGCGCGATGCGGCAAGCTGGACCTGGGGGAGTATCCCGTCAGGGCCGTTGAGCGCAACTGATGCGGGGCGGCGCCTGCGAATCTCGTCGTGGATGCGCGCCTCATCGATGACAATCATGGATACCACATAACGGGGGCATGATATAATTCACTAGCTGCGCTTGCGGTGTGACTGGGTTCGCGGGCGCGTGGGGGCAGGGCGCATCGCCTTGCGGCGCAGTGCAATGCCGTTGATTCCCTCAATGACTGCCTGGACGCTCGTGACAACAATGTCCTCGCCGGCAGAGCGTGCAAGGACAGAGTTGCCGTGTGCGTCCTCTACCTTTACTGTCACCTCGCAGAGCGCGTCCGAGCCCCCAGATATCGAGTTTATCGCATAGTTTGCAATACGCGTCTCATAGATTCCGCCTACAATGTCCTGTATTGCCGCAAGTGATGCATCGACTGGTCCCACGCCGGATGCGGTCTTCTCAAAGTCACGGTTGTCGATTGTGAGCTTTACGTACGCATGCGGCGTCTGGCTCGTGTTAGTCGATACGTCTAGCTCGCGCAGGCGTACCAGCTTTTGCGGCGCGTCGATATTCATCACGTCAGACGCAATCGTGACCAGCTGCGAGTCAGACACGTTGGTGCCGACATCGCCCATCTCTTTTATGCGCTCTAGTATCTTTGCAAGCTCGGCCGGCGACGGCGACAGACCGTAGTCGTTTATCGTCTTTTCGACCCCGTGGGTTCCCGCATGCTTGCCTGCTGCAAACCACCTCTTGCGCCCGACTAGTCGCGGATCAAGGGACTCGTATGTCAGCGGATTCTTTACTATTCCGTGCGTGTGTATCCCGGACTCGTGGCCAAACGCGTTCTGTCCCACTATGGCCTTGTTGCGCTGGACCTGCATCTTGGCCATACGGGACACGAGCGTCGAGACTTCGTATATGCGGCGCGTCTTTATCCTTGTGACGCCCTTTGGAGCACTCATCGTGCGCCCGCGTGACTGCGAGGATGCAAGATCTAGGAACTCTAGCGAGGTGACGACCTCTTCGAGCGACGCGTTGCCCGCACGCTCGCCTATTCCGTTTATGGTCACGTGTGCGCAAGCTGCGCCGGCGGCAATTCCTGCAAGCGTGTTCGCAGTTGCAAGGCCAAAGTCGTTGTGGCAGTGGATGCTGACGGGGAGTTTCTTTGTAGCTATACTCACATCACGCACAAGATTTGAAATCAAGTCAGGCGTTGCACATCCCGTCGTGTCAGGAATGTTTACCCTGTCCGCACCCGCATCAGCAGCAGCAGAGTATACGTCATGGAGGTACTTTGGGTTTGAACGCGTTGCATCCTCGGCGGAAAACTCTACTTCGAGGCCGCGTGATTTTGCATAGCTGATCGTGTCGACTGCGGCCTCTAGTATCGCAGACGTTGACATTTGGAGCTTGTCACGCGCATGTATTGAAGAGGTTGCAATGAAGGTATGGACGTGCTCTAGTCCGGCATCAACGACGGCATCGACGTCCTTGTGCGTCGAGCGTGCAAGGCCAAAGACGTCTGCACGGAGTCCGGC
>JAHRAL010000120.1 GCA_020027325.1 Cenarchaeum sp. | reverse complement strand
CTGATCCGGGTTCCCATGTGCTCTAGGACTATGCGTGTCTTCTCGTCTGGCTCCCATCTCCTTCTCTTCATGCCCGTACCCCCGTCTGAGGTGACCCACACACCAGTGTTTCCACTCTGGCTCGCTCTTTCATGTCGATTTGGCCTGCTAGGCATACGAAATTAGGTGTTCCTATTGTAGATGGATCCACCCCAGTGATCTGCTAGTCAGCGCGGATGGCTCAGATCAATGGTCAAATTCATATAGATTTTGTTTGGGGTGCGGGCCATGACCTCAAAGGCCATCACCATCGGAGTCGGGGTGCCGATGATGATAGTAGGCGCGCTCATCCTGATATTCGTGCCCCCGATGGCCTCTGGCCTAGAGTCGACAGTAGAGTTTCTGGGCAGCACTATCGGGATTCTTGGCGCGGTCTTTTTCATAGCAGGGCTGTTTTATGCAAAGCAGCCCGTACTCCACTAGCGTGGCACATAAATGAGACGCAGGCGTGTGCACCCACGTTGAAAGCTAGGATTTTCGAGGTCTTTACGTCAATCGAGGGTGAGGGGATGCTGTACGGGACCAAGACGCTCTTTGTCAGGCTTGCAGGATGCCCGCTTTCGTGCTTTTACTGTGACACGCCAGAGGCGCTTCCGGCAGATTCTGGCACAGAGTACGGGATCGACGAGGCGCGTGCGCTCATTGACTCGGTCCTCCAGGACCACACATACAAGGTCAACTTTACCGGCGGCGAGCCGCTCATCCAGCACGAGGCAGTAGCAGAGCTTGCACGCCACGTAAAGTCGCGGGGGGTGCGCACATACCTCGAGTCGGCATGCTACGACTCGGCAAGGTTTGGCCACGTCATGGGACACATGGACATACTAAAGGTAGAGTTCAAGACCAGGGATTCAGAGGTGGCAAAGGATGCGGCACACTATGACAGGCTGGTCGGCGAGGCCGCAAAGTGCCTCAGGGCCGCAACCGATGCAAAAAAGCTGGCATACGTCAAGGTCGTGGTAAGCTCAAAGACCCGCGGGGCAGACTTTGAAGAGCTGCTCGGCAGGGTTTTTGATGCGGCACGCCCCGAGTCCGTGTCGGGCTTTTACATACAGCCCACTAGCGGCGTTGCAGAACCCCGCCTCGAGGAGCTGTTGCAGCTCTATGACCTTGCAATAAAGCACCATCCCGAGGTCCGCATAGTCCCGCAGCTGCACAAGCTCATGGGGGCAATCTAGCCGTCTTTGCAAATTCACGCCAAAACAACCCCAAAAATTATAAACTCACAATCAAAAGCGGAAGGTGTGGGATTCGAACCCACGATGTCCCTCGCGGAGACAATCGCCTTATCGGGGCGACATCTTACCAGACTCGGTAATCCTTCCATGCCACAATAATAAGCACGTGCATATATAAACACGTGCTAATTATAAATAACTGCCAGCCCCAGACTATGATGTGACTAGGTGGAAGAAAGATGAAACCGAATTTACCATTCGCGCCTCATACAACAAGGCGCGTGATGACTGGCAAGCCTATCTGCCAAGACCCATTATGGAAATGTTGGACAGGCCCGAATATGTTAAATTCGTTATCAAGGGCAGGAAAATTGAATTCAGAGCTGCGAGAAAATGATCATTTAATCGTCATGTCTCCAGATACTCCTTAATGTCCTCCAGCATGTTTCTGTGGCGTGCAGCTGACTCCATTTTGGCCCGGGTCACCAGTTCGTTCTCTAGCAGATAGTCCAGAGTGGCGGTCAGTTCTTCGTCGGAAATTGGTATGGCATTTTTTTTCATTTCGGCATAGAGATCCAGCCAGGCCTTTGCAGGCGGGGCCAAGGTTCTTGAAATTTTAGGTGCGTATTCGCGTATTACGATAAATCTTTTCCTCCTTGACACGTCCAGTGCCGTCATCACGTCCGATTTTTTGGGGTCAAGAAGGACAACAAACTCTTCAAAGTGATCCAGAATATGGTCGTATAGCGGTTGACCGTACCCCCTCATTGTCTGGATGGTGTATACCATCTTGTTATAGGCGTTGTTCAGATGCGATGACAGGGTACCAAGGGCCGTAAACTGGAAGCTGCTCCCCAGCCGCCTCTTGAGATGATCGTGTAGATCTATCAGCTCGTAGGACACCGAATAGTTTGGGAGTGTCGACCCAGAGGTTTTTTTAGGCCTTGTCCGCATGTAGGTCCAAGTCCAGTCTGTGGCAAACTTGCTCCATGCTGCGTTGCGCATGGCCAAAAAGTCATCATATCTGCTGGGATTCTCGATGATCGTTTTTGCCTCGGTTACTATCAGGCCTATAAGGAACAGCGGATTTCCCACAGTCTCAAAGACCTGGCTCTTTTTGTTTATCTTTATCTTGCAGCCATGCCCGGATCTGGCTATACTGTATAGCTGATCGCCTGCACCTTCTTCAAAAATAAACTCTGCTTGTCCTTTATTGTAATTGACTGAAAATTTCGAGGCCACATCCAGAACCGCTCTGGATTCTTGCCTGCTCATTTTTCTTATGGTGCGGGCCGGCTTTAGGCCCGCCGTATAGTCAAGCAGGTATCCGATTGAGACTGTGGTGTGTTTCTTGGCAGACGAGCTCTTTGGCACCTTTGCCAGCATCGGATGTGCTTTGGACTTGTCCCGTGCCTCCTCAATGTCTATCGTCTTTTGGCTCATAATCGACGATATTATAGGTGCTAATTTAACCTTTATTAGCAGATTTCCACGCCTGTTATAAGACTCGTTTGAATATTATATGCTAATAATTGCTAAATTAGCACTATATGATACTGGGCATAAATTATGGGTTTGGGCACGCCCAAGGTCTTGCCCAGCAGGGTCCAAAAATCTACCCACACGGTATGAGGTAGTGGATGTCATATGGGGGAGCCGTGTTCCCCCAAGGATGCTATTTTAAAGCAAAAAAAGACATGCATGATTGTATCATGTTGTCCATTTCTTTCCATGTCATTATTGGTCCAATTGAGGCAAGAAATTGGCTGTAAAAAATCACGGCCAAGTCATTATGAGACAGATTCAGTCCAATTGCCCGAAGCATCTCTGATTTGAGTTTCATGCTTTTTAATGTCAATTGCTTTGCCTGTACGTCATCGTTGGCTTGTCTATGGTCGGATTCCTTTTTCTTGCAGACAAATATCACGTCAAGCTGTATTGAAGATTTGGCCTGTGAAAGCGGCACTGCGTTTGACATTTCTGACTTTACAGGATGGGCATTCACGATAGAAAACCCGGCGTCATAAACGGCTTTGATCAATGAGCGCCACCCTTGCGTACGTGAATGATGGTATGTAAAAATCAACAATCCGTCCCGTTGTAGAATCCGGTGGCATTCATTAAACACGTCTGAAAGCTTTGCAGAGAATTTTTCATAGTCGGTATCTTGTACTTCCTCCAGGCTCCTCGTGGTCTTTCCTGGCAGGATGAATCCCCGGGGAAATCGTTTTGCCCACGAATAAAAAAAATCAGCCAATTCAGAATAATGCACATTATCAAAAAAAGGAGGATCTGTAACAACGTGCGTTATGCTTTCGTCGGGTATGCCTGTATTGGTGGAACTTGCACAAGAAATGAATATGCCCCCGTTTTCAAGCCGTGTCGTGCCGTTGATTCCAACATGAACGCGTCCATTGAATTCATTGCCGCAATAGACATGCTTTTTGTTCAACGGGGACACATCAAACGGCATGGCGTGGTAATCCAGCAGTTTCAACAGTCTCAGTTTAAACAGGTTGCTAAACGAGCCAGAGCTTTTAGGGGTGCCCCAGACATTTGCCTCGATTGGCATCCTTTCAGGCTTTAAGATGTGGTGTGAAAACATATGCCTCACCGCTCCTGTCCCCTCACCTTTGTATGATGCAAACATGTTGTTGAATTCTAATATGCTGGAGAACAGAATCAACATCAGGTCTCTTATTTTTTCATCCCTGATTTCTGTTATTGATCTGTATAATAGCCCCAGTGCGAGCAGTTGGCGGTCGTTGAAAAAATCCCTCCACGTCAGGTAGTTGTATTTTATAGCCTGGCTGGTGTTGTGGCCGTTTTCCAGTTGTCCAAGCGGCAATAACAGCCCGCCGTCTTTGGTTTCCCTCTTGAGCCTGTCGGAACATTTTTTGTACAGTTTGATATCTTGCGGCGTGATTTTAAGATATTTTTTTGTGCCGTTCTTTGCAAGTACGAGTTTTGCGTATGGCCGGTATTCTGGGCGTTTCCCGGTATTTTGAATTGCATCGGCAATGCAAAAAACATTCTTGCACAAAGTACAAGTCGCATTCGCACCGTTTGCCACACCCTTGCGGGGATCAAATTCATTTTCACAGTATACGCATTTGGCAGTTTGTCTGTCCGTTGTCCCCGTAAACGGGTTTTCGCATTTTGGACAGTATATCCTGATGTTCTTGTTGCCTTTTGCATGGTTCTTGCCAAATACATACGATGTAAACAGGTCTACCGCTTTGTTGCATTTGGGGCAGGGTGCCTGGCTTGTCCAAAAGTAATACAGCACTACGCATTCATTGCCTTCATCATCAAGGGAAACATACATTTTCCCGAGTTCCTTGCCGACACGCTCGTATAATTCATCAAAGGCATCAATCAGATCCCCCTTATCATACCTGTTCATGGCGACTCTTACACTCTCACAGGCTATTGGATTGATGTCTTGGCCTATTGCTGTGCAACCTAGTCTATGGGCTTCTCCAATCGTAGTCCCACTACCCATGAAGGGATCGAAGACTACCATTTTTTCATACTTTGTATTGCCGTAAAAATCAGCTAGAAAATCATCACCGGGATTCAAGTTGCATCCGATCAGAATGCTACGAAACACTGATCCGAGCCTAGTTGCCCACCACTTGTGAATGTGATACACGGGGCGGTTCAGTTCTTTTCTCCAGCTCTCCTTTAATGCCAATTCGGAGACTGTCCAGATGGGAAATTCGTCGGATTCTATCAGACTTGTTGTCGGATCTGATGCGTCATTATGAGTTATGGATTTTTGTATTTTCATCATTGTACCCCCTCTGCAAGTGAGACTTTATGATTTGATTTTCCCAGACTGCATGCCATGAAATGGTGTTTTGTTCCAGCTAGGGGATTTTTGCCCATCCTAGCCGTTAGTTCATTGGTGGTGAGATCAAAATCATAGCCGAGTAGGATTTTGTCAGACTCTGTTCTGACAAGTTCGCCAACACCATTAAAGGATTTTGCCAATCTGCCTTTTGGGATTATGAGTGTTTTTTTATGTTTAATGTCATTTGACAGCTTGTACGGGGTTGGAACGACATACATCTTTCTGTCACGTATGTGTATATCCCCATAGCTTCCAAAACCTCCCACGCTCTTGTTTTTGTGGGCATATTCGTGTTGAGCATTTAAAAAATCCCCATGGCAAATGACAAGATCATAAACTGGATATGAATTGCCGTCGGGCTCTTTTGGATATCTTCCAAACACATAGTATATTGTCCTGCTGTTATAACTGCCCGTGGGAAACTGGCTGTTTGAGTCATAATTCATCTCTCTGCCGGGGTATGTCAGACCTTTAACTTCAAATCCGATGGGATTTCTGACCAGAGTGAAATCAGGATAGGAATTGCGGCCATTTACATCATATGGAATCCCCGTCTCTGTCAACCTGTCTTTTATCCAATTCTGAAAGGGAAATTCTTTATCAGATCTGCTTTCCCGGGTTATCTCGATTCCAGATGATATAGCATCAATGCATTTCCGGAATAGCTCAAAAGGAACCTCCCAATCTTCCATGATACTTTAAACCCCGTCTTCTATAAAATACTGACGGGACGCAACGGCCTGCGTTTTTGAAGTGTCATGGATATAATATACCAAGACATGAAATTGTTGTCGGATAGACGTCCTAAACTTCAAGGCATGGGCCGACGGCGCAATGGGATTCCAAGTTGACTGGGTGATCGACCATCATGCCTAGCACCCGCCGACATTACAGACGCGACGCAGGCAAATTACAAGAGTATGGAATGCGGGGCACCAACTGCCGTACACGACAGCACTGAACCCAAAAACTCTACGTTCAAATACCGAACATTTGAGGGCACCATACAAATGGACAAGACCCGCATAAAGAGACTGGTTCGCGACCTCATAATAGAGATCGGCGAGGACCCCACAAGGGAGGGCCTCCGCGGAACCCCCGAGAGGATAGCCAACATGTATGAGGAGATATTTGACGGGTACGACTCGGATGCAGAGCTCAACGTAAAGTTCTCTGAAAACTCGGACACAGTCGTCGTCCGCGACATAAAGTTCTATTCAATGTGCGAGCACCACATGCTCCCGTTCTTTGGCACCATCACCATCGCGTATGCGCCAGACGTCCACGTCTTTGGGACCTCAAAGCTCGTCCGCCTCGTCAAAAAGTACGCCAGACGCCTCCAGATACAGGAGCGCCTTACAAGGAACATTGCAGACGACCTCAGCGCGCAGGGAGTCAAGGGCGTCGCAGTCTTTGTCAACGCAGAGCACCTGTGCATGAAGATGCGCGGAGTCGAGAACGAGGCAAAGATGATGACGAGCACGTTTCGCGGCATCTATGAGAACGGCCCGGAGCGCCAGAGTATCGCAGTCCTGATCAACCAGCGCGGCTCAGAACCGGCGCCATAGCTGTAGAGATAAATAACTAGCCGCACGGGGCGCACGATTGTGGGAGCACACAACAACGTCCACATACCCGGCGAGTCCTGGCCCGGCTGGACGTGGTATGCAATCGAGTTTGGCATAGTCTTGGCAGTGGCGATGGTCATATCATGGAAGGTATCTGACGCAATACTCCCAAACATTGCAGCAGCCGTCGGCCACGGCGGCGTGCTCGAATCCTGGGAGAACATCAACATACACTCTGACGAATTCAAGGCGCTCGAGGCCGCCATAGAGAACAGGATAATCTTTGCATCAAACTGGGTGTTTTACTCGATCCTGGGCGCAGTCTTTGCCGGATGGTACATCCTAATCAGGGGCTTTGCACTCAAAAAGCGCATCCTAAACTAGTCGAGTCCCACGGGTATCGGGCAGGTGTACATTTTGCGCAGAGGAGCGGGCTCCCTGTACTTTGTCTTGTCTTGAATCTTGCTTTTTGCAAACGCTGCACGCCGGTTCAGGCACGACTCGCACGCGCCGCAGTGCAGGCGCGTAGACGACGAGTAGCAGCTCCACGCAGAAAATATCGCATCGCCGAATGCGCGGTATCCCTTTTTGATCATGTCCGCCTTTGAGAGCCCGTCCTTTGCGGGGCTCAATATCGTGATGGCGCGCCTCTTGTGCGAACGTATCCCGTCTGACTCACCCAGGTTGAGCGCGGCCTCTAGCGCCTGCGAGAACGCCGGACGGCAGTCGGGGTACGGCTCATCGCCGGTGTGTGCGCCGTAGGCCACGGTCTGCGCGCCGATTGTGTACGCCCATGCAGATGCAATGCTCAAAAAGACCGCGTTGCGCACGGGCACGACAATGGAATAGTCAAACGCGGACGGGAGTCTCTTTTTTGGATCCGTCAGGACGTTGGTCTTTGCATACAGCGAGCGCATGAATCCGATGTCGACTGTCCGGTGCTCTACGAGCCCGACTTTGCGCGCAAGGCGTTTGGCGGCCCTTACCTCCTGTGCTGCGCGCTGGCCGTATGAGAATGTGATTCCGTAAAGCGAGTGCGACGGGGCAAGGTGTGCGCACAGGCAGACAGAGTCCAGCCCGCCGCTGAACACGACTACTGCCTTGCGCTTTGCGCGTGCCATTACAGCCTGGCTGCTCCCCGCGGCGTGGGCCGGCAGCGCACGACCCGGGAGCGCACACCCACAGATGCAAACCCGCGCTTCATGGCGCGCCCCACCGCATCCATGTCGGTATTGGCATTACCGACTGCGATTACGGACGGGCCCGCCCCGCTTATTGCAACACCGAGGGCACCTGCACGGATGGCGCGCCCTCGCACGGACTCGAGGCCCGGTATGGTGCGCCGGCGTGCGGGTTCGGCTATCGAGTCGGCCATTGCAGAGCCGATCAGCGCCGTATCGCGCCGCGCAAATCCTGCGGCCATTGCTGCCGCATTGCCCACGTTTGCAGTCGCATTCTTTAGGCCGACCTTGTCAGGGACCAGCTTGCGCGATGCGGCAGTCTTTTTTGCAGGAACTGCAACCTCGGGTATTGCAACACTGCACTCCATGTCTGCGGGCGGGGGCATCTTTACAATGTCTAGCGGTCCGGTTCTAACTATTACAAAGCCGCCGAGGACCGAGGCGGCCACATTGTCATAGTGGACCGAGCTCGTGCTTGCGCGCTCGCCGACCCCGGCAAGCTCTACCAGCCCGCTTGGGCTCAGCCCGAGCCCCAGTAGGCGGTCTATTGCCACTGCGGCAGCAGCTGCCGAGGCAGCACTGCTGCCAAGGCCAAATCCCACGGGGACGCCCTTTGAGACGCGGACGCCAAGCCCGCCCCGCTTTACGTACCGCCTGACTGCCTCGAGGGCCACGATTCCCGCGGTGTTGCGCCGCGCATCAGCGGGCACGCCCCCGTCGGCAGCTACGGTGACGCCGCGGCGCCCGGTGCGCGTGACTGTCACCCTGTCTGCAAAGG
This sequence comes from Cenarchaeum sp., assembly GCA_020027325.1. Lineage (GTDB taxonomy): Archaea > Thermoproteota > Nitrososphaeria > Nitrososphaerales > Nitrosopumilaceae > JAHRAL01. The sequence goes on along the minus strand of JAHRAL010000120.1, from coordinate 14,864 downwards.
CATCTAGTGCCAGCCCAAAGACGTCGAATCCGGAGCCAAGGTTTGCACTAGTTGATGGCGCGCTGGCAGTGGCCGACTTTGCAGCAGCCTTCAATCGACGATCTCCTCGCCCTGGTCTATGGTGCGGCTCAGCTCTGCCCACAGGTTCACAAGCCCCGCGCCGGTCACGTTGGATATGGGCGTTATGGCGGGCAGGAGGTTTGCGGCCTTTAGGCTGCGCAGTATCGCAGTCGAGAGCTCAAATGACTCGCCGTTTGACTCGTGCGAGAGTGCGGCGGCAAGTGCGGCGTCATCAGAGGACCACTTTACAATGTTTTCAACAGAGTCGGCGATGAGGTCGGATTTTGTAAGCGCATAGAGCGTGGGCATCCCCAGCTTTAGCCGGATAGACTCTGCAATGAGTGCAATCGAGACAAAGTTGGTGGGGGACTGGACAAGCATCCCGTCAAAGAGGAATATGCACGCCTTTTCATCGGCGACAGCAGACTCTGCAATAAACGGCCCGCTGGCCCGGTGCGCAAAGAGCTCGATCTGGCCGGGGGTGTCAATTACAAGATAGTCCGGGTTTACTGTGTCGACCTGGCGCCACAGCTCGTCAAGCTTTGCTGCAATCAGGTCGTTTGCCATGATCAGCGCGCCGTTTGGACCCAGGCCGTACTGCTTCATTATCGAGACAATGTCAATGTGGTCGCGGACGTCTATGTCACTCTCATATGGAAGCTCTTCGACTCCGGGGTCCAGGTTCAGGTTTGCCACATACGCCCCCGTGCTCGCATAGTGCTCGCGTATCTTTGATGCCAAAAGCGACTTTCCGGAACCCGCCGTACCGACAACGATTACACTCTTCAAATCCGCACCACGCATCCAAGCATTATTGGCTTATATTTGAATAGGGGGACGCGCCGCATAATGAAGTGGAGGCTCGTTGCCATACCCGCAAGCCTGATCCCCATAATCATCATCGCAGTCCAGTTTGATATTGGAATCGACGACGTGGTGGCCATAGGCGCGCTCGGGTATGTGCTCGCGGTCCTGGCGCTCTTTGGCAAGCTCGGGCTCCAGGGCGCAAAGTTTGCATATATCGCACGCTCATACATCGGCAGGGTTGATTCTCTTACAAGCCTCGTGGGCGTGCGGATCGGCAGCGAGTTCATAAAGTTCACGACGCCAATGTTTGTCGGCGCAGAAATTGTCGTGATATACTGGCTCCACAAAAAGGGCGTTCCCGCATCAAAGGCATCGTGGGTGGCCATACTAGACATTGTCACAGAAGTCATTGCAGGCGGCATACTCTCAATGATCGCCGGCGTGATTGCGCTCGCACTCGGCGCATACACGGTCGCAGCAGTGGTCCTGGGCACCAGCACAACCATAACGGGGCTGTGGATAGTGCTCTTTTTCCTCTCCTCAAAGAGGGTCTTTGGCGTCCCACGCGGCATCGTCTATCTTGCAAAGGCAGTAGCGGGGAGGCGCGCAGACAGGTATATCGACAATGCCAACACGTGGATGCGCGAGGTCTGCGAGATGAGCAGCCAGCATCTGGGCAACGCAAAGACTAGGAGGATATTTGGGATCAGCCTTGCCGCATCGTTTGCAAGCTGGATACTGTACGGGATCTCGTTTTCGGCGATAACCGTCGGGCTTGCATACACGCTCGGCCTCTGGGACTCTGTGATGGCAGTCATGGCGGCCAATGCCATAGGGAACCTACCCATAACCGTCGGGGGCTCGGGGCTAGTCGAGCTCGGCGTTGCCTCGTACCTTGACACGATCGGTTCTGCGACGTGGTCACGGCTTGGCGAGTCGCTTGAGTGGAGCACCGTCATCGGGTGGCGGATTGCAACATACTATATCCCGATAGCCATAACGTGGGTGCTCCTGATGAGGTTTGCACTTGGCAGGTACCAAAAGGTAGAAAGCGATTGATGCCGGACTGGGCAAGGTTTGCAAAGACGCTGGGGCCCGGGCTGCTCTTTGCAAGCACGGCAATAGGCGTCTCGCACCTGGTCCAGTCGACTCGCGCCGGCGCCGAGTTTGGATTTTTGCTGATCGGCCTCGTCGTGGCTGCCAACCTCCTAAAGTACCCGTTCTTCGAGTACGGGACAAGGTACGCCAATGCGACGGGCACAAGCATCATAGACGGGTATGCAAGGCTTGGCAGGCGGGTCCTCTGGGTCTACCTGGCAATAACCATAGCCTCGATGTTTTTTGTGATATCTGCCGTGGGTGCTGTCGGTGCCGGATTCTTTGAAAACCTCTTTGGGCTCGGCTCGCAGGGGGTCTGGACTACTGTCGGGCTCTTTGTGATCTGTTGTGTAATACTCATCGTCGGGCGCTACAAGATACTAGACTCTATGATAAAGGTGGTCGCAACCGTCCTGACCGTCTCTACGATTGCAGCATTCGTCTTGGCGGCATACAACGGCCCCGCAGAGCAGATTGACGGCTTTGTAGAGCGCGACGTCTTGGCGCCTGCAAGCATATTCTTTATGATTGCGCTGATAGGGTGGATGCCGACTGCAATCGACCTGTCAAGCTGGAACAGCCTCTGGACGCTTGAGCGCATGAAGCAGACGGGCTTTAGGCCGCGGCTCTCAGAGGCGCTCTTGGAGTTCCGCCTGGGCTATGCCATGACGGCATCCCTTGCAGTCATATTCTTGATGCTCGGCTCGTTCATACTGTTTGGGACGGGGCGCGAGCTTCCCGACGGCGGGGCAAGCTTTGCAAACACGGTCGTCCAGCTGTATACAGAGACCATAGGGGACTGGAGCCGGATAATAATTGCAGCGTCGGCCTTTAGCATAATGTTTGGGACCGTGATTGCAGTCTTTGACGGGTACACGCGGGCACTGCGGCGCACAGTCGAGCTGATGCGCGGGGATTCGGGGCGCGGCCTGCCGTATCCGGTATTCCTAGTCATCCTAGCCGGCGGGGCGCTCTTTATCGTGCTCCAGTTTGGGAGCAGCATACGGGGGCTCGTTGACTTTGCAACCACGGTCTCGTTTCTTGCAGCACCGGCAATTGCAATCATGAACCTGAGGCTTGTGACGGGCAGGTACCTTGCACGCGAGTCGCAGCCGGGAACCGCGCTGTTGATCCTAAGCTATGGCGGAATTGCATTCCTGGTGGGCTTTACCGTGTTGTTTGTAGCGACAAAGTTTCTTGCCCAGTAAGTTTTGTCGGTTCTGTGCAGTTATCAAACCCATTCACAAGCATGCAAACTCGCGTTCTAGATCAATGTCTTGCATTTATTCACGCCTTCAACTCTGATCCCAGCTGCAGCTGTTGGGGTTGTACCATTCAATCCACCATACAGGAATGATTCAGCAAGACATATTATTGAATAGTCAATTCCAAGCAGGCATGGACAAGATCTATCTGATTCCCACCATTGCTGTCGCCATTGCCTTTTTCATCACATTGATGATTTATGCACAATATCCAGCAACTGACGTATGTTATGCGCCATTTCCTAACGATGATAAAAGCGAATGTTGGAGAATAGTACCATATCTTTTTATGGGAATTATTATAATTCCCGCTTATGTTATTTTTATTATGGCTTTGTGGTTATGGCGCAAGTTTGGCCGCAAGGCCGATTCGCATAGGGCAACACCAGTTTGAGTTGATGTATGCCATATCAAATGTTAATTCTGGTTGCATAGTCCCAAAAGCATCGACCCCGTTGCACAACCCTGCCCAAGGGGTCAACTAGTGACCAAAATTCAGGCGCGGTTTTGGGGTTGTGTAGCAGACTAGGAATCGTTTTGCCAAAGCATTTTATCAACTGACCCAAGCATGCAATGCACGCATGAAGCTTGATAACAAAGTGGCCGTCGTGACCGGCGGGTCTAGCGGCATAGGCAAGGCAGCTGCTGTAATGCTTGCAAAGAGGGGGGTGCGCGTGGCACTCGTGGCTCGGAGGGAAGACGTGCTAGAGGAGGCAGTCGTAGAGGTCTCAGAGTTTGGCAGTGGCGTCGGCTATGCCTGCGACGTCTCAGACGAGGCACAGGTCTGCGAGATGGCGCAGCATGTGGCCGGCGATCTTGGCGCGGTGGACATACTCATCAACAATGCGGGGTTTGCGATATATGGCAGCGTAGAGTCGCTGAGCGCATCAGAGATCCGTGCACAGATGGAGACCAACTATTTTGGCGCCGTCCACTGCACAAAGGCGTTCCTGGACCAGATGCTGGCCCGGCGATCTGGCAAGATAGTCAACGTCGCCTCAGTTGCTGCAAGCTTTGGGCTACCCGGAATGGCCGCATACTGTGCATCAAAGTTTGCAATGCTCGGCTTCTCCGAGGCGCTGCGCGGCGAGCTGCACGGCACGGGCGTCGGGGTGACCGTTGTAAGCCCGATAGCGGTAAGGACGCCGTTTTTTGAGCACGAATCGTTTGCAAACATACCCCGCTACTCGCCGATGTCGCTGAGTGCAGAAAAGGTTGCAAGGGCAATAGTCGGCGCGATAGGATCAAGCCGCGGCGAGGTGACTGTCCCCGGGGTTGCAAGGGTCGCCGTGTGGACAAGGCACACACTGCCCCATCTTGTGGATTATTTTGTATCATCCGCATTCAGAAAGACGCTAAGGGGATCTAGCTAGGAACGACGTGCTTGTCTTTTTTGCTCTTTTGCCACCAGTCCAGATAGTCGTACTGCTTGTCCTCGCGGGTCTTTGCGCGGCGGTTGAGCCTGTCGCGTATGTCAGAGACCTGCTCGCGTGTCGCATACAGGCCGCACCGCTTGCACGTAAAGTGTTTTGTTCGCGGCTCTGACTTCATCGGAACCTCTACTGCGTCAAGGAGTGATGGAAGGTCGACTGTCTCGTCCCCCTCGTGCTTTGCCACTAGAGCGAGTCGGTCTTTGGCTACACATTCGGGGCAGTTTGGCACGGATGGTGCCCGTATTTTTTGGGTTAAAAGCGTTGCCCGCGGCCTGATCGGCCCAGCCGTATCGGCAGACAGCCAAGTCAAAAGTACGCAAAACCGGGTCAAAAGTAAGGGACTTTGGACGAGTCGAGTCCATGTCCTACATTCATGTTGAGGGTCAAACGGTATTGGTATATACCACTCATGCAGACGCATTGATACCCGTACTCGAACCCTGGGGCTGGCGTGCACACCGGTGATCCTAGGCTGATGTGGGTACGGACCTCCTTATCATCAATCTTGAAACTTGATCAGAGGACTATAAACTGCCCCGCAGTCCAGATTCTGCTTTAAAGTTGAGCGGTGTTGTTATATACCACCCATGTAGTTGCATTGATACCCGTACCTGAACCCTAGGGCTGGCGTGCACACCGGGATCCTTAGGCTGATGTGGGTACGGACTTTATCATAGCGTCAACGGGCATGTCAAGTCATCTCAGTAACTTGTCTTCCAATTCGTTTCTAAAATCCCTCTCTCTTACTCCCGGTATTTTTATTCCCCAATTGTTTGCTATGCCAACCATGTCTGCCACTACGTACGCGTATCCCCTACTTACAGGATTGTGACCGAGATCCTTTACAAAACGCCGGCAGTCACTATCGCATTCAAACTGGATATCTTGTAATTCACATCCGTGTTTCTTCACAAACGCTCTGATCTGATCTTCCAGCAGTTCCCATACGGCATAATTAAACAATTGAAATATTTTTAATGTTGGTATGCGTTTTCTTTTATTCCGATTCATTTTTTTAGCTTTGTCAGCTATGATACCTCGGTCTATCCTTACACAATATACGAGAAACTCATCACTATCAAAGTTTAATTTGGGAATTATTTTGATACGCCTGGCTTTGATCTGATCCAAATTGTATAAATTCAGCCCGAGTCGTTTAATGTATGCATCAAGATGCTCTTTGGTGCATAATACAACTCCCAGATATTTGTAATTTCCTTTGGATCGATCTCCAGATACGTCTAAGCCTGCTAGAATGACCGACATTATCGCAACCTATAATTTCCCACCGAGTACTGCATTAATGCGCATATGTCATTGCTGGTGTTGTAGGTGGCAGATATGAGGTAGATGTGGTAACCAAAGTTGTGCCTTACTTCAACCAGCTTGCAGAGCAATGCATGCGCCTTATTCGACACGTCATGGGCGTATATTTTATCTGACTTGGAACTCTGGGTAAACGCATCCAGACTCCCCAGATTCGCAATGACCACGCCGATCGGCTTTGTGAATCTGGATCTCGGCTTAACTCGCATAAAGATCACCACTTCATCCATGTTATGTAGATGAACATCTATGATTTAACTAGTAGGTTGTGCCAACCTGATCGCAGATGATCGCCACTGATCGCGTTTTCCAGCCGTTTAGACGCCGATCCATGGTGGGAACCATTTGTAATCTGGCGCTTCCACGAGGACGGCCCGGTCAAAAATAAACGCCGCAAAGTACGCCAACAACTCTTGGTAGATCGGGTGGCCGGATTATGAGACGCCGGCAACACGGCAGTTCTTCATCCCTTGCGGTCAGTTCGCCCGTCGCGTTTGCCGTGCGCCGGCGCCTACGCCACCCCGGCAGGGGTGCGGCTATTTTACTTGTCCAGCATGTCTGAGGCAATGCGTGCGGCTCTCTTGGCTCCGCCGCGCCGGAATCCTGCCGCAAAGCGGCGCAGGGCACCCCCAAACTCACCCGACGAGTCAAGCATCGAGGAGGCAGCAGCTGCTATCTCGGGCGGGCTCTTTGCGAGGATGCCCAGCCCGTGCTCTTGGGCCCACATGATCTGGTTTGTGTGTTCGTCATAGACTGGCACACCGATTATCGGCTTTGCCTTTACCCCCATGACCTCGCCTAGTACCGTGTGCGACCCGTTGACAACCGCATATCTGCACCTCGCAAGCACGGTATCACGCTCGGTGGTCGAGAGGAATCCGACGTCTATCTGGAGCCAGTCCACGCCGCGCTCGAGTGCCTCAGAGATCGTGTAGGTCTTGCCGTCCCGGCCCAATACGCGGTCTATGGAGGCGTCCTTTTTTGCATGCGAGACTATGCGGCGCAAGTCGCGCATCGGGTGCTCGGCAAATGCGCGCTCGTATGCGTCCCCCGTGGTGTTGTTGGTCGCCGCATCGCCGGTGCGCATCCAGTATCCAAACTCTGCTGCGCCGATGAGGCCCTCAAGATCCGTGGGGCCGGCAGTACGGCGCGGCGGCTCCGAGTCGGCAAAGTGCCCCACATACTCTACCTTTGCTTGTAGTTCTTTTGGGATGTTGAGGTTGTACTCGCAGATGCAGTTTGGCGGCTCCGAGTCGGCGACCAGTATCCGCGTCGCCTTTGCTATCTGGCGTGCGATAAACTCTGCTGCGGGGCGCAGGTAGAACCTCGTATTGTACAGGCGCGGCTTGTACTGGTTTGTGACAAATATGCACGGAATCGACCTGCGCGAGGCGATGACGTTTGATCCCATGTCCCCGTCGTTGATTGCCAGATCAAACCGTTCGGTGTCATAGAGCCTGGCCTCGGCGCGCAGGAACGAGGCAATCTGGGACGGAAGCGTTGGGCCGCCTATGGGCAGAAAAAAGTTTAGCAGTGACCTAGACGCACTCGGTCCGTCCGAGCCGCCTATCGGTATGGGCATGAGTATCTCGTGTATATTCTGGCCGGCATCCGGCAGGCGCTCCCTTAGCCGCTCTATTATCGGCGACCTTGTCGCGTAATGGTACTCAATGTCATCCCTTATGGCGCGCAGCTCCGAATCAAGCCGCATCATCCGGGAATAGTGGCCCCCGCCCCACGGATAGATGAATTCTGCGACCTTGAACATTCCTAACGCCTGTCGTCTAGCGAGTCCAGTGCCTCGTGCAGCATGTTTGGTCCGACGCGCAGCTCCAGCCTCGTCCGGGACGTCTCGGTGGCGGCTTTCAGGCTGCCCCGTGCTGAGTGCTTTGGCTTTTCTATTGCACCCATCCCGATCTCTATTGCGCCAGAGTCAAGATCTGCGGCCCCTGCGAGGGGCACCATGCTGCGCATGGATGCGGACCTTACCATGTCTGCAAGCGAGTCTGCAAACTCTGCGGTGTGTATCAGCGGCGAGGTCGGGATGCAGACGCGCTTTAGGCGGTGCGACCTTGCAGTTGTAATGGCCGCCTTTTGCGCTGCGATCCCGAGTGCCGCACCGCGGACAGGCGAGACCCGGACAAACTCTGCAACAGTCTGTGCCCGGGGTATCGAGGAGACGATCTTGCAGACCGGCTTTGCCAGCCGTGTCTGCGCAGCACTGGTGGAATATACGACGGTCGGGAGTATGTCGTGGCCCTGGCGGAGCGCTTCGAGCATTGCAAGGGCCGAGAGCCCGTCATACACGGGGCATACGACCCTGTCCTTGTGCGTCCCAAACGGCACGCCGCCGCGGCCCGCATCAGAGAATATGCTGACGTACGAGCTGGACTTTGCAACGTGGGCGTATATTACGCGGTCGTGCGCGGACTCGGTTCCTGGTCTTGCACCTACAGCAGAGCCCGAGATTACCGCCGATGTTGCGGCAAGCTCGGCATCACGCGGCAGGTATCCGACAGTCTTTCCCTCTATTTTGATGATGAAACGCTCGCCCTTTAGGAGCAGGCTTGATGCGGTGACAGTTATCGCCTCTACCAGCTCGCGCATCTGCGTTCCCGTGCGGCGCGCAATTGCAACCCGCTCCGGCCCAAACAGGAGGCCGATTGCAGACGATGTGAATACCGGATCGTGGGCGTCGACGACAATGACGTCGCCGTCGCGCCGTACGGATGAAAAGCGCAGCGAGCGCGACTTTAGCATCGACTTTATGTTTCGGGCAAGTAGCGCCACACTGCGGCGCGAATACGCGTTGGGAAAGACGGCGACAACCGCGTTGACATCCATTGTGTGCGCACTAGGATATGCGGTTGCTTATAACTCAACGCGGGGGAGTGCGGGCAGTGCCGTTATGGCTAGAGGTTTTTTCTAAACTCTAGTCTGTCTGTGAGCATTTCTCTCAACTCCTTGTGGTCGGGTAAAAGCGGGTCAAGTTTGACAGCAAAGTCGAGCAATTGCAATGCTTCTTCTATCCTGTCAAGGAGATAGAGGGAGCGGGACTTGTGGTAAAATGTAGGTCCGTCGCCGGGGTCTAGATGCAGGGCCTGATCAAAGCACCATATGGCTTCTTCATACCTGTCAAGAGCGTCAAGACACTTGCCCTTTTCAGAGTATGCGCCAGCAAAGTCCGGCATTAGTTGTATGGCTTTGTCAAAGCACAGCAAGGCCTCATCCGATCTGCGGATTCTTACTAGTGCCATACCCTTGTTATAGATCGATTGTGCGGCATCCGTGGTATCCGGGTTTATCTTTATGACACGATCATAACACTCTATGGCTTTTTGAAGAGAGCCACGTTCCCGGTTTATATCGTATCTGTCTGCGAATATTACTCCCTTGTTAAAATACGCCAACTGACTGTCCGGATCCAGCTGCAACAGCTCGTCAAGGCATCCCAATGATTCCTCTGCCCGTCCCATCTCGTAGAGCACAAAGGCTTTTTTTGGCAGGGCATAGATCTTGTCCTTTTTGTTCCCCTCCATCATGACGACATCGAGTAATCCTAGCCCCTCTTCTGATCTTCCTAGCTTGTGCAATGCAAGTGCCTTGGTTGCACGGACAAGCATGTCTAAATGTTCGCTAGTTCTCAATACTTCGTCCCAGCACTTGATTTCTTCTTTCGCATCATCTAGTTTGTGAAGGGCCAGCGCCTTGTCGAGCCAGACTTGATAGTTGTCCGGCTCCATCTCTAGCATTTTGTCGTATAAAACCACGGCCTCATCTAACATGCAGGCATCAGCTAGAGCTTTGGCCTTATCTGTGAGCCACTCTATATTTTCAGAATCCAACAGTGTTGGGACATCCAAAGTCGATTTAAGAATTTGGGACGTTGCGGGACTCTGGAAATTTCCGACAAGGCGCGGTGCCCTGCCACATAATGCGCCCGGCGGGGTTGGGAATCAGGATATTTGACAACCAAAAACATGAGTGTTCAAAAGGGGTTTGCCACACTAACACTCTTTGTCCATGCAGGTGGGATCGGAGATCTTGCCCATGAATAGGATTGTTCCGCTCTCGTCGTCCTGTATGACGAATATGAACGGATGGTCGGCCATGAATGTCGGGGGCAGTGATGTTAGCATTGTCATGGTGGTTACAGCAGCTGCCTCTGTTCCCTCCTCGTTTACGTCTACGAACGAGTCATGAAATGCATGAGATATGTACAAGTTGCTACCATGTACCACCGGTCCAATTCCCAACAGGTCAGCCTCGGCCTTGACAAATACATCGATCATGCCCATGTTCTGTAATAGTGGTTTTAGATCATAGTGTATCTTTGCAGTAAACTTTGGAATCTCGACTATGATATTTTCGGAGTGCATGTCATCTCGCCACTGTTCCAACATGTCCGTACTGATCGACTCTTCTAGTGACGCGATCCCGTCTCGGTCCTCCGGCAGTATGACGAGCATTGAGAGCCTGTCCCCCTCGTAGGGTAGCCGTAACACATGCGCGCCGTCCGACATTGCATAGTCAAACGTGTCCTCGACATGCATGAAATCGGCGCGAATGGTGTTTTCACTTCCTGTCCAAAAGTCGGATTCAAAAGTATCCTCCTCGGCAAACTGCGTAACCCACGTTCCCTTGAAGTATATGGCGTTGTTGATTACCATGGCTGTTGAAGCGTTCACGTGGCCCTGTTCCAATACTTTTGTGATTTTTCCGTTAGTATTGTCAGACGCCCACTGGTTTATCCTCTTTACACCGTCGTCCGGATCGGTAAAGTCAACCGTCTGCGAGCTCGCATGGTACGTCTTGTTCACAATGTCCAGATACGACTCGTACGGCGCAAACCAGTCTGCGATCCACAGCGCGTTGGCCGCGTTCAGCGTGGCATGTGGGTCTTCCCTGTTTATCGAGGAGATCGTCTGCGCCATCAAGTCGTGGCGTGCCGTATCATCCGGTTCCAACCCAAAGACCTGCCGGATCTCTGCGGCGGTGTTCCCGTTAGCCCCCTCGTACAGGACAGAAAATGCAGTATGCATACTGATCGGGGAGAAGAATATGTTGCCATCAAAAGAGATCTGCCGATAAAAGTCCAGTGCAAACTGGTTGTTACTATCGGCCACGTCTGCCGGAACTGGCGCGTAGGTTATGGTCGGGGCATCCACTGGGTCTTGTTGTGGGTCTTGCGGGGTATTGGCAGGTTCTGTATCACCCGTATTCGTATCATCAACATTCGTGTCCGGAACATCAAAGGATCTTGCAATCACGGGCCAAGACATTCTCTGCGCCGTGGCCTCACTCGTGCATGACGGAGTGTTGCCCAGACGCATGACAAGCACTAGGGCATCGTTGCATCCAACATCTTGCGGGTCTACGCCGCTTGCAAGCTGTGCCCGGGGAGAATCAAAACCTGCTGCAAGTGCGTCGGGTGCAAGAAATACCAGAAAAAGTACGGCGGCAGTTCCAAGTACTGTGTGATATCCTGCCTTGCGCAGCGTATCTATCATGCAAGAGCAAAAATCTGATCGATATTAAAACGTGGTCGTCAATGTACAATGTGGACATGATCATCGAGTCTTGCCAGAAATTTCTGCCGTCATTCGTGGGCGGGGCGTGCGACTAGCAACAAGTTATATGATAATGCGCCCAGTTTTGGGTTGCAGATGAAGCGCTTTACCCAAAAAGAGGTCGACGAGATTGTCGCAACGCTTTCGACCCCGCAGGAGACCCTAAAGTGGGCGCTGGACAACCTCCACCCGCGGGTCGCAAAGGCATCAAGCCTCGGCGCCGAGGACTCTGTAATAATACACATGATGGCACAGATCCGCCCCGATGCGCGATTCCTTACGCTTGACACGGGCAGGCTGCACGATGAGACGTACCAGACAATGGCAAGGATGGAGCAAAAGTACAAGATCCACTTTGAGATCCTCTATCCCGACATGCAAAAGGTCTCAGAGATGGTAAACGAGCGCGGGATAAACCTGTTCTATGAGAGCGTCGAGAACCGCGTAATGTGCTGCGGCGTCCGCAAGGTCGAGCCGCTAGAGCGGGCACTGGCCGGCCTTGACGGGTGGATAACTGGGATCAGGCGCGAGCAGACCGAGAACAGAAAAGGCGTCGCACTCATCGAGATCGACGGGCGGCGCCAGGGGATACTAAAGATAAACCCGCTCGCATCATGGACGTGGGACGACGTCCAGGGCTATATCAAAGAAAACGACATCCCGTACCACCCGCTGCTGGACCAGGGCTACAAGAGCATCGGGTGCGCGCCGTGCACACGCGCCGTGCAGGAAGGCGAGGACCACCGCGGCGGGCGGTGGTGGTGGGAAGGTAAATCAGGGAGCAAGGAGTGCGGCCTGCACATGGAGTACGAGGCATAGATGCAGATCAGCCCGCACGGCGGCAAGCTGGTAAGCAGTGTGCGCGATTCGGCACCCGGCGGCCTGGCAGAGATCGAGATCCCGGCAGGCGCAATGAGCGATGTGGAAAACATTGCAGACGGGATATTCAGCCCGCTTGCTGGGTTTCTTGGCGAGGCAGACCTGGCCGCAGTCATAAAGGAGGGCAGGCTTGCAGACGGGACCGCCTGGACCATACCCATACTGCTTGATGTCCCAGCCGAGACCGCAAAGACTGCAAAAGATGCAGGCGAGGTGCTCCTGTGCGAGCAGGGCGGGCAGGCACGCGCAGTCATGCAGGTGGCAGAGTCGTACTCGTTTGACCCCCAGGGGCTGTCACGGGCAGTCTATGGGACCGATGATGCCAAGCACCCCGGGGTGGCAAAGACCATGTCAATGAACAAGACGGTCCTTGGCGGCAAGGTAGAGCTGGTACGCCGGCCCGAGGACGGACCGCTGCGAAGAAAGAGGATGACTCCGGTGCAGACGCGCCAAGCTTTCGAAGATGCTGGCTGGCACGAGATCGTTGCATTCCAGACGCGCAACCCCCCGCACGTTGCACACGAGATGCTCCAAAAGGCCGCACTGGCAACGCGGGACGGGGTATTTGTCAACCCGCTGGTCGGCAAGAAAAAGCCGGGCGACTTTGGCGACGATGTCATACTTGGATGCTATGAGGAGATGATCCGCCTATACTATCCAGAGAACCGGTGCATGCTGGGCACGCTCCACACCGAGATGCGGTATGCGGGTCCAAAGGAGGCAATACACCATGCGATAATGCGCCAAAACTATGGGTGCACCCACATCATAATAGGCCGCGACCATGCAGGCGTCGGGAGCTATTATGATCCGTTTGCAGCACACAAGATATTTGGCGATTATGCGGACCTAAAGATAGAGCCCGTCTTTTATCCGGCAATGTTTTACTGCAAGCAGTGCATGGCGTTTTCTACCAACAAGGGGTGCCCGCACGATGCCGGCAGCCGCCTCAACGTCTCGGGCACCGCACTCCGCGAGATGTTTCAGGCAAAAAAGACGCCAAGCGAGTACACGATGCGCCCCGAGGTGATCAGGATAATCCAGGATCACCCGTCGCCGTTTGTAGAGTGATGTGTGGTGAGGCACGCGGCAATAATCGCAATGGCAGTTGCAGTGTCTCTAGCTGGCCCGGCTCTTGCACAGGACGAGATAAACCCGTCACTAGAGATCGTGGAAAACGAGCTCTATGCTGCGGATTTTGATACAGTTGCACGCGACGCAGAGCGCGTGTTCCTAGACGACGTCCATTCGAGGAGCTGGCAGGTCACAATCAACAACGGTCTTGGGTACTCTGGGGACAGCGGGGGTGCGGTACTCCGGATCTATGACGCAGGCCAGGATGAAAAGTTCATCGAGCTGGGCGCAGGCCCGCCGCCGGACCGTGCGCTGTGGGTTGCAGTCAACATCCCGGACAACGAGGGGTATGTGCCCATTTACTCGATAACAGAGCGCGGGTGGTCGCCGTCTACAAACATTATCATTGCATACACGGACAGGGCCGGCATGACGATAAACAACGGGCAGAGGATCATCGTCTCAAACCTAGATATCGGCGAGTTTGCCATAAGCTCATACTCGGCGTATGGTGCAGAGTCGAGCACCGAGGGCTCTGTTGTAGAGTCTGGGGTGTATACGTTTGAGATCCTCTCAGGCGACCCGGCAGAAAACGAGTTCCACCTCTTTCCGTTCTATGTCACGGCCGCCGTCGGCGCGCTCGTCGGCCTGCTTTTTTTGACAAAGCGGCGGTAGACTGCCGGTAGTAGCGGCAGTTTCTGCGTATCTGGCACACGCCGCACATTGGCGAGACCGGCTTGCAGATGTTTTGGCCATACATGACAAACGTGTCGTTTATCTCGAGCCAGTACCTCTTGGGGATCATGTCTGCGAGTGCAAGCTCTGTCTTTTCGGGGGTCTTTGTGTCTACGAGGCCCAGGCGGTTGGATATGCGGTGGACGTGGATGTCCACGGGTATTGCAGGCTCGTCAAACGCATAAACCAGGACGCAGTTGGCAGTCTTGCGCCCGACGCCGGGAAGCCCGACGAGCTCTTCGAGCGATTTTGGGACGCGCCCGCCGTACTCTGTCGAGATTAGCTTTGCGACCCGGATTATGCGGCGGGCCTTTACGTGGTAAAACCCTATCGAGTGTATGATCCTCTCCACATCCCGAACCCTGGCAGCTGCAAGCTGCTTTGGGTTCTTGTAGCGCGCAAAGAGGCGCTTTACCACCCTGGCAGTGTTTTCGTCCTTTGTGCGCGCAGAGAGTATGGTGCCGATGAGTATGCTAAATGGGCCGGTCTCTGCATCGTGGAGCTCTTGGAGGGCAGTCATGCGCGGGGGGCGGACCGCCTCCATTGTAGAGCGCATGCCGGACAGGATCTTGCCAATGCCGCCGCCCCGTCCGGGTCTGCGTTTGCTGGGACCCGTT
>JAHRAL010000119.1 GCA_020027325.1 Cenarchaeum sp. | reverse complement strand
GAACAGGATGTCCATTAACCTTATATACAAACTATCTGACCCACATCTCGTAAGATGTCCACCAAGCCGCAAAAAGCTACAAGCATCCTTCTCATGGCGATCATGGTCGCAGGCGGAATGACCTTTGCGTTCCCCCACGCAGCCCCTGCAATGGCACAGCAGTCAAACCCAAACCTCGTTGTCTCTGCTGAAAACTCTGCATTTGACAACCACATGGTCGGCCCGCAGGTAATCGAGGTCGTCATCGTTGATCCAGACATTGACGAGACAAACGAGGCAAAAGGTGAGCCCGATGTTACTGTAAACGGTGATGATCTGCGAATGAACCAGGCAACTGACGGCAAGTGGTATGCATACTTTGCATCAGAGGTACATGCACGTGCTGCTGATGCGACGGCAACATCTAGACCTGGCGCGGATACAATATCTACCGGTGTAGGCTTGGACTTTGGAACTATTTGTACTCCAGATAATGCCGAAGTATTGTTTAATGGTATTTTTGACGACCTAGAGTCCGATTACTTTAGAGGTGCTGATGGAGTTGCACTGCCAAACGCTCTTACAGTTCCTACTACTAATACTAGTGGTATTCTTGATTGTAATGATCCCAACACTAATGTTGGCAATCCTGCTATAACAGCTTATCTTACCAATCTAACAACGGATAATAATACTATTCCTCCTACCGAACTTAGAACGAACGTAGTTCGGGAGGCAAAGGCGATTAATGAATCAAGCACTGGTAATATTGATGTAGGCCAAACACTGGGTACAGGTTACTCGGATGATGCAGATGGTGCAAGTACTATGACTAGTGGTGATGCAAGTGATGTCTGGCCGTTTATCCAACTCTACACCCTGAATCAAACTGGCAACGTTGTCATTGAATACAACAGGGGTGGCGGTACACAGTCAGTCGAGCTGACATTTGACACGGTTGAAGACTATGCAAATCTAGAACTGGATCGCACAAAATATCCAAACGCCGCCCAGGTTCACTTTGAGATTACAGACGCATGGCTCAACATCGACCCGACAGACGAGGACTCTTGGACCTGGGATGTCGAAGGCGCTGGTGCAGGTGCAATATACTATCAGCAATTTAACGAGGGCGGTGAGACCCAGAACAACAATACGGCTGTACCGGATATCTCCAACGCCATTAGCGGTCTCATGTGTGATACCAACTGTGTTTTGACGCTGGATCGTGCAGCCAACAGTCCTACCGCTATTGTAGAGTATAACGACAACAATGACAGCAATTTGGATATTTCCAATCCATCTAATATGGATCCAGCTACTGGCGATCAGCTCATAACTGTGACAGAGAGTAGCGTATCAAGCGGGGTCTTTACCTCGTATGACGAGAACGACGAATCTGTCCTGATGACCATAGCAGAAGCCGTGACCGTCAGGGGCACAACGGCCACAATTGACTACAACCAGACGGGTCAAAGCATTCTACTCGAATACTCTTTTGCCAGCCTTGACATACAGCCGACCGGCGATGTATGGGCATCCGGTCAGTCGATTCCAATTGTTCTTACCGACGCTGATGCAAACCGCAACAGCCGTGTAGATGAGGACTTGAGCATTGTCAATCCGGCCGACCTGATACCCACTCTGGTTACGGGCGGCCCGCTGACGATAGGAGACTTTGAAGTTCGAACAGGCAGTGCTGTATCATTAACCGATCCTATAAGGGCGCAAGATGGCATTGATATTGATATGCGTGCAACCATTGCAGATAACACTGATCCGGCCATAACATTTGTTGGCACCATTCCTGCTACAGAGTCAACAGTAACAACTCTGGTCAGTTATGACTTTAGATCACTTGGCGCATCTGGCGTTAGTTCAATAACAACATTTGATGCGGCAGGTACTGAGACAGGAATTGCCACCAACGTTGGGACTCAGGACACTTTTCTACTGGATACTAGTAGTGCCGTTGGTGGGGTTGGCTTTGTACTAACTCCTGGCACCAATGTTAACGACCCGTTTGGTCATAATAACACCAGCCCCATCGTATTTGACGTAATGCAGTTTGGATTCACCGGTGACGGCGAAAGTGCCGGTACCAGGGTGGCAGACCAAATAGTCCGCCTAGAGCTGGAAGAGACTGATGACAATACCGGCGTCTTTGTTGGTGAGCTGGAATACATCATGGCAAACCAGATAAACATACTTGATCCAAGCACATACTCCGGCTTGGATCTAATCGACGACGAGCCGACACTCTTTGTCATTGAGGATCTGACCGACGAGGATACGCTTACTGTGACCTATAACGACCTTGGTCGCGACGGTGTTCACACGCCGATCTCTGACGATGAGGCGGCCCCGTCGCACTCTGGCAACGTCTCCTTTGACTCTACCAGCTACAAGATCGCAGACACTGTGACCATCACACTGCGCGATGCAGACCTCAACACAGACTCTGACGTACTGGACATTTACACAATCCCCGGTACTGTAGCAGACCCTGTTAACGATTCGGATGAAGTCGGTGCCGCAGGCAACCCGGGCGACTCTGATGCAGCTGACGGCGTGTATGATGAGGCGTATAACTCGATTGGACGCCAAGGCCGCCTCTTGGATGTGACATTTGATGATATTAAATGGACGACTGGAGCTTGTGGTCTTGCCCAAGGCTCTGATAACGGTCTTGGTTCTACCGGATTTACTCTGGTAGAGACCAAAAAGGATTCTGGCATCTTTGAAGGTGATTTCCAGATACCCTCGCAATGGTGTAGGCCCGGTGCCAACGCACCCGAGACAGTCACCGGTCTGGACTTGGAGGTAAACTATGTCGACTATAGGGACGCATCAGGTGAAATCCTAGAGTTTGGCGATGGTGCAGGAATCAGGGCCAACACGGGTTCTGTCAGCCTCGATCGCGCAGTCTATCCGGTACCGTTTGGTGACACTGCTGGCGGCTCTATATTCCCACTACACGAGTCCGCAACACCAGCCGGTGCATTGG
>JAHRAL010000098.1 GCA_020027325.1 Cenarchaeum sp. | reverse complement strand
GCCTTGGCCTTGCCTTCTGCCATGTTTGGTGCGACAAACTCTACATGTTTGCTCAAAAACTCTGCATTGCGCCTGATGGCAGGATTTGAGTGCATTGATGCGTGCATTGCCATGCAAGCAATGATCGGTATCTTTGAGCCAAGCGCGACTGTGAGTACGGTTGATACCGGCGTGTCATCAATCCCGCCTGCAAGCTTGCCAATAGTGTTGGCAGTCGCCGGATAGACCACCACCAAATCTGACTTGCCAAAGTCGGCCAGCTCGATATGCTCCATCCTGCCTGTGAGCTTGGTGACCGGCTCGTTGCCAGTTGCCCACCGAAAGTATGCCGGCCGTATCAGGCGCGTGGCCGCCGCACTCAGGACGCACCTTACATCGGCGCCCCGGCGTATGAGGAGGCGTGCAAGCTCGATTGCCCTGTATGCGGCCACGCTACCAGAGACGCACAGGACTATGCGCCGTCCATCCAGCTCACTTCCGTCCGACCCCCTGATCTCGCCGGCCTCGTTTTTGCGCCTCAGCTCGTGCCACCCTTCATTGAAAACCCGTGCTCTGGTGCGGGAAATGCGCCTGAAACAATGTCGTCCCTATACTCTGCGGCAGCCGCTGTTATCTCGGATGCCAGGTCCCGGTACCGCCTTGCAAACGAGGGCCTGATGCGCTCATACATGCCGAGCATGTCCTGGCCTACCAGAACCTGGCCGTCGCACGCCGGTCCGGATCCGATGCCGATGGTGGGAATGCCGACCGTATCTGTGATCCTGGCTGCCCCCTCGGCGCTTACCATCTCTAGTACGAGTGCAAATGCGCCGGCCTCTTCTAGTGCAAGCGCATCGCCGACCAGCCCCGATACTGCCCCCTCGCTCATTGCGCACCGCTTGCTGGCCCCCGATATGCCGGTCTGCGGGCAGTACCCGATGTGCCCCATGACCGGTATGCCGTGCTCTGCTATCCTTGCTGCATGCAGTGCCATCTCGCACCCGCCCTCGATCTTTACCCCGTGTGCGCCGGCGTGCACGAGCCTGTCTGCGTTTTTGGCCGCGGCATCTGGGCTCTGGCATGACATGAACGGCATGTCTGCCACGACTAGTGCCCCGGATGTGCCGGCGGCGACTGACGATGTAAAGAGGCACATCTCGTCCATGCCGATCTTTTGCGTAGAGTCATGGCCCATCATCACCATTGCGGCACTGTCCCCGACCAGGAGTATGTCCATGCCGGCGCGGTCCAAAAGCGAGGCCATCGTATAGTCGTATGCCGTTACGACTGCAATCTTTTTGTTGCCCTTTTGTTCCCTGATCTCTTTTACAGTCCTATGCATTGCGCGCCGCCCTCTCTAGGTATTTTGCAATCTCTTCAATGTGACTGCCAAGCGTTGCTGCATTGTCGTACGAGTCTGTGATGCGGCGCAGTCCAGATTCTTTTTTTCCTGCAAGCTCTATGCACTGTGCTGCCAATCGTACCATTGCCCTGACTGCATTATCTACTATGGTAATGTCTGCCGTACGCGCAGTCCGGGAGAGTGGGTTGAGGTCTATTGCAATGACGCGCCTGCCGTCTTTTGCCAGAGCCTGTGTCCTGTCGCCGTCCTCTAGTGCGACTAGGACCGCATCGGCCATTGCTATTCCCCGCTTGTCTACGATGCGTCTCTGCGAACCCAAGCCGGGCAGCTCTGTCTGGTCTGCACGCCTGTGGCCTAGGACTCGTTTGGCGCCTGCTGACTCTAGTTTTGAGGCGATTTTGCGCCTGCGCGCCGGGCTGTCATAAAACAAGTTGACCTCGAGGCTAGAGTGTGAGGCCGCGGCCAGCCTGACTGTCTGGCGTGCACAGAGTGCTGCCAGGTTTCCATTGACCGAGATGACCGGATTGCGTGCGAGGAGCAGTGCGGCAGCTGCTGCCTTTATCGACCTCTGGGCAAGCCTTGTCGTGCGCTCGCCGAGGATATAGTCAAAGGCTTCCCCCCGCCCGTGCGCGATGAGTCCCTCGCGTGCGACAAGGCCGTCATCATATCCGTCAACAAGTCTCTGGCGTATGCGCAGCGACTCGGCGCGTGGATGGTTCTTTGGAATGTGGTCCAAGGGTATTGCACTTTGTTCCTAGTCGAGGCGCGCCCCAATGTTGTCAACACCAGAGTGCAGGATGTGCTTGCCATAGGGTGCCAGTATCTCTAGTGCGCGGGCCCTGGTTGCATTGTTTGCAAGCACAAAGACGGTCTCGCCAAAGAGCGCCACGCCGCACCTGATTCCCGATGCTGCAAGCTCGTCAATGATTTTCTGCATCCGGGGGGTAATCACGTCGACATACCTTGCAAAGCGCGCCGACATGTCCAAGAACCGGTCGTCAGTGTATGCGCCGCGCAGCTCGTCGACCATCCTTCCGCCAAGGCCGTTTATCCTTTCCAGCTCGTCCTTGATGAACTTTCTAGTCGACATGGGGGCAAGGCAGACTAGTATCACGTCGAGGTCCGAGTCTGTCCGCTCAATGCTTCCCACCCCGGGCGCGCCGGCACTGGTTCTAATCTCAAAGCCGCCGTCTAGTGCTGCTGCGACATCGCCTAGTCCGGTCCCGCATTCAATCTCTACAGTGTGTGCCAGCTGTGCGGCCTCTTTTCTTGTCAGGTTTGTTCCGAGTGCGGCATTTAATGCAAGTGAGAGCGAGAGTGCGACTGCTGCACTGCATCCAAGGCCGTATCCTACCGGGACGCCGATCTCGTGGTGTACGTCTATCTTGTAGCTGCGGCCTGCAAGCTCGGCATACCTTGCAATGACGCGCTCAGAGACTGCCGTATCTCCTGTCTCGTATCCGTCTGTGGTGATTGAAATTCCGGATTCTGCTACCGGCTCTGCCTCCACTGTTGTGCGCACCCCGTGGCGTATTGAGAAGCCGGCACCGACAGAGCCGGTCTCTAGGAGGCTGCCTCCGCTTTTGACCATCTCTGCCTTGAAGAATCCCGTGATGTGTGCTGGGCAGAACGCGCTTGCCTTCATGATCGACGTTTAAACTTGATGAAAAATATAAAAATATGGATTAAATATTATAAACCAGTTTAAATTGGCTAAATTCCGCAGGCGCCTGCAGAGGATTGGAAGCAGCATCCTGATCTCGCTCCCAAAGGAATGGGTCGATGCCAACGGGCTCCAAAAGGGTGACGAGGTCGGCCTAGAGACAGAGCACGCAACCCTGGTGCTCGGTGCGACCAGTGCCCGGCCGTCTAAAGAGCTAGAGATCCCCTACCCGCTAAAGGGTCCAGAAAATATCGTTGCAAACATTACGGGTGCATACCTGCTCGGCTATGACGTTATTTGGATCACGGGCAACCGCGACATACTGACAGAGGACCGCAACAATATCCGCAACGCAATGAGGCGCCTGGTCGGATTAGAGATTGTGGAAGAGACCGGCAAGAGCGTCAGGGTGCAGTTTCTCCCCGATGCCACGACTCTAAAGCCGCAGATGATCCTAAAGCAGATGAACACGATTGTCGTCGGGATGCACAACGATCTGCTTGCCGCAATGTCGTCTGAGGACCGCTCAAACCTCGGGGCACTGGCAAGCAGGGACGACGAGGTCAACCGCCAGTACTTTTTGCTCGTGCGCCTTGTGCGGAGTGTAATGACTGACAGGCGGCTTGCAAGCGCGTTCAGCCTAGAAAACATTGACGTCCTAGACTATCGCGTGGCAGCAAACCTCATTGAAGCTGCCGGTGACACCATAGTAGAGCTTGCAGCGCACCTCTCTGACACTACGACGTCGCCTGGCGACCTCAAAAAGCTGCACGACATTGCAACGGGTTCCGGACATGTGGCCGAGCTTGCAGTCGATGCGCTAGTTGCACGAAGCCGTGCAATAGCAATCAATGCAATCCAGGCGCACAGGGACATTCAGGCAAAAATGTCTGCCCTCCGCTCATCCTTGGAGCGCCGCCGCCAGGTCCCGCTAGACTATCTAGACATGCTCCACATGTTTGAGAGGATTGAGCGGTCGTGGGCCGACGTGGCAGACCTCATCACGCCGGACTATGGGCGCGAGGCCCGGCAGGAATCCTAGCGCCTCACTCTACCTTGCCCGAGTCCTAAAACAGCCCGGATGCCGGTAAGAGCCCTACACTACCATGTATCGGGGTACTCTGCAATGTGTGCCAGCACTGCGCATATCGTCTTTGAATCCTTGATCTCGCCTTCGAGGATCTTTACAATCAGATCGTTCAGGTCCATCTTTACCACAGAGATAAACTCGTCATTGTCCGGATTAATCCTGGCGACCTTTGTTGCGCCGTGGGTCAGGAAGCAGTGGATGACTTCGGTGTTGTAGCCGATGGATGGATAATAGTCTATGATCTCTGACAGCTTGCCGGCCTTGTAGCCGGTCTCTTCGAGGAGCTCGCGCCTGGCACACGTCCTTGGGGACTCGCGCCGCTCAATCATCCCCGCCGGAATCTCTAGGACATACCCGTGGGGGTAGCGGTGCTGTTTTACCATGATTACCTTGTCCTTTTTATCAAATGCCAGGATCGCCGATGCCCCGCCGTGTTCAATGATCTCGCGCCGCACTTTTTTGCCCCTTACCTTGATGTCATGGACGCTGAGGCCCACAATCTTTCCCTTGTATACGGTCTTTTTTGCCATCTGTTACCAGTCCTGCGCATAGCGCGAAGAGTCCAAAACATTGACTGCGCGCACATAGAGGCTGTCGGTTCCCCGTCCAAAGACAGTCATTGACGCATTTGCAATGATCATCTTGGTGAGGAGCTCAGCAGACAGCCCCATTGCGTCGGCTAGCGCCGCCTTTATCGGATCCATGTGGGTGACTAGTAGCACGTTTTTGTCCCCGTGTTTTTTTGCCACATCGGAAATGATCTGCCTGATGCGGCCCCGCACGCTCTCAAAGGTCTCGATGCCACTGTCTGCAATCTCGGCGTCCCCCTTGTAGAATTTTAAAAACACGTTTCCGTGCCTAGACATGATCTCATCGTACGGCATCCCGGTAAACTGCCCCATGTCCAGCTCTGTGAGGCGCTCATCGACTATCGGCGTGTGGCCCGTGCGGCCCCCGACGATTTCAGCGGTCTTTTGTGCGCGCTCAATCGGGCTTGCATATATCGCATCAAAGTCCATCCTTGATGCAATCTCTGCTGTGCCGTTTGCCTGCTCTATTCCAAGCTCTGTCAGCCTTATCCCGCTTGTGCGCCCGGCAAGCACGCGTTTTGTGTTGTTTTCTGCCTGACCGTGTCGCATGAATACAATGGATCCCAATTGAGATGGTGCGATGCCAAATAGAGATAATAATAACACTATCGGCCCGGGATGTCATGCAGATTGGCATAGTGGGCGGCACCGGGGCTATGGGCCGGGGCTTTGCGTTGCGGTGGTGCAAAAGGCACAGTATTTTGATCGGCTCCCGGGATGCGGCCCGTGCGAGTGCGTCAGCTGCCGAGTATGACCGGGCCGCCTTGGAGGCGTTTGGCGACAGGCACACGATCACTGGTGCATCAAACGAAGAGGTTGCAGCCCAGTCCGACGTTTTGGTGCTCTCGATCCCGTACGAAAACATTGATGCCGTCTGCGGCGCCCTCCTGCCCCTGGTGTCCGAGTCTTGCATCGTCATCTCACCCATCGTCCCGATGGAAAAGACCTCTGTCGGATTCGAGTTTGTCCCGTTTCGCGATTCAAAAAAGTCTGCACATGCATCAGTGGCCGCGCACATGAAGGACCCTAGCAAGCTGGTATCTGCATTCCACGTAATATCTGAAAAGAAGCTTGCGGATCTCTCCAGCTTGCTCTCTTATGATATCTTGGTGTGCGGCGATGATTCGGGTGCTGTTGACTCTGTATGCTCGCTTGTCGAGGAGATTGAGGGGCTTCGCGCACTCCGCCTTGGCGGCGGGTCGCTTGCCTACATGGCCGAGGTCGCCACGCCGCTGATGCTCAATGCAATGATCCGCAACAAGCTCAAAAGCCCCGGAATAAAGATCGCCTAGCCATGCCCAACCAGCCGCCGCGAGGCCGCAACTGGCACATGCCGATGGGCGTGCTCTTTATCGTGTCGGCCGGTATCGTGTTTGCACGCCAGCTGGC
>JAHRAL010000099.1 GCA_020027325.1 Cenarchaeum sp. | reverse complement strand
TTGTTTGTTATGGACAGTATGCCGCTCTCATCGCTTGCAGTGGCCATCCCGATGTCGATTACGGTAAGTACGTCGACGGCCTCAATGGTAATGTCGTGTGGAGCATGAATCGTGGGTTTTTTGAGGTCGCCTGGAACTGGCACAATTGCTGGAAGGTCCGTGGATTCTGCTGGGCGCTGTGCAGGCGACTGGGGCTTTGTGACTATAGTTGCAGACAGCGCCTGCGACTCTGGCGGTGGAGACTCGGATTCGGTCTGCTCGCCTGCCTCCGAGTCCTCAAAGGTGGCCCTTGCGGCCTCCCTTGCCGCCGTGCGCTCATCCCCGAATACCGTGTGCGGGGTCGTGAATTTCTTGACAGAGTGCGACCCAGAATCGATTACAAAGAGCTGGCCGTACGGGTCGATTGCGACATCGGTCGGCGAGATGAACTGATATATTCCGATCCCGTACCCGCCCCATACAGAGTGCGACAGGCCGTCGGAGTCTATCAGTATGATGCGGTCGTTTAGGTTGTCTGCGACATAGAGCCTGCCGTCCTTGTCTTGCACAATGCCGTGTGCACCAATCTCTGTTCCGCCGACTTGGACATCAATCACTGCAATGACGGCGCCTTCAGAGTCGTAATGATAGATCTTCATGTTTGTAGGATCTGAGACAAACACGGTTCCGTCCGAATCTAGTGCGATTCCAACCGGCGACTCGAGTCCAGACTCTGGTGTATGACTTCCTCTGAACGTCATTGTATGGTTGCCATCCAAGGTGAATGCCTGGACGCGCGAGTTTCCAGTGTCTGCGACGTATACGGCGTCATCGGACGCCTTGATTCCAAGTGGATGTACGAACTGTCCCGGTTCGGCT
The DNA here is from genome assembly GCA_020027325.1 of Cenarchaeum sp. Taxonomy (GTDB): domain Archaea; phylum Thermoproteota; class Nitrososphaeria; order Nitrososphaerales; family Nitrosopumilaceae; genus JAHRAL01. The sequence goes on along the minus strand of JAHRAL010000099.1, from coordinate 4,188 downwards.
CCGTTTTGGCCCCATGAAAACTTGTAGTTTCCATCCAAGTCGTATGCAGCGACAGAGTTTAGCGACTTGTCTACGACATAAACCGTCTCGCCGGCTATTGCAACGCCCGTTGGGGATGCAAGCGTGCTGTTTCCTGCACTGCTCCACTCAGCTATGAACCCGCCGACGTTGTTGTACTTTTGGACTTTGGCATTTCCGGTGTCTGCAACGTACACGTTGCCAAGATAATCGATTGCAACGCCGGTGGGACCGTTGAATCTTACCTCGCCGGAGCTGCCAAGCCCGCCCCACGACGTGATATACTCGTGGACCTGTGCATCGGCAAGCGTAGGGGCCATGATGAACATGACCGCAGCTGCCAGTGCCGCCATGACGGGCGTCTTGTGCCTCATGCGTGAGGCTGTCAGATACTAGACATGGACACGCACGTCATCATTTGTTGCAAAATGGGTCAAATTATGATCGCCTGCGAGGATTCGGGCTCAAAACGGCCTGCTAGCCTCGCGCATAAAGACCAGCGTGGTGACTGTCACCATGACTAGGACAAAGGCCCCGATAACCCCCATTGCCAGCACCGCAACCTCGGCCGTGGCGTTGCCTGCCATCAGGTCGCGCACAAGGATTATGGCATACGTTACGGGGTTGGCACTTGCAATGGCTGCCAGCCAGTCCGGCAGGAGCTCGAGCGGAAAGAGCGCTGGGCTCAACATAAAGAGCGGCATTCCCAAAAAGTTGATGAGCCCCCAAAACGTCTCCTGCGACTTTGCAAGCGCTGCCACGCTTACCGATATTCCCGAAAAACCAAGGGAGAAAAAGACCACGATCCCAAGTATTGGTGCGACCGTTATCAGCTCCATGTCGACGCCGATGAGCAGCGCGATTGCCAGTATGATTCCGGCCTGCATCGTGGCAACAAGCGATATGGCGCTCATCTTGCCAAGCGCGATTGCCGAGCGCGATATTGGCGATGTTAGCGTCTTTGAGATGAATCCGTACCGCCTGTCCCACAGCGTATTGACGCCCCCGAATATGCTCGTAAATATCGCAGTAAGTATGATTACTCCCGGGGCCATAAAGTCGATGTACTTGCCCTCAAACCCGACGGACTCTAGCAGCGGCTGGGTGCCAGAGAACGTGTGGCCTATCACGATTATCCATATGACGGGCTGGATCATCCGGATCACAAGACCGCTGCGCGATCTCCTGTACCTCTTTATCTCGCGCCAAAACACCGTGTATGTGTCATGGATGACGTGCGGTAGTGCTATTCCGGCTTGTGTTGCTGCCATTATGCCCGAAGCTCCCTTGCCTTTCTGTATGCTTTTTTGCGATCATAGCCCTGCTCGTCGTCGCGGAGGTCGTGTCCCGTATATGTTATGAAGACGTCGTCTAGTGTGGGCTGTTTGAGCGATATGGACTCGATGGTGGTGCCAAGCCGGGCCGACTCTTCAAAGACGCGTGGTATCACCGCCCTGCCGTCGTATGCGTATATCGTAATCTTTTCTGCATCAACAGATATCTCGCGCACCCCGCTAAGTGTGCCGACCGACTCTGCAAGTTCCTTGTGCGAGCCCGCGGCCTGTAACGTGATCACCTCGCTGCCAAGTGAGGACTTTAGCGCCGAGGGTGAATCGACTGTGCGTATGCGCCCCGAGTCGATGATCCCGATCCTGTCGCAGAGCTTGTCTGCCTCCTCCATATAGTGGGTCGAGAGAAATATCGTCATATTGTACTCCTTGTGGACCCTGCGTATGTACTCCCAGATCTTTTGTCGCGTCTGGATGTCGAGCCCGACTGTCGGCTCGTCCAAAAACAAGACCTTTGGGCGGTGAAGCAGCCCGCCTGCAATGTCTAGTCGCTTGCGCATCCCCCCCGAATACTTTACAGTCGCATCATCGGCGCGCTCTTTTAGGTCGACCATTGCCAGCATGTCGTCTATGCGGGCACTCCGTATGCCTGCCGGTATGTGGCTCAGCCTTGCCTGGAGCGCAAGGTTGTCGCGGCCGGACAGGAACTCGTCTACTGCCGTGTCCTGCTGGACGTACCCGATGTTTTTTCTTACTTGCTTTGGATTTGCGACCACGTCGTAGCCCACCACGTGCGCGCTGCCCGATGTCGGCTTTAGCAGCGTGGTCAGGATCATCATCGTGGTGCTCTTGCCGGCCCCGTTTGTCCCAAGAAATCCAAATATCTCGCCGTCCTCGACTGTGATGCTCACGTTATCTACTGCGGTCTGTGTGCCGTATCTCTTTACCAGCGAGTCGGTTTGGATGGCTACCATGATCGCATGTCGATATCTGCGCAATTATAAACCGATACCAAAACCGGATTGAAACGGCTAAACCGTTTTATTTTGGCACGGTGGCAGGATCATCCGTGAAAGGACTCTGCCACACGTGCCTGTCATCAAACGTCGAAGTCGTCCTCAAAGAGTCCAAGTCCATCTGCAAGTCGTGTCTAGAGGCCCAGACCAAGGACTAGGTCCGAGAGGCAAACTCTGCGCGGGTCATTTTCAGCGTTACTGCCTTTCCGACCCCCCATATGGAGGATATCGATATGGGTTTTGACTTTGCAATTCCGCAAGAGACCTGGATTGACTCGATGTCGCCGGTCTCAGAGTTGCGGTTGAGTCGCTTTATCTTGCCAATCTTGTGGCCGTCAATGTCGGTCACGCCGACGCTTGTGCGAAGTGGCGGGGTTGTAAGCATTACATTCTCGTCTGTCATGCGTGCAATGTCGGTTCGTGGAAGGAAATACTTTTTGCGAAATCCATACTTTACGGTGACTCCTGCGACTCCGAGCGTCGTCTCGTCGATGTGGACCTTTGTGACGTGCCCGTACGCTATTCCCTCCTTGTCTACTACCTTGTGGCCGACAAAGTTCTTTGTAGTGGTAATGTTTTCGGGCATTCCGTCAAGGCGTGCTGCCATACGCCCGACTTTGGGAGTGGCCTTATCGGGCAGGGTGTTGTCTTTTTTCGATCATGTGATAAAATTACTTGACTAGTTCAAGTGTACAAGCGTGCTTGCGCCTCGGCGCTCCGTCTCTGTCTGCTCATCGTGCTCTTCGACGATAACGGTAAACGAGACGACGTCGTTGTGGGACGCCTTTGTTGCGTCTATGACAAGCTCTAGGCTGCCTGCTTGCTGCGGGTCTTTCAGACTCGAGTCATCGATGGTCGCATCAAACGTCGACTCGATTCGAAACCGTGCGTCACGCGAGTGCGAGCCAAGTAGCGTCTTGCGCCCGTTTCTGCCAGATGACTCTACTAGCACGCTTATGCGCCCCGGTTTTGCCCGCGTGTATGCCGGGACGCTGCCGACTGTGACATTTATCGGAAAAGGCTTGCCGGCAGTGGCTTCTGCCATCTTTTGTATCGCGTCGTTCATTATGACGTCGACCCCCTTTATCGACTGTGCGACCTTTGATATCCACTCATCTGCCCTGCCGATGACAGACGTTATGCCCGTGCGGCGTATGGCGTCCTCTTTTGCGTCAAGCTGGTAATAGTCGACCCACTTTAGATAGTCTTCAGATATGTCGCGGATAAACTGTATGCACGTGACCTTGTAGTCGTCAAGACTGCTTGCGCGCTCTGAATACTCGTCGCCAAACCCGCCGCCAGGTTCGGCCATAGGCAGTGCCACACGCCCAAACTTTTCAGACGCCATAAAAAACAATCGTTAGGAATATAACCAAACCCGGGGCCTGCGGGCCGTATGAATTTTACAGGTATGGTCGGCGACTTGCAGCAGGCACTGGCAACTGACATTGCGCAGATAATGATCCTCCTAAAGCAGAGTCCGGCCACGGCGTATGCTCGGATCGTCGAGATAGGCAAGAGCGTCGGCGCAAAATACGGCGTAAACCTTGTCGTCAACTTTCCAAAGCGTGAGCAGATCAACGACTATGCGTCGTACGGGCACCGGGACATTAGCATCATCATAGACCGCGAAAAGACGCGGTTTCCTATTCCCCGTGAGCAGATAAAGGCCGAAGCCGCCTCCCGCATACCCGGGGCTAGGACAGAGGATGCGTACATGTACGAGGGCAAGGAGGGTGTCAAAGTGTTCCACGACGGCGGGAGAATCGACATACTCCCGCATTCGCTCCACGTGTGGTGCATGTTTACGCCCGAGGTTTGCTCGTACTGTGGCTGGCTCATGGACAATGTGTACTCTGGCTCAC
>JAHRAL010000087.1 GCA_020027325.1 Cenarchaeum sp. | reverse complement strand
TACTCATCAGACACTGCCATTCCAAAGTGCCGGCCAGTCGAGGGCTCTGCGTGAACCATTACAGTGTCCCCCTTTTTGAGGTGGGTGACAGAGACCAGGCTGCCGTTTGATTTTACAAACCGTATGGTTTCTGCATCCTGTGCAATTATGCTGCCAGACTCGGTCGCAGTCTGCGCCTTGACCAGGAGCATCGGCCTTCGCTCTATCTTTGAGCGGCCCACCGTTGCGCGGCGCGCCTTTCCGTGCTTTGTCATGACGAGTATCTCGCTTCCCGATTCGAGCTCTGAGAGATAGTTTGTAGTGCCGTCAGGCGTTATCGTATAGCAGTGTACGGCGCCGGCATTGACGCGAAACGGCCGGGGCGATGTAAACGAAGAGCCGACGGACTCGTTGTGGACCAGAAACATAAAGTTGGACTGGCTTCCAATCAGCATCCCCTCGCCCCTGTGGAGCATCGAGGCAGTGTCCACGCATACGCGCTCGCCGTCTCCGACCTCGTGGACGTCTGTGACCTTTGCTGGCACAAGGTCGAACCGTAGCGCGCCAAGATAGAGCATGGCCATTCGCACCGTGCTTATCGAGGACGTGGTAAATATCACGCCGTCAACACCGACATCAAGGATCGAGAGCATCTTGCGCACCTCGGCAGGGGTGCGCGCCTTTGCAAATATTTTTGTGTGCAGCCGGTGGAGCTTGGCAATAATGTTCTCAAGCGGGATGATCTTCCAGTCGCGCAGATCGATAATTACAAAGTCAAGCCCGGCCTTTGCAGCCTCGAGCACCCTCTCAATGTCGTCATTTGAGAGCACCTTGAACTCTCGCCCGATTTTTTTGCCGCGTCGTCTAGGCGGCTTTTTTTTGCCGTCAAGGACGACATACTTTGCAGACGTGGACGTGTGCATCGTATCGACCTTGATGCCCCCAAGTGTTGCCGGATCTGCATAGACCATGGTGGCACCCTCGCTTACCGCGTCCCGGACAAACGCGCCAAGACCAGAGCGCGGCACCTTGGGGGATATGATTATCTCGCGTGTCCTAGACAAGCCTCTTTGCTGCCTCCTCGGCGGACATTGAGTCAAATATTATTCCGGCCAGCGCTGCGACCATCTTTGGAGGTGCGGCGTGTGCGAAAATGTTGCGGCCATAGGTCACCCCGGCGGCCCCGGCACCCATCGCATCGGCAGTCATTTTGAGTATCTCTAGATCAGTCTCAACCTTTGGGCCGCCTGCAATTACCACCGGCACCGGGGTACCCTTTACGACGCGCCGGAACGAATCGGGGTCGCCCGTGTACAGCGTCTTTACAATGTCGGCCCCGCATTCTGCGCCAATGCGCGCAGTGTGTGCAACTGTCTCCGGATCGTGTGGGTCAGGAATGTTCTCACCGCGAGGGTACATCATTGCAAGCAGCGGCATGCCCCAGCTGTGGCACTGCGTAGCAGCAGTCCCAAGCTGTTCGAGCATCTCGGGCTCTTCCTTGCTGCCAATGTTGATGTGAAGCGAGACGCCGTCAGCGCCCAGGCGGATTGCCTCATCGACTGTACCGGTGATCATCTTGCGGTTCGGGTACGGCGAGAGCGACGTGCTAGCAGAAAAGTGCACCAGTATCCCCACGTGCGGCGGCGCCTTTAGCGTCCGGATTATGCCCTTGTTGATGATAATGCTAGTCAGGCCGAGCTTGTCACAGGACGATATTATCGATGACGGATCCTCTAGTCCGGTTATGGGGCCGTTGGATACTCCGTGGTCCATCGGTATGCACAGCATCTTGCCGTCGCGCATTATGTGCCTCATTCGTAGCTCGCACCCGTTGACCATGTGCGCCGGTCATCTGTTGCCCATTTAAAATAATCTGAATGCGCTCAAGCTTAAATAACGACTGGCACCAAATACGGATATTGAGGCAGCTAATCGAGCAAGCTCACGCAAGCGATATCGGCGACATACTCGAGTCAGCAATTGGAGGCAAGAGGCCCAGCAGGGAAGACTGCCAGAGGCTCCTTGAATCAGACCAGACATACCTTATCGGGCTTGCCGCAGGCCATCTGGCCCGCAAGCGCTTTGGGAGGCGGGTCTCGTACGTCAACAACATCATACTCAACTATACCAACGTCTGCGTGACGGACTGTAAATTCTGCGCCTTTTACCGCCCGCCGGGGGACGACGAAGCGTACACGCTTACCCTCGATCAGATAAGGGCGCGGGTAAAGACTGCATGGGACTCGTTTGGAATAAGGCAGGTCCTCATACAGGGAGGCCACAACCCGAACCTGCCGCTAGAGTACTATGAGGATGCCTTTGCAATGATACGTGCAGAGTTTCCCACGGTGGGCGTGCACGCGCTGTCTGCGTCCGAGATTGACATGATAGCCCGCGTCTCAAAGTCCTCGACGCACGAGGTCCTATCAAGGCTAAAGGATTCTGGAATGCAGTCAATGCCCGGCGCCGGTGCCGAGATACTAGTCGACTCTGTAAGGGATGTAATCAGCCCCAAAAAGATTACGAGTTCAGAGTGGATAGATATAATGCGCGAGGCGCACTCTATCGGTCTGAAATCGTCTGCCAGCATGATGTACGGCCACGTCGAGACACTTGGCGACATTGCAGAGCACTTTGATAGGATTGCACAGCTCCAAGAAGAGACCGGCGGGTTCATGGCATTCATTCCGTGGAACTTTGAGCCAAACCACACAGATCTGGCAAAGGAGGGGACGGTGACGCACGGCGCCGGCGGGGCGCGGCTGCTCAAGATGATTGCGATATCTAGGATAATGTTTGATAGTATGATCCCCCACCTCCAGTCATCGTGGCTGACCAACGGGGTCGGGATGGCGCAGCTTGCACTGGCGCACGGTGCTGATGACTTTGGCGGCACGCTCATAGGCGAGGAGGTCGTCTCGTGCACGGGGTCGCGCTCAACGGAGCTTAGTACCGAGGCGATATCCTCATCAATCCGCGAGATGGGCTACGAGCCAGTCGAGCGCGATAATTTCTATTCGTGCGCAGAGTCCAGCCCATAGTCGGCCCATTTCGAGTCGACTGTCGCACGCGTGGCATCATCGACTCCGACTAGGACCTGTTCGGGCCTGTCATATCCCTCTTCTGGCGTCTTTTGCGTGGCATCGATTCCCATCTTTGAGCCGTGGTTCACCCGAGGCGAGGCCGGATCGAGCGTGTCAGTCGGCGCGTTGTCAATGATAGCCACATCACGCGCCGCATCAGAGCGCACAGTCACGGCCCAGATCACGTCGTTGATGTCGTGCACGTCAATGTCCGCATCAACGACGATTATCGTCTTTGTGAGTGCAAGCTGTCCCATCCCCCACATGCCCATCATTACCTTTTTTGCCTGGCCCGGATACCGCTTTTTTATCGACACGATTGCAAGGCCGTGAAACCATCCGGACGGCGGCATTGCAAAGTCGACGATCTCGGGCTGCATCATCTGCAAGAGCGGCAGAAACGACCGCTCTATTGCCTTGCCAATGTATGCGTCCTCTAGCACCGGCTTGCCCACGACTGTCGTAAGGTATGTCGGGGACTTGCGCCTCATTACGCCGGTAAGCGTGAATGTCGGATACCTGCCGACCGGCGTATAATAGCCCGTGTGATCACCGAACGGGCCCTCGTCCCGCATGTCCTGCGAGTCGACGTATCCCTCGAGCACGATCTCGGCGTTTGCCGGAACCTCGAGATCAATGGTCTTGCATTTGACCGTCCTTATCCCGCTCTTTCGCACGATTCCAGAAAAGAGATACTTGTCCATGCCCTCGGGGACCGGCGCCACGGCAGAAAAGACGGTTGCAGGGTCGGCGCCGATAATTACGGCGGCCTCTGTTCTCTGCCCCTGTGCAGAGTCCTGCTCGTGGTGTGCGGCGCCGCGCTTGTGCTTTTGCCAGTGCATGAGTGCGTGCGTGCCATCGATGATCTGCATCCGATAGACGCCCAGGTTGTAGACCCCGGTGTCTGGATGCCTCGTTGCAACGAGCCCAAACGTGATGAACCTTCCCGCATCGCCGGGCCACGTCTTTAGAACCGGCAGGTCTGCAAACGAGCCGCGGCCGGTAATTTCTGTCACGGGGCCGGACTTTGCCGGCTTGGGGAACGCCTCGCCCATGCGCGACAGCTCTGGCAGTTTTTTGAGCTTGTCAAGCATTCCCGATGGAAACTTCATCTTTGCAAGATCGGCGATGCGGCCCCCAATCTCCTCAAAGTCAGACATTTCCAGTGCAATCCTCATCCGGTTCATGGAACCAAACACGTTTCCAAGGACGGGCATCTCGCTGCCAGACACGTTCTCAAAGAGGACTGCCGGGCCATTAGAGTAGGTCACGCGGCGGAGTATCTCGGCAATCTCGAGGTCGGCGCTGACCTCTGTCTTTACACGGCGCAGCTCGCCGGCGTTCTCTAGGGCAGATACCAGCCCGCCAATGTCCTCAATCGGCACGAGTCTGCACGTGATGCGTGACGGTATAAGCCTAACTAGAATCGGCCGGCGCACGTGTGAGTTTAATTAACAGCGATCGAGATGGTGCGCTGTTTGAAATCACAATACTGTATGGTGTGCGGCGGTGCCGGGATAATCGAGCTTTTGGACTCCCAGTGCCCGTTCTGCAACGGGACCGGCGAGCACTCAAACGCAGCCGAGGCGTACATAAAGTCCCACATATGCCAGTGCGTATTCCTTGACAGGGTAAAGTGTCCGTTGTGCGGCAAAAAATGCCATCACGATACCCCCAACAAGCCAAAGATAGAGCTCAGTCTTTGATCATATCATGACACGGGCGGAAGCTCGCTCTTTTTTTCGTGTCCGCCGGAGCCAAACCGGCAGTAAAAGCACAGGTCCGACTGCATGTGGGTCAGCACCACAACCTTGAGGGCGCCCACCTTTAGTGCGATCTTTGTGAGTATCTTGTACTTTAGCGGCATTGCAGGTATCACCTCGTTGATGTATACGTCGTGGTGTTCCGGGCAGAACTTTAGTGTCACACGCTCGCCCTTGCCAGAGTTTGGGGATGCGTTGACGTTCCTTGTGTGGCGTATCTGCTCGCGTATGTACTCGTGCTTTGGGCACGGGCAGTCCTTGCCGTTTGGGTGCTTGTAGGCCGGGGTGTTCTTCCAGTCAAATCCCGGATACTCGCGCTCGAAATCGTCCACGATAGTTGTTATGGC
>JAHRAL010000096.1 GCA_020027325.1 Cenarchaeum sp. | reverse complement strand
CGGCGGACCGGCTGGAATCGCTTGGCGGAATCGACGCATTCATCCAGGTTGCGTGCCCGCGCATATCGACTGACAACCCGTTTCCAAAGCCCGTGCTCTCTGTGCCGCAGGCCGGGGCGCTCTTGCGTATAATCCGCGGCCAGGAACTTGGCGAATATTTCCAGACGCCGCACTGGCTCTAGGCCCCGCCTGCGTCCGTGACTGGCACTCACCCGTCCGCACAGGCGGCAAAGATAATTAATGCGCAATTTTCAAACACGCGCATTGAAGCTGTGCTCGACGACGTTTGAAGACAATGGCCAGATACCGCGCAACCAAGGGTACAAGAACGGCAACCAAAGACCCCCGCTTGCAATATCCGGCGTCCCGGCAGGCGCCGCATCGCTTGCAATAATCATGGACGACCCCGATGCAGTGGCAGCCGTGGGCAAGACGTGGGTCCACTGGACTGTATGGAACATTGCGCCGACCACCGCAGAGATTGGTTCTGTGCTGCCTCCGGGGTGCGTCGAGGGAGTCACTGACTTTGGCGATTCCGGATACGGCGGACCGGCGCCGCCGGACCGCGAGCACGTCTATGTCTTTACGGTATACGCGCTAGACACCGTACTCGACCTCGGGGCCGGCTCTGCGCGCAGCGAGCTGGACTCGGCAATAAAGGACCACGTCATGGATACTGCCGTCCTGCATGGCAGGTACGCACCATGACCAGCACTGGTTCTAAAAGCATAATAACAGATTCTGGCGGATTTTGATCTACAGTGCTTGAAAAACCCCTCTTTTCTGTAAGATCGCACGAGTTTTGCGTGCGCCACATGCTCGTAATTGCGATACTCGTCCTCTCGTTTACAATCTCAATGCTCATGCGGGGTCAGCCTGCCGAGCACGGGCTGCATCTCAACGAGTTTGACCCGTTTTTCAACTATCGCGCAACAGAGTTCCTGCTTGATAACGGCATTGATGCGTACGGGGACTGGCATGATGAGCTGAGCTGGTATCCGGACGGGCGCGACATATCTGCGACCTCGCAGTTTATGCAGCACGCAACGGCGGCGGCCCTCTATGGGGTGTTTGGCGGCGGGTCTGATCTACGGGACTTTGTAGTCGTGCTCCCGATAGTTCTTGGCGCGCTGACTGGGATCGTGATCTTTGCGCTGGTCCGAGTGATTGCAGGCACCAGTGCCGGGCTGTTTGCGTCCCTCCTCTATGCAGTCTCGCTTCCGATAATACTGCGCGGCTCTATCGGGTGGTTCAAGTCCGAGCCGATTGGGCTGTTTTATGCCGCGCTTGGACTCTATCTGTTTGTCAGCGGGATAACGTGCAGCCGCCCCAAAGAGGCGGCGATACGCCTTGGGGGCGCAGGTGTCATAATGGCACTTGGGCTGTCTGCATGGGGCGGAGTCCAGTTTTTCATCATCCCACTCGGGCTGTTCTTTATGGCGCTCCCGTTTCTTCGTAGCGATCACAGGTTTTTGCTTTGGGCAGTGCCGCTGTTTACCGTGGCGTTTCTTGCAGTCACTGCAACATTTGAGCACCGCGGCGCCGGGTTTGTCTTTGGGATGGGCGGCCTCTCGCTTGCAATCTCGGCAGCTGTAATGGCCGGATGCATATTCCTGTGGCGTGCAAGCGGGGATCACGGTGCGCGCAACTCTATAATCCTAGTGCTCGCAGCCATCGGAGCTGCTGCCGTGGTCCTGGGAGCCAACGCCTATGCGGACTATCTCGAGCTGCCAGGATTCCGGGACATTGCCGCCGTAAACCCGCTGCTCTCTACTACAAACGTGATATCCGAGTCCATTGCCGAGCACATCCCGCTTACGACTGTGATCTCGTTTTACTTTCTCTCCTCGTTTATGATATTCGGGGGGCTTGGCGTGTGGTTTATCCTGTCCCGGCGCGAGCGCATAGACTCGTACGGCCTCCCGCTCCGCTCTGACATGATCGCCCTTGCAGTAATCCTGAGCTTTGCCGGCGTCTACATCTCCTCGACATTTACGCGCCTGGTAGTGTTTTCATCAGTTGCAATGGCCATTGTTGCCTCAATCGGCCTTGCAATACTGGCCTCGCTCATACTCTCAAACAGAAACGCACGTGCGGGCCTAAAGGCGGGCTTTGTCGGCACCATTGTTGTGATTCTAACAGTCCCGCTCGTCGTCCCAGAAGGCGTGGACTGGATATCTGCATCAGCAGAACCCTACGTGATCCTGACGGGCGGCTCGCTGTCCAATGTTGCGACAAACGACTGGTATGATGCGATGGAGTGGATGAGGACGCAGACGCCCGAGGACTCGCTTGTCATGTCGTGGTGGGACTATGGGTACTGGATAGAGACCCTCGGAGAGCGCACAACGCTGGTTGACAACCTTACGGTATCCTCTGAGCGCATCGAGCAAGTCGGGCAGATATTTTTCAGCGATCCTGATGCTGCCTGGACGGAGCTGGATGAGATCGGTGTCGACTATGTGGTGGTCTTTGTCAGCGCCCATAATGTGGCCCCTGAGCGGGGGTACTATGCGCTCGGGGAAGGCGGCGATGAGACAAAGGCGATATGGATTGCACGCATTGCCGGCGTTGACGAGTCTGACTATTTCCAGAGCGACAGCTTTACCCCGACGCCTGAATTCGAGGACACGATGCTCGGAGAAATGTTTCCATTCTCACACTTTAGATATGTAAACATTGCAAGCGGGCTCCAGTCCGTGATGTGGCAGCCCGGGTTTGTATCCATAGTCCAAAAGGACGTCAAACTTCCTGCCGACGGCGAGGGGCCGTTCCGTCTGGCATACTCGTCGCCGTCATTTGACGAGGACGTGGAATCTATAATCAACGGCGTCTTTGTCTATGAGGTAAATCCCGACTATGTGCCAGTCGTGCCCGAACCAGAATATGACATCGAGGCCCTCACCCCGTTCATCTACAACTAGGATTGATCCATAACTGAGAAATCTGCCACATTTCGTGCCTAAATGCCGACATTCTGGGCAATTGCGGAATAATCCCTAGTCCTCGTAGCGCTTGGCAAGCCTGTACCTCATGTACTTGTCATCAGGCGAGAACTTTGCCGGATGCGCCGAGCGCGTATCCCCCTTGCACTTTGGACAGTCCCCGGCCAGGGTATAGCTACTGCAACCGGTGCACCGCCGTATCAGAAACCGCACTAGTCCTCCCTCACCTTTTTTGACTCTTCGCGGGTAAACTCGTACGTCCCCTTTTTTCCAATGGCGGACTGGATGTCTGCTAGTATCGGCTTTAGCTCCTTTTCTGCGGTCTTGAAATCCGGCGCACTCAGGGACAGCCTGTACTTTGGCGCGCCGATATATGAGACGTTTGCCAGCTTGTTCTTTTTTGTCGCCCCTGTCAGCGCCTTGATTATGGTCTCCACGCCGTTGGACGTCGGCACCTTTATCTTTAAAATCCCGCGTATCTCTACTGATGAGAGCTTTATCTTTGCGCACGCCTCTGTTATTGCGTCTAGCACCCCCTTGTCGAGCTTTAGTGATGACAGGGTGGTGATGCCGTCGCGTGCTACTGCGACAAAGGCGTCATAGACTGAGTCGTTCTTTGAATAGAGCCGATCCTCCAGCTTTTCCAGCTCTGCGTCTGTGAGCGACGCCTTTTCCTTTACGCTGTTTAGCAGAGTCTGGCCCTTTTCGTACCGCTTTACCTCTAACAGCTTTTTCTTTTTCTGATCGTTGCTGACCTGCTTTAGTGAGAGGTCGACGTCGCCGCGTTCGGCATTGACGCGCTTTACTAGGAGGACCTTTTTTTCATCGGGCTGGACGAATTTCGAGACCGAGCGTATCCATCCGGGTGCTATCTCGCTGACGTGCAAAAATCCCTGCATTCCGCCGTACTCGTCTAGGGTGACATATGCGCCGTGATCCATGAGCCTTGATACCGTTGCCAAGACTATCTCGCCCTTGTCGGGCAGCTCGTGCTCTTGTGCCATATATGCACACGGCGCTCGGTTGTTCCAAATTTAACCTTGCTGTGGCCTGAGTCTGCCAACGGATCGTGGGGATGGGCATGACTGCAAACCAGTTGTTGCCTTTGAGCCCGTCCCAGAGTACGGAATCGGCGACTCCCTTGTTTACAGGCGTGAATCTTTGTACTCTGGTACAAATGGGAATTCTCTCTGCGGACTCTGGTTATTATGCAAGGGATCTCGTCCCAGCGCTCTTGCGCCAAGTATACTGCAAACATTCCGTCCTTGCACCCCAGATACGAGCGCGGCCTGTTTCATAAATGACACAGAATGTGACGTGGTATCCCGTGACTCATAATCCTCAATCATGAACAGACGGCTTTTCCGCACTTGCACCGGATCTAGTTGCGGATGCGCATTATCTTTGTCATGCCCATGACGTCCCAGTACTCGACGTTTTGGCCGTTTTCAAGCTTGCCCTGGACCTCGTCATCAATCATTGTGACGTCTATGGTTGCAAACGTCTCTGAATCCATGATCTGGACCGTCTCGCCTATTATCGATATGATCTGGGCGGTCCGCTTGTCAATGAGCGGGACGTGCACCTGCATGCTTACGGGCCCGACGTGCGGCCTCTTTTGGCCGTCAAATATCCCGACCCCGACTATTCTTGCCTTGGCAGATCCGTGCTTGCCCGGCTTGCTTGTGTCATACTCGACGATCTTGCATGCGGCACCCGTGGGCTGGTCAGAGACCGGCAAGAGTATGTACGAGCCAATCTTTAGTGAACCCAAGTCTGCCGGCTTTGACATAACCGACGGCGTACAGGCGCCATTATTTAACACTTGACGCACGCGCTTTGATACGGGGTCATCTGATTTTGGACTGGCTGCATCATCCAGTCTATGACGATCTTGCTATATGCACTATATCGGGACACATAGTCGGACATGCACTTCATCGACTCGACCATTGGTCTGGCCGCTGTTCCTTGTGCCATACCGCCATGCAAAGCTTATGCCCTGCCATGTTGGTCGTATCTGCTCTGGGATATCTGGCACGCATTGGGGGTCTTGGGTGTTGCAACCGGGCCTGCTTTCAATGTGTGGCATCATTGGTATCTGTGCCCTTTGTATCCTGGCAGCATTGTGTTCTTTTGGGTACAGGCGTGGATTTTCAGATGCTGGAGCCTCGTCGATGATATTGCGAGTGTGAACTGGTCTTTGTGCGACACAGATCGCACCAAGCGAGTAATTGTTTTATAGTATTGGGGGAGGGGGGCTAGTGGATAATAATGGGAATACTGCCTAGGAACTGGCTGCTCGCCTTGACCCTTATGGTCGCCATTGTGATGGCAGTAGCTGTGCCGACTGCCGTAGAGCAGGCGTGGGGTCAGACGCCGTATCCCCCGCGGATAACGGCTGCCGAGCTTGTCAGCGGCACTCAGGTCTTGCTTACATACAATGCGGACGTGGATGTCACTGCCACCGACGGCGCGGGCTTTACGGTTGGCGGCGTGCAGGCGACTGCAAACACGGACCCGGCAGGTAGCTCAAACGAGATCACGCTTACAATTTTGAGAATACCCACGTCTTCGACTCCAGACATTGAATACACGGCGTCTGCGGGTTCAGTCACCGACGGGACAGCTGCTGCCGAGGATCAGACATTTACAAATACGATAGACGTGGCACCTCCGGCCATTACATCGATACAACTTGCAGACATGTCCAGCATTGAGCTGACATTCTCTGAGGTTATAACGGACAACAGCGTTACAGCAGGTGACTTTACGGTGGGCGGGACACTTGTCAATGCAAGAACGGTCAGCTCTGTAACAGTATCGGGCACTATGGCAACGCTGGCGCTGAGCGGCCCACTGGCTGCCACGGATGCGATAGTGCTGGCATATGCCAAT
>JAHRAL010000052.1 GCA_020027325.1 Cenarchaeum sp. | reverse complement strand
GCCTGCTTGTTCTTCATGACAATGTTGGTGGTGCGGACATCAATGTCCATGTTGGACATCTTTTTTACCATGGCCTTGTCCTTTGTATCAATCACTATTCCAGAGCAGACAGTCGCATACATTTTTGCAATCTGAATCGGGCTTACCTCGAGTCCTGCTGCCTTCATGTACTGTGCGGCAGGCCCAGTTACTGCCTTGTTGCCGATTATCGGGCTTACTGCAATCGTCTTTTTTCTTGAATGGCTGAGCGACTTTTGTATAGAGTGCAGCGCAAGCGAGGGGCCGATGCTAGTCAGCGGATTGCCCGGCGCAATGATTACGGTGCTCGAATCCTGTATGGCCTTGTCCACGTCCGGGTTTGGCCGCGCCTTGTCGACTCCCAAGTAACGTATTCCGGTAACCGGCTCGCGCCCCTTGTTTTTCACCCAGTACTCTTGGAGGGACATCTCGCCGGCACGCGTGGAGATCCGCGTCTCTACGGTGCTGTCTGTTGCCGGCATTACGTTTGCAGATATTGCAAACTTTTTGCACATCCACTTTGTTATCTCGCGCAGGTTTTTGCCGTTCTTTAGCATGTTGGTGCGCATGAGGTGGGTTGAAACGTCGCGATCACCTATGCGAAACCACGTCTCCTCGCCGAATGACTCCATCTGGCGCAAAAAGTTGAACGAGTCCTTGCGGATTCCCCACCCCTTTTCGCGGTCAAGCAGATCCGCCAGGCCGTACACCGTCGTGTCAATGTCCGGGCATATGTAGAGGCCGTACATCCAGAGGTTGTCGGCCACGTTGCATACGACGTTGATGTCGTTCTCAATTGCCGCTAGGCCCCTTACCAGCTTTATGGAGCCTGTCCCCCCCGCCAATACGGTGATCATCTAGATGCCATACACCTCATAATGCCGCTGGTGCATCATGCCAGCGAATATTATCCTTTCAATCAATGCGTGCCGAGTATTGCGATAAGGTTTATTATAGTATATCTAGGCAAAAATGTGTGAAATCCAAGCTAGTCCTTGTATTGCTATTTTTCTCACTGCTGGTAGTTGTCCCCGACGCTTGGGGTGCGACACTCAACGCATTCATTGATCCGTGGGACGATGAGGGGAGGTTTACCATCAACTATCTCCAGTCCTACACACTCCGCCATGACGGGCAGGGGGACCTTGCCCGCGTCCTCGAAGGCCAGGAATGGAGTATCAACGAAGAGTTTGACTCGTCTAATGACGGCATCGAAGAGCTCGCACAGACAATCAACTCTGGCATACTTGGAGAGCGCAGCCAGGTCACGGTCTCTGATCTCAACGTCGAGTACCGTGCATCTCTCTTGCCAAGGGAAACGTCCTCTGACCTTGACTTTAAAATAACGCTGAGCGGCAAGCTCAATGACTATATCATTACAACCGAGGTTGGATCAAACCCCGGAATTCTGGACATGGGGTGGAGGCATTTTAACGTCAATGTGCCGATTATGGTTGACGGGCTTGACATAAACAACCCGTCAGCCGCACTGTCTGCAAACTCGCCTGATGTCTATGATCTAATCCGTGATACGGACGCAGGCGCACTGCTAGAGACGCCGATTCTCAAGGAAGACGCCTTTGGCGATCCGTTAAGCGTCTGGCACTTTCTCTTTGATCCGACCGGAATTAACGTGGATGCAAACCAGTTTGGACTGTCTGATGATATCGTGGACAGCGTGGTCTCGATCTATACTCTTGGCGAGAGCAGCATACGCGAGGGTCGCAAGACCGACGAAGTCGTCAACGTACCGTTTGCACTTGACAGGGAATACTCTATCCGCACAATAAACACCATCGACATTGCACAGATCTCAGTCGTCGGACACACGTCAATATCGTCCCTTGATGATCTAGAGACCCTCGGGTTTTCAAGTGAGGCAATCGGTGCCACCACGTCTACGGGCGTGTTTCCTGCACACATTGTAATCGGAATGGCCCTGATGGCCGCAATAGGCGGCGGGGTGTTTTTCTTTATCAGCGGGAGGCAGCTAAAAAAGGAAAAGGGCATGGGGCAGACTGGAATTGATCCCTCGCAGCTCCAGGCGACTGCGACTAGCGCGTCAGCCGGCGGGTATCAGACCAACCGCGGCGAGGCCCAGCTCCGTGGCGACTATGACTCGGGCTCGGGGCAGTCCCCCGAAATCCCCGAAGAGCCAAAACGCGGCGCCATGCCAAAGGGTTGGGACAAGTAGCCACTCCAAGTTATGGCCTGCCGGCTTTGATGACCATTCATTAACAGGGTCTGGGTGTTTACACGCACGGGCATACAATGACCAAGCGAGTCATGGCGTATGCGGCCACCTACTCAGACTACCTGCATTACCTCGTCTATCGCGGTCTTGTCCTATGCACCCCATGTTAGGACGCATGTCAAAAAGTTGGACATGCGCCTCATCGACTCTGGACTCTTGATCTGACCGCTGATCTTGCGCCTTACCACTACGTCGCGAAGCTGGTGCTCTGCAACGTTTGGTCGGTTCCACGCCCGCATATTCGCAGAACGCAAAGAGGCAGGATATCGCCTTCGAGTCTGCCTACAATACGCAACATCTCGGTATCTGCGCCCATCTTGGTGGTCTAAGAGTAGGTGACCTCATACAAACCATCTGCCCATAACATTTAATTCAATTACATAGTCGAGTCCCGAATATGAGGATACTTCAGCTCCATTGCGAGCAGATCGAATACACACCTATATCCAAAGAAATTTCAAGCGCCAAGGACATCCAAAAGGAGGCAAAGACCCTGGACAACGTCATTGTCGCATTCACGGCAGTCGAGGCCGGCGACGACTCTGGCATTGTACGGCGCGCAGCAGCTGACATATCATCGTCGGTAAAAAAAATCGGATGTTCGCACGTCCTAGTGTACCCTTATGCACACCTGAGCTCGAATCTTGCGCCGCCAAATACTGCACAAGACCTCCTAGCACAACTAGAATCATCCATAGATGCCGACAAGGTATCCAGCTCCCCGTTTGGGTGGACAAAATCATACACTATCAGCGTAAAGGGTCACCCGCTGGCCGAGAGCCTCCGGGTATTCGGGCCAGAAGGGTCAGGCGATGTGGCGAACGGTGATGCAGAACCCGACGACGATGCACCCGAGGCGCTAAAGTCCGAGTCAAGACTAGAGTCGACGTGGTATGTGCTTGGTCCCGACGGGACTCTGACAGACGCAGAAAAGTTCGACTTTGACAACCACAAACAGCTCCGGCGGCTATTCAAACACGAGTCATCTGGCACGCGTAGTGCAGACGAGATCCCGCAGCACGTCTCGCTGATGAAAAAGATCGGAATTGCAGACTATGAGTCGGCATCTGACTCTGGAAACATGAGGTTCTTTCCAAACGGCAGGCTGATAAAATCACTACTTGAGAGATATATCACAGACCGCGTATGCGCATACGGGGCCTCCGAGGTCGAGACGCCGATAATGTATGACACAGAACACCCCAGCATGAAGAGCTATTTTGACAGGTTTCCGGCACGCCAGTACACCATTGACTCCGAAGGCCGCCAATTCTTTTTGCGCTTTGCAGCATGCTTTGGCCAGTTCCTGATTGCCGCGCACGCGCAGCTGTCGCACCACAACCTGCCGTACCGGCTGTACGAGCTTACCCGATATAGCTTTAGGCGCGAGCAGTCCGGTGAGCTGGTCGGCCTCAGGCGCCTCCGTGCATTCACAATGCCTGACTGCCATGCATTCTGTACCGATGTGGACCAGGCAGTGACCGAGCTTGGGCGCAGATTCGAGCTCTCACGCAGCGTCATCGGGGATATCGGCCTTTCCGAGTCTGACTATGAAATGTCGATCAGGCTCACGCGCCAGTTCTATGATGAAAACACCCAGATGGTTCACGACATGGCCAAAAAGCACAACCGCCCGATACTAGTCGAGATGTGGACTGAGCGGTTTTTCTACTTTGTATTCAAGTGGGAGTTCAACTATGTCGATGATACCGGCAAGGCATCGGCGCTCTCCACTGACCAGATAGACGTGGAGAACGGCAAGCGGTACGGGATAAAGTTCGTCGACTCTGAGGGCCAGTACCGGCACCCGGTAATACTACACAACTCCCCAAGCGGAGCAATAGAACGCGTGATATACGCACTGTTGGAGAATGCGGCGCGGAGCTCCAAGACCGGGACCAAGCCCGCGCTCCCGCTGTGGCTCTCCCCGACACAAGTCCGTATAATTCCGCTTGCAAACGAATTCCTTGATCGTGCACAGCAGATCGCCGACGAGCTTACAGGTGCCAACGTGCGCGCCGATATCGATGACCGCAACGAGAGCGTAGGCAAAAGGATCCGCCAGGCAGAAAAGGAATGGATACATTATGTAATTGTGATAGGAAAATCAGAGGCAGAGTCTGGCAACATTAGCGTAAGGGAGCGGCTCACAGACAAGACGACCGAAACCGATACTGCCAGCCTGATCCAAACCATCGCGCAGGCAACTGCCAATATGCCATACATTGCACTCAACGCCCCTCGCCTGCTCTCGGCCCGGCCGCAGATCATGATCTAGTGAATGTTATTTGCGTAAAAACGCATCCGGGTTCTTTTCAAACGCCCACTGGCAGCTTGCACAGCAAAAGCGGTATTCTTTTCCATCAGGCCCCTTGACCTGATTGGCAGTCTCTTTTACATCACATCCGCATACCGGGTCTATCACAGATACGGGCATTGCAAATGTTGCTATTTTAAGGTGTGAGCTGACATGCGCTCTGCAGGCGCTCACGGCGCCTAATCTGCCCTGACTAGACCCGTTCCGTCGTGGATGAACTTTGTCATCACGCCGTCGATATTCATGTATACGGTTGTGACACCCTCGCCCACGTCAATCTCGGTGCCTGTCTCCCCTATGGGCTCTTTTTTAGGCTCTTCCTGAGTATCCACGGTCAGCGCGTCTATTTTTCTGTTAAACTCGTCAATATCAAAGCCCGGGGTGTAGCTATTCGTTAACTGCTGTGGTATAGAATACTGCCGGTTGCGGTCTAGTAGTGCCTGAGTGTTGATCTGCCCCTGGATTGGCTGCGCAGTAAGCAGATTATGAACGTCGAGTGTGTGGTTTCGCTGTGCCTCAAAGCTGGCGCGTAGATCAACATCGTCAATACTGTCAAGAAACATCTGGTGTGAGCGGCTTACCAGTATCTCGTTGCTGCCCAGCTCTTCCATGATTGACTTTTCTAGTGCCGCGTTTGCCTTTGCTCTTACTACGTCGAGCTCTGCACGCCTTTCTTCTATTGCCGCCTCCCTCTGATACTCTGCAATCATGTCCTGCTGGAGTTTTTGATAGTGATCGTACAACTTTGCCTCAATCGAGTCTTTTGCAAAGTCCGTTGAATTTGATCCAAGATAGTACAGGGCCTGCTTGCTTGCAAGCATGCGCGCAATGTTCTCTACTGGCTTGTAGTCTCCCTGCACCGTAACCTTCATGTTTAAAACTCCGACTAGTCCGTCCTGAGAAGTCGCGTGAATATACACCATGTGCATTCCTGGAAGTAGTTTCGGATCCTTTATGCTGACTGTAAATACTCCGTCGGTGCCCGTTTGTTCCTTAACGGTTTGATTCCCGATTATGACCAGTATCGTGCTCTGCTCTGCCCATCCTATGTGGTTGGATACCCTTCCCGTGATGGCGACGTCGTCTCCGTACGCAACCTCGCCGATGACGGCTGCATCTACCAAAAGGTCCCACAAGATCGCTCCAGAATCAGCAGCCGCTAGGGGGGCTAGCGTCACGGCCAAGAGCACAGCGATGATGCCTATCATGTGTGCCTGATTTTGGGATTTTACAGTTAAGCCGGGGTGTCTATTAATTTTCAGATTCTGTGCGTGATATTTGAGCTACTGGAGCCACTAGGCCATGTACGGCACATACAAGTAAAACTTAACATACAATCCCACCCTGATCGCGCATGTCATGATATGTTCTGCCTGCGAGCGCCGGGAGCACTTCAAGTGCATAGACTGCCTCAGCGACCACAAGACATACGACTGTACCTGCGACTGCCATGACGAGAAAACGCCCCCACACGGCCCAGATGGCCACAAATAGGCCCGTTTATGCGCTGATAAATCTCAAGGTTCATAAACTACGCCGATAATTCAGCCAAAAATCAGGCATCTACATGGCACGCTCAGGAATTCTAGAATATGTAATGGACAAGTACTCCAACTCGTGGAGCTGGAAGCTTACAGGTAGCCGCGCAATCGGGATCGTCTCGCAGACGTTCCCCCAGTCCTGGTATGGCGATGGCCCAAACGAGGTCATCGTCCCTGACACCCCAGAGAACATACAGAGAATTCAGCGCATCATAGACCAATGCCCGATCGAGGTCCACTCAAAATCGACGTGGAACCGGCGCATCGGCACCGCAGGGGTGGCAAAAAAACCCAAAAAGACTCCAAAGACCGAAAAGCTGTCGCGCATAAACCCGGGCTCGCAGTTTCGCGGCAAGCTGTTAAACTTTCAAAAAGAGGGCCTTGACTTTTTGATAAAGTCAAGCGGCAACGCGCTTTTGGCAGACGAGATGGGGCTTGGCAAGACAGTGCAGACTCTTGCATACCTTGCAACAGAAAAGAACGTCTTTCCCGTCCTTGTAGTGGCGCCGCTTGTCACGCTAAAGAACTGGCAGCGTGAGATCGACAAGTTTCTAAAAAAGCGCAGCAAGAACGGTAGGATGAAGAACAGCGAGTCCCCGACATCAAAGCTGATACGCCGCGGAAGGCGAAAGATACTTGAAAAGAGCGACTTTTACATCATCAACTATGAGCTGCTAGAAAAGCGTGTTCCGGACTTTATGAACATAAACCTCAAGACACTCGTATGCGACGAAGTCCACTACCTCCGCTCCAAATCAACCAAAAAGCACGCCGCAATAAAGAAACTATCTGCAATGGAGTCCCTTGAACACCGTATAGGGCTGTCGGGAACCCCGATATACAACCACGGCTCTGAAATATGGCCAATTGCAGACATTTTGCGCCCCGGACTCCTCGGGACATATAGTGAGTTTTGCAGGTACTTTTGCTATGTAAATGAGCGCGGCAAGTCGCTTGTCCTTGAGAACAAGCGCAAGCTCTTGCGCGAAAAGCTCCAAAAACACATCATGCTCCGAAGAAAAAAGAGCGACGTTCTAAAGTATCTTCAGGACAAGGTCCGCTACAAGGAGTACATCGATTCTGACACCGACTATTACCGGCGCGAGCTCCAAAAGATATGGAACAAGTTCGAAAAGTCCAAGGCAAAGTCAAAGACCACGCTTGAAAAATACTCGTCATACCAGCGCGCAATCCAGAGTGAGCGCCAGGTCGCCGGCCTTGCCAAGATCCCCCATGTGATCAACTTTGTGCGCAATATAATGGAGATCGAGGAGAGCGTGGTGGTGTTTTGCCACCACAAGTCAATCCACAAGCTGCTCAACGAAAAGCTCGCCGAGTTCCATCCTTCTACGATAATCGGCGGGCAGTCCGACACTGCGCGTCAGGAGAACATTGACTCATTTCAAAAAGGCGACTCGAACCTCATGATAGCCGGCATCCGCGCAGGCAACGTCGGTATAAACCTCAGCAATGCAAGGTATGTGATATTTGCCGAGCTTGACTGGAGTCCGGCAATACACCAGCAGGCAGAAGACCGGCTCCATCGCATCGGCCAAAAGAATACCGTCTTTGCATACTATTTGATAGGAAACAACACGCTTGATGAGCATGTGGCAAACGTGTTGATCAACAAGAGCTATGAGATCGACACGATATTGGATGCCGGTGTCCAGACATATGAGAACAAGGAGAAAGCGCAGCTCATACTCGCACAGATCCAGGACCTTTTGCGTTCTAATGCGACCGCTGACGGTTAAGTTTCCAGTACTAATACCGTACTACGAACTCCCGCCCATATAATCTCACAGTCAACTGTTGGCATTTTTGCAGGCTTGTGTCCCAACACTTTTAACTACCAATGCGTGCGGTTGCAATCGTTGAATAGACACGGTAGCAAAATACCATTGTTTGCGGTACTTCCGATATTCGCAGTATTGCTTGTTGTAGGCAACGTCGGTACTTCGGATGCCGCACGTGTTGTATGCGGCCTCCAGTTATGTGCTGATCTACCCGATGGCGGTAATTACGTGATGGAGCTTGATGAACACGTGTCTGGCAGTGGTAATGCTGACAAGATGATGGGTGATGCCATGATGGACGGCGACCACATGAAGGACAAGCACATGAAGGACGACCGCATGATGGACGGCGACCACATGAAGGACAAGCACATGAAGGACGACCGCATGAAGGACAAGCACATGAAGGACGACCGCATGATGGACGACGACCACATGAAGGACAAGCACATGAAGGACGACCGCATGATGGACGGCGACCACATGAAGGACGACCGCATGATGGACGGCGACCACATGAAGGACAAGCACATGAAGGACGACCGCATGATGGACGACGACCACATGAAAGACGGTCACATGAAGGACAAGTACTCAAAGAAACTACACCTGTCGCGTGCAAGCGTTCCTGCAACAATACCCATGCACCAGGGATACTATGACGGCGATTCTGTCTATTACATCATAACCGACTCTAGCGAGCCGACCCACGCAGAGATAATCACAGAGCAGCAAGGCTGGAAGGTCGAGCTGGCACCACCCCTCCAATTTGCACCAGAATCAGCACTATCACAAACCTACATGTTTACCAACGGCATTGAAGGTGACGGTGTTCACGGGTTCCAGGGCGAGGTCTTTACATCAACGCCGGCAACACCCGAGACATACAGCGCGCTGACCGCGCATACGCATGTTGCATGGAATGCCGATGCAACCCCGCGAGTACTAACTTCCCAATCCGAGATCATGGCTGCAAGTGATGCAGGCGAGGTAACTCTGATCGATCTCGACGTTGTACTCAACATGCCCCACATCAAATGGCCCGGTGGCGAGCTGCCGCTCAACACTAGCGAGATAAACGACAAGACGCCTTATGGCGGTGGCCAAGTAACAGAGATCAACACCGATGAGATGACTGTGACGTTTGTCGCACACAGGGGCTGGGGACCTGACGGCCGCTCCATCTACTATATCGTGACTGATGCCACTCCTGCAGGTCCTGCCGAGGGCATGGGCGTGGCATACACTCCCACGTCTGCAAACCTGCTCGCAAATGCGGCAGCAGTCGACCTCTTCCAGTTTACCAACGGACTCAAGGGTCCGGGCCCGCTAGGGTTCCAGCCCGGAATTGCAACGGCCGCACTAGGTGATGAGGGATACTCGCCAATGTGGAGGATATCAGTGGTCACTTGGGACGAGCCCAAGTATGCATCGCTCTTGCTTACCATTGATGACATCAACACAATGAGATCAGAAGGCAATCTAACCACACAGCTTGCAAGGCCGATGGACTCTGACCACATTGTCAACTGCCCGTTCATTGATCCGTTCCAATAGTACGACACGCATCTTGCGCGAGCTAGGACAAATTTAGCGATTTAAAAATAAAATAGGCGACGTGTTTACATCTTACCTATTCTGAACATCTTTGTGTTACACGTGGGACACGTGCCACTGACTGCGGGCTTGCCATTTTTCATGACAGTGGGCTTTGCGCCTTTTATCTCCCGCTTGTTTCTGCATTTTACGCAGTAACCAGTTGCCATGCATTTACTGCGCTACTGCTCATATTAGCGAATCCTAGTTAAAAATAGTTTACCTGATGGCAAATCCATGATCGCAAAATGACGAAAATCGTACAAATCACGCATGATTCAGATCTCTACGCGGTAATAATCCCATCGTTCGGGGTTGAATTTCGTCACAAACTCTATCCTCTCGCCGCCGTCAATGCGGTTTTGAATCACGTCCCGAAGTGCAAAGCTTGTAAGGTACCGGTAGTGCTTGGAGTGGGCCTGCATAGCAAACATGTTTCTCATCCCGCTCCCGCCGCCAAGTCCCCAGTACCCCGTCTTTAGGGCCATGGGCTCTAGGAATATGGTGTTGCCGTCCCCATAGTACTCGTCGTTAATCTCTGGCCGAAGCTGGTATTTTTCTAGCGGGCCGCCCCTTGCAAACCCGACAATCTTGCCGCCGGCACTGCCTATCCTGAGCGTGTTTACGATAAAGTCCGGATCCATGACCGTCTCCTTGAACGTGTACTGCGATATCTTGAGGGGGTGCGGCAGCTCGTCATAGATGGCCCTTATCTCGTCTACAAACCCCGGATCAGTGCGCGTCTTGTAATTCTCTATGAACGGGTTCAGCGAGAGGTTCTCGTACACATATTCTGCCTGTATCCGTATCTCGTTTCTGCGCAGCTCAAAGAATTCTAAGACGTTGTTCATCAGGCACTGGCGCATGTCGCGTGAGAGAGAGCCGAGCACAAACTGTGTCATTGTCGTCTCGCCGTTGAGGATCTGCTCAAAGTATGACACGGATCGCTGTGCAATGACGTGCGGGTGCCACCCTAGTGCATGCGCGTTCATCTTTGCCATCTCCAGCGCCTTTTCAAATGGCCCTAGCGCATAACCTGCGATGCGATCAACAATGGAGAGAAACCACCCCATCCACAGGTTCTTTGCCCTCTGGTCCGCATCAAGCCCCGCCCTTTCGTGGAGTGCTGCGATCTCGTGCTCTGCGCGGTATTTGTTTTGGCCCTCAAACGGGTACACTGTCCGGTGTATCAGCGAGGCAATCACATCAATGTCAAGTGACGCCTCTTTTACAAGCTCGATCAGCCTGCGATCATCGCCGATAAACTCTAGGACGCTATTCTCAAGCGGCTTGTCTGCATCCTTTTGCGGCTCAAAGTCGTGCAAGAGCGCTGCAACATACAGGTACTTTGTGTCCTCTTCTGTGAAATTTGCGGCCTTGTCCCCCCATATCGCCATGAGCGCCACGTACACGACCTCGAGCTCGTGGACGATGTTGTGGTACCCGTAATAGTCGACCCCGAGTCCCTGGGATTCAAAGAGCTCGATTGTATAGTCGAGCATATTCCTGTACACGTCTGAATCCAAGCACGTCCCACTCATGGCATCTAGTATCATTGACTTTAGCTTGCTTGTATCGGCGGGCTCTGGCACTGCATGGTGCAAGCCACAAAGTCCTTAAAAATCTGTATTTGGGGCGTGCGTCTTGGCGACACGGTTAAATCAATTCCTAGTCGTGCAAATGTTGGCAATGCCGGGCAAAGAAATGTCTATCAAGGATCTGGAGCGCGTATGCAAAGATGCCGATTACGCCATAGTCATAGACGGCACGACATATGCGGCAGACGGGGCCAGCGTGACTCTTGACGCTGACGGGCAGCATGCAGTGATGCAAGTAGAGACAAGTGACGAGTCAATACTCTCAAAGCTTACCGGCACGATGCTCGGGCCTAGCACAGAGTTCTCCGAGATCAAAGTCTGCACGACGGGTGCGGACAAACACACAGTATATGCGAATCTTGCAAGCTATGTGCAAGGCCCGTCACGTATTACGCTACACCTCATGGTCTTGCGCGCCGAATGCTGCTAGTGGCGCGACTCGTCATACCTGCGGCGCCGCTCTGTGTCTGAGAGAACCTCATATGCCTCGTTTATGCGTACTAGTTCCTCTGACTCCTCGCCGGTCCTGTCCGGATGGTGTTTTTTTGCAAGCTCCCTGTAGCGCAGCTTTATCTCTGCACTGGTTGCCGTCTGCTTTAGACCTAGTATGTCATAGTGGCTGGCCGCGGATTTTGTCTGTGGTACCTGCTCTACATAATCGTCATGCCATTCTGACTTGTACTTTTCATGCGTCTTGTCCTTTTTTGATCCAAACTCGCCTCTGTCATAGTCTGTCTTTTTTGGCAGTATTGCGCTCCGTGCAATATACACCCCCAATACAATGACGGCTACAATAAACCCGAAAAATATTATCCAGACGTCCGGCTCTGATGGCGCCGGGCCACCTTGTTGTGCTTGCGCCTCTTTGTACAGTGCCAGAACGGAGACGGCCATTACACCTACAATACGTCTAAAATACGCTAACATCGCCTAGTGCCGCTGTTCGCCGCTTGTTTTCTGTCTCCTTGCCGTGAACCGTCTTTTGATGGTCCCGAAGCGTTTCAATAGATGTGCATGACTCGTGGCATATGTGGCATTTGGGTCGGCTCTCGTGGACTAGCGGCATTACCATGAAAACTAGCGCCGCCATGGAGATTAAGTATCTTTTGTATGTGACCGTACCACAACTTGGTATTCGTGGCCACGACACCGCACGGACTTATCTGTTTAATAGTGTCAGGTGGGGTGGGAGTACGTAATGCCCCAAAACGTAATTGCAATTGTGTGCGACTGTGATGACACGCTGACGGCAGATACCACGAGCTATCTCTTGGAGCAAAACGGGATTGACGTTGGGGAGTTTTGGGCCCACAACAAAACTCTGGTCCAAAACGGGTGGGATCCGCCGATTGCATGGATGACGGAGATACTCGATCTCATGAAATCGGGCAAGGTCAAGCAGGACACAAACGCCGCACTGACGGAATTTGGAAAGACAATAACGCCAAACAAGGGGCTATTGGAGTTCATTCCGGCCATGAAGGACATGGTCAGCGGCGAGAACACGTTCAAAAAGGCAGACATCTCACTCGAATTTTACATCATCTCGTCTGGATTCGAGGCGATCATACGGGGCGCACCATTTGCCAAGCACTTTGAGGACATATTCGGCAGCACGCTTGACGAAGATCACAAGACGGGCAAGATATCCTCGATAAAATCATCCGTTACGTTTACAGAAAAGACAAAGTTTCTGTACGCGATAAACAAGGGAATATCCGGCGAACGGCTGCGCGAGAATCCATTTCTAGTAAACCAAAGGATTCCTCTAGACATGCGTTCGATTCCGTTTGAGCACATGGTATACATCGGTGACAGCCGCAGCGATGTCCCGTGCTTTTCCACAGTAAAGCAACACCGCGGCCAGTGCGTCGGCATAGCTGCCAACTCTGAGTTTCGCACAGGCCACATGCTTGCCAACGAAAAGCGCATGACCGTAGGACCGTACCGGGGCAACTATGAATCGGGTAGCGACTTGTACCTTGGAACAGAGGCGTGCATCAAGAGCATAGGATACAAAATCGTAAATGAGACAAACCTAGATTGATGGCGCACCCCCGGACAACCGTTCATCGTAGCCCCGATCTGTGCCTGCGGCACCCCGATGTCTGTATGCCGCGATCCCGAAGTAACCTTATAAAAGACAAACCTGTTGCCGCTTCCAATGGACGACCGATCCGAACGCACGCACTCCAAGATATACTGCGACCAATGCGACAAAATATTTGACTCCAAGGAAGAGTACTCGAGGCATGTTGAGCGGCATGCCGGCGGGGGAGAGTCGTGCCCGATAGATTCTGCAATATCCAAGATACTTGGGGCCTTTAAGCGACGATAACATGCAATCCTTGGGCACTGTTGCACAGGCAACGCGAGTTGTTTTTTCACAGACTAGGTACGTCGTACTTGGCGCATCTATATCCGCAGCAATGCTGGTCACACTGCTTGCGGCCTCTGAATTTCTCTTTTTTGCACCGTACCTGGCAGGCCATGTTCCACAGGGCGATGAACTCGACTTTGTGCTTATTGTAACAATCTCGGTGCTGACGGGACTGGTCGTGCCGGTGGGAATTACATCGATCAAAAACGCACGTGCGTCGCGCAAGGGATTTGCCGGAAGTATAACCGGGACGAGCATTGGCATATCTGCCGGCGTATGCAGCTGCGGACCCCTGGGGTTTGCACTTGCAAGCTCGCTTGGAACTGCTGGGATTGCAACTGCGTCGTTTCTGACCACGTATGACACACCGCTCCGTATAGCCTCTATTGCCGCACTCCTAGTTTCATTGTATGCAACATCATCAACCCTTGCACCAAAATGCAAGACACAATAGATTGCAATCAGCCAAATCCACAGCTGGTCATACCCAGTATGTGGATCTTGATCCAAAACATGTCGCACGGTACCATCAAGAGACAAGGACAGATGTCCTGATTCAAGCACCCGACATAAAACACGATATTGCCGGACATGCCAGAGGCAATCGATGTCCAAAGGGCGGTAGTGTTGTCCCAAAAGTGGCCCATGCCTTGTTTGAGCGTGGGGTGGGCCGTCCGTAACGGCGGGGCCCAGTATCTGTGATCAGCGGTCATCCGCACAAACCGTCATACTAGCACAGGGGCGGCTAGTGCCGCCAATATGTGCGCATAACGGCGCAACGTTTATCACTTCATACGGGGCTTGGATGCGACATGGAGGCACAAGACGCAGTCGAGCGTGTTCTCAAGTTGAGCCCCTCAATCAGAGTGGTGTCAATTTGTGACATGAAAGGCAATCTGGTGTACCATGCACGACGCAAGTCCGTAAAGTCAGTTCTGACGCCCACAGAGAGCAAGGCATCGCTTCGCGCCTCTGCGCAGAACATGTCAAAACGCAAGAAACTTGCTCGAAAGCTTGGAACATGCAGATACACACTTGCTGAATATGACAAGCTAAAAAGGCTAGTCATGCCAGCAGGTAGACAGCATCTCTTGTATGTCACCTGCACCCCGGCCTATGATCACAACAAGATCGTACGCAAGGTCAGGTCATTCAAGTAGCAAACACACAACCCCCTACTTTTTCTAAGACGTGCTAGTGTGAGTTGCGCACGCTCAGCGAAGCGCAACCGTTGCAAGGTATATCACGTATGCCGCAACTAGCACCGCGCCTGCACCGCGTCCGATTTTTTTCGAGCGCAGCGCTATGAGGAGTGACAGGCTAAATCCAATCATTATGGCATAATCTACAAAGACGCCGTCGCTTACACTGATTGAAAACAGCGTAGACGAAATGCCGACAATCATAAGCACGTTGTAGATGTTGCTTCCGATGATGTTGCCGATGCCTATTCCGGCATGCCCCCGCCGTATTGCAATCACGGACGTTATGAGCTCCGGCAGTGAGGTGCCGATTGCAACCACGGTTATTCCTATTATGTGCTCAGAGATGCCAAAGCTCTGTGCAATTATGACTGCGTTGTCGATTGTGAGTATCGAGCCCACATAGAGCGCACCTATGCCGACCAGTATCGTGCCGATCGACTTTGGCATCGATGTGGGGGACTCTGGTGCCTCGTCTGGCGTGCGTTCGTTGCGGGCGGTCCTGCATGCGTATATGGTAAAGGCAAGGAGTGCTGCAATCAGCACGGCCCCGTCTATGAATGTCAACTCGCCGTCCAGTGAGATGGCCACTAGTAGCACCGAAAAGCCGATCATTATGGGGATCTCCCTTGTCAGGGTCCGCCTGCCTATTGCAAGCGGAACCAAGAATGCTGCGATTCCTATGACCATTCCGACGTTTGCAATGTTGCTTCCGACGACGTTTCCCAGTATTATGGCCTCGTGCTCGCTTCCTGCAACGATGCTTGCTGCAAGCTCGGGCGTCGAGGTGCCGTATGCGACCACGGTCATTCCGATTATGAGCGGGCTCAGTCCGAACCTTTTTGCCACCGAGACGCCGCCGCGAACAAGCCAGCTGCCGCCATAGCTGAGCGCAACTAGGCCCGCGACAACTAGTGCAATGTTTATTGCAATCTCCATATGCTGCTACTCTAACTCTTTGCTTAAATGCACAACTGCCTAGATCGGGGCACGAAAAACACTTAATAACAATATACCGTACTATACCGTAATGAAGGCAAGACTCACCCACGTCCCAATCGGCCTTGCAGACCGCGTTCCAAGCTTTATTGCCTCACGCGACTCTGAAATCGCCAATACTGTCCTGGTGCGGACGCACAACTGTAGCACGCTCTCCATCATCAAGGTACTATACGCGGTGCGCAACGACCCGCTCACATTTAACGAGTTCCGCAGGAGATCAGAGATCCGCCTAAAGCGATCATTTATGGCATACGTCGATATCTGCATCTGCCACGGATTTATTGCAAAGTCGGTGTATGGAAGTAGCACGACATACACGATCACACCAAAGGGCAAAAGTGTCCTTGAACTGTTTGTGCAGAAGAGTAATTAACACACAAACCGGGCTTGGCTGCTGTGGAGCCGACTAGATTTCCAAACGCAATAGTGACAGAGTTTGCAGATACTGATACAAAGTGCAAGACCCTGGTTGCGGGTTTTGTCGGCGCGGGGCTAGTCGGGCCGATAGCTGCTGGGCACATCGTGGCAGAGACGGGCATGGACGAGTTTGCTTGCATGAGATCGCGGCACCTGCCCCCAGCTGCTGTGTTCATACGCGGGCATCTCCAGCACCCGTTCCGGTTCTATTCAAACAAGAGTACAGGCATGTGCGCAATAATATGCGAGACGACCATCCAGATGGACGGGGTATATGACATAATATCTGCCATATTTGACTGGATAAAATCAAAGAACGCACAGGAGCTGGTCATACTAGACGGGATTGCAAGCGACTCGCACGACGATGTTGCATACTATGCGGCAGAAAAAGACCTGCACTCTGTAGAAAAGTCATCAGGAATCCAAATGATATCACGCGGCTTTCTTACCGGAATATCGGGGGGACTGTTAGACGAGTGCCTGCTGCACAACGTGCGCGGCTCGGCCATACTGGTCAAGGCCAAAAAAGACGGCCCCGATCCGGCAGCTGCTGCAACCCTGGTCGAGGCCATCAACTCCCTGTATCGCACGGACATTTCGACTGAATCCCTGCGCTCAAACACGTTGCAGATCGGCGACAAGTTCTCAGAGCTCTCAAAGCGCTATACGAGGCACCGGGACGAGACCCACGGGATGTACATGTAAGTGGCCAGCAAGAGCATTTTTACAAAGCGGCATGGGGCACCGAATTATGGCTCATAGCTACAAGGCGTCCGGCGTTGACATTGCCGGACTAGACAAGAGCCGCAGCGCAATCGGGTCGATGATGACGGCCACACACACCCGCAGGTCCGGCGCGACTGTGATGCACGCATTTGGCCACTATGCTGGAATCGTCAAGGCGCACCATGCGGGACTCGTTGCCACGCACACAGATGGCGTGGGCACAAAGCTGCTCGTCGCATCTGCAATGTCAAAGTTTGACACCGTGGGAATAGACTGTGTTGCGATGAATGCCAACGACATCATCTGCGTCGGCGCCACGCCGGTCTCGTTTGTAGACTATATCGCGGCAAGCCGCAATGACACTGCGATATTCAAAAAAATAATGGCGGGGCTCGTTAAAGGCGCACGCGAGGCGCGTGTCCCGATAGTGGGCGGCGAGACTGCCATCGTTCCGGACATTCTGCGCAAGGCAGAGTTTAGCTTTGATCTTGCCGGCACCATAGTAGGCATAGTACCGAGGCGACGGACGGTGCTTGGCAGTTCCATCCGGCGACGCGACGTGATTATCGGGGCCGACAGCTCTGGCCTTCACTCAAACGGGTACACGCTTGCAAGGCGCGTCCTCTCAAAGTACAGACTGACCGAGAAAATACCGCGGGTCGGCAGGCTTGGCAATGCGCTCTTGCGCCCAACCCGGATCTACGTATCGCCTGTACTCGAAATCCTAGAAAAGTGCAACGTCCACGGACTGGCGCACAT
Organism: Cenarchaeum sp.; assembly: GCA_020027325.1. Classification (GTDB taxonomy): domain Archaea; phylum Thermoproteota; class Nitrososphaeria; order Nitrososphaerales; family Nitrosopumilaceae; genus JAHRAL01. Next base: position 1,383 of record JAHRAL010000052.1, on the reverse strand, counting down.
AACCGGCGGCGGGTTCTCAAACCTTTTGAGGCTAAAGCGCGCCTCGTACGAGATTGACTCGCTTCCACGCACGCCGCCCATAATGGAGCTGATTGCATCCAACGGGGTGCCTGACTTGGAGATGTATCGGACGTTTAACATGGGCGTGGGGATGTGCATGATTGCACCCGAATCCGAGTCCGGTGAGATCATGGCAATACTGCGCCGCCACAAAACCGGCGCCCGGGTAATCGGCAGAATTGGCAGCGGACACGGCGTCCGAGTCAACTCTGTCAAAGTTGCGTAACCGTCCTTGCCAAAACCATTAAATTAACCTGAACCGGCGTTTGGCCGTTGGCAAAACACGAGCTTCCATCACTTCCATACGCGTATGACGCACTAGAACCGCACATTGACGCAAAGACCATGGAGATTCACCACACAAAGCACCACAATGCCTATACCGACAAGCTAAACGCGGCGCTAGAAAAGTGTCCTTCTGACATCCAGAACATGGGCATCGACGAGCTCCTCTCCTCGATTAAGAGCGTCCCAGAACAGGTCCGCGGCGCGGTCAACTTTAACGGCGGCGGCTTTGACAACCATGCGCTGTTTTGGCCGAGCATGTCTGCTAGCGGCGGCGGCGAGCCAGGCGGTGCACTGGGCGATGCAATCTCGGCATCGTTTGGAAGCTTTGCAGATTTCAAGGAAAAGTTCTCATCGACTACTGCTGTAATCCAGGGAAGCGGCTGGGGTTGGCTCGTATTCAACAAGTCCTCGTCTGCCGTAGAGTATGTCGCAATGCCAAACCAGGACAGCCCCAAGACCCGCGGACTCGTGCCGCTCTTGGGCCTAGACGTCTGGGAGCACGCATACTATCTCAACTACCAAAACAGGCGCCCCGACTATATATCCGCGTGGTGGAACGTCGTAAACTGGGACGAGGTTTCTGACCGGTTCTCAAAGACGCAATAGAACCTGCCAAACTTTTCAAGATATCAGCGCACACATCTCCATCAAGAATATAAGCAGGCATTATTGATGCGAGTCATGCCGCTAAAGCGCGCAAGCAGAGGAAGAAAGAAAGGTGGCAAGGGTTCGTCAGGAACCGTCCAGTGCACAAACTGCGGCCAGACGGTTCCAAAGGACAAGGCCAAAAAAGTTACATCTAGGCTGAACCTCGTCGAACACCAGCTCGCAAAAGAGCTCCGCCAGGCCGGCACATACATTGCATCCCCCAAGGTCCTAAAGTGGTACTGTATATCGTGTGCGATACACTTTGGGATACTAAAGATACGCTCGGCTGACTCGCGCCGCAAGCGCGGCAGGCTGCGCTAGGTACGCAGGGCGCATGCTGCCCTGATGACACGGTGGACCAGCGTAATTCCGGCAATCACACACACG